>DASUNQ010000373.1:0-12522 GCA_036277075.1 Thermoanaerobaculia bacterium
TGTGGTCACCAGCGACCAGCCCGCCTCCCGCGGCGCGACGTGGAAGCTCATCGCGGCCTTCGCGTAGCCGGGCCGCGTCAGGGCGAGGAAGTCCTGCGGCCCGTGCTTCCCGGGCGCCACGCGGCCGACGACGACCGTCCCCACGACCAGCTCGCGCGGCGGCTCCTCGGCGAGGAGGATGAAGGTCGTGCGCAGGGCCACGTCGAGGATCGGGGTGGCGGGCGCGGGCGCGAGGATGCTCTCGGCGCGCCGCGTCAAACGCGGCGAGCGGATCGAGGTGAGGAGGCGGAAGAGGCGGATCTCGTCGGCGGTGACCGACCGGATGGCGGCGTACACGCGCGCGGGCGGCGCCTGCACCCGCAGCGCGTGGCGCTCGCCGAACTGCCAGGCCGGCATGAAGTCGTCGAGGTGGGTCGTGCGTGCCGCCACGCGGCGCGTGGGCGCCGGCAGCAGCGCACCGGCGACGACCAGCGCGAGGCCCGCCGCCCCGACGGCCAGCCCGCCGCGGCGGCTGCGGATACCGAGGAAGCGCAGCGGCCTGAGCAGCGAGAGGAGCCCCGCGAGCCCCGCCAGGAGCCCGGCGTAGACCAGGACGACGCCGGGCACCGTCTAGGTCCTCATCCGCGCCAGGAGCGCCGCCAGCCGCTCGTCGCCGCCGGCCGGCGGGCGCCAGTCGACCTGGACGGCGGCGGCCCCCTGCGCCAGCAGGCTGGCGTGGAAGGACTCGAGGCCGACGTTGATCGCCGCCGGCGGCCCGTCGAGGTCGGCGAGGGGGACGGATGCCGCGTCGCTTCCGGCAGCGGCCGCCTCCCCCGGCCGCCTGCCGATCTCGAGGATCCACCACCGCTCGACGGCCTGGGCGATCGTCCGCACGACCCGCGCGCCGGCGCCGCCGAACGCCGCCGCCTGCCGGGCCAAGCCCTGCGGGTCCTCGTCGCTGCCGACGAGGAGGACGATCACCTCCAGCTCCCTCCCCTCCCCCGCCGCCGCCGTGCGCGCCTCGGCGATGGCCGGCGCGAGCTCCGCCGCCGGATCGGGGTGGGCCCCTTCGCCGAGGACCACGTCGAGGAGGATGGCTCCGACCTCGGGATCCGCCGCCTCCTGCCGCAGACGGCGGAGGCGGAGCGCGTTGTCGAGCATCGGGTGCGGCCGGCCGACCGTCAGCTCGTCGTCGCCGAGGTCGAGGACGGTGTGGCCCCGGCTGCGGCCGAGGTCGGAGAGTGGGAGGACTCCCGCGAGCGAGAGATTCGAGTGCAGGGGCGTCAGGAGCGGCCGGAGAGCGAGCAGGGCTTCGTACGCGAGCGTGCCGCCGGCGAACAGGGCGCGCAGGAAGCCGGGAGCGGCGGCGGGCCGCGGCTCCTCCCGCACGGCGGTCCCGTCGCCGCGCCTGCCCCCGCCGTGGGGCTCGTCGCCCGCCAGCGCGAGCTCGACGGCCTTCTCCGCCGCCTCGTCCAGGCCCGCCGTGAAGTGGACGTTGCCGAGGCGTCGCATGGGGAGCGGCAGGCCCAGGAAGCAGCAGACGACTTCCTTCCCTGCTCTTCCCGCGGCCATCAGGAGCCGCGCCACGACGGAGGGGTCCGGCGGCTTCGACACCAGCACGATCGCGCGCGTCGCCTCGTCGCGCGCCAGCAGGTCCAGCGCCTGGAGCGCCGTCGCGCCGCCGACCTCCGCCGCGAGGTCCCGCCCGCCGGTGCCGAGCGCCTGCGACACGCCGGCGCCCAGCTCGTGGACGCGGCAAGCCACCGTCTGGAGGCCCGTGCCCGAGGCGCCGATCAGCCCCACGCTGCCGCGCCGCACGCGGTTGGCGAAGCCGAAGCCGACCCCGCCGACGATCGCCGTGCCGCAGTCCGGCCCCATCATCAGGAGGCCGCGCTGGCGCGCCGCACGCTTGAGCGCCACCTCCGCGTCGAGCGGCACGTTGTCGCTGTAGAGAAACACGTGGCGGCCGAGGCCGAGCGCCTCGTGCGCCACCGCCGCCGCGTGCCGCCCCGGGACCGAGACGAGAACCCACCGCGCCTCGGGCAGGAGCTGGACCGCCGAGGAGAGCGTCCGCGGGCGGAAACCGCCGTCCGCGGCGGCCGCGGCGCGCGCCGCGAGGAGCGGGTCGACCCGCCCGAGAGCCTCCTCCGCCGCCGCGGCGTTCTCGGCCTTCACCACGACGAGGAGGTCCTCCGGCCGCGCGCCCGCCGCTTCCTCCGGCAAGAGCCCGGAAGCGGCCAGCAGCTCCCGGTTCGCCTCCGTTCCCATGACCACCGCCGCGTCGGCGACCCCCGGCAGCTCCGCGAGGGCCGCCTGGAGCCGCATGAGCACGACCGAGTCGTGGTAGGCGCCGGAGCGCAGGAGGCAGCGGAGGACCGTCACGCGGCGCCTTCTCCGCGGTCGCGCAGCTCCCCCTCCAGCTCCTCGGCCCAGGCGAGGAGGGCCTCGTCGGCCCACCAGCGGCCGACGAGCTGCACGCCCAACGGCAGCCCGCCGATCTCCCCCGCCGGCAGGGAGATCGCCGGCAGGCCGGCATGGGTCCAGGGCAGGCTCATCGCGGGGTCTCCCGTGCGCTCGAGTCCGCGCGGCGCGGGGCCGGTCGCCGCCGGCGCGATCCAGAGCCCGAGCCCGTGCCGCTCCATGAGCGCCGCGAGCTCGCGGCGGAGCTGCTCGCGCCCGCCGAGCGCCCGCGCCAGATCCTCCTCCGACACCCGCCGCCCGCGCTCGATCAGCTCCGCGGTCTCCGGCCGGTACAGCTCGCGGTACGCGTCGTACCAGCGCTGATGTACTCGCGCCGCCTCGGCCGCCATCGCCTGCCGGTGCCGCTCCTCGATCTCGTCGAGGTCGGCCATCGCCGCCACCCGCCGGACTTCCCACTCCCCTTCGCTCAGCCGATCGCACGTCGCGCGGAAGCGCGCCAGCGCCGCCGGCTCGACCCGCTCGAGGTGCGGGCCCTCGGGCACGCCGAGGAGAGGCCGCACCGGCCGCCGCGGGTTGCGCGCGTGGAGCCCGGTGCCCGGCGGCTGCCAGTGGCGGCAGAGGACGCGCGCCGCGCGCGCCGCGCCGGCCGCATCGGGCGCGAAGATCCCGACGTGGTCGAAAGACGGAGCCAACGGGACGATGCCGTCGCGCGGCACCCGGTCGTAGCTCGGCTTGTAGCCGGCGACGCCGCAGTAGGCGGCGGGCCGCAGCGTCGAGCCGATCGTCTGGGTGCCGAGCGCGAGGGGCGCGAGCCCGGCCGCCACCGCCGCCGCCGAGCCGCTGCTCGAGCCGCCGGGCGTGTGCTCGGGGTTGCGGGGGTTCCTCGTCGGGCCGGGCGCGAAGTAGGCGAACTCGGTCGAGACGGTCTTGCCGAGGACCAAGGCGCCGGCGCTTTTCAGCGCCGTGACGGCCGCCGCCTCCTCACCCGCCAGCGCCTCGGGCGGCAGCCGGCTGCCGGCGCGGGTCGGAAAGCCGTCGGCGTGGAAGACGTCCTTGACGCCGACCGGCAGGCCGAAGAGGGGCGGCCGCGCCGACGGGTCGGGGAAGCGCTCGAGGAGCGCCTCCGCCTCGCGCCGCAGCCGCGCGAAGCGGCCCTCCTCGGGGAGGAAGGCCCGGATCGCGGGCTCGATCTCCTCGAAGCGGCGCTCGAGGAGGTCGAGGCTAGTGCCGAACGCGGAGCCCGAACTGGATCTGCCGCGGGTCACCGGCGCCGCTCTGCACCGTGCCGTCGAAGTTGAAGACCAGGTTGGTGACCTCCGGCCGGCGGAAGTTCTCCTCGTCGAAGACGTTGAACACCTCGACGATCGGCTCGAGCGAGAAGGCGCCCAGCTCGAAGGTGCGCGACAGCCGCAGGTCGAGAGAGTTGAACTCGTTGTCCTTGCGCCCGAGGTTGCGCCGGGTCACCGACCCGTCCGGATTGATGCGGTCGGCCGGCGTCGCGGCGTCGCTGCCGTCGGCCTTGATCGACTTGGGCTGCGCCGAGCGGTAGGAGTAGCGGAGGTTGACGTCGATCTCGGCCGGCCCCTGCCAGAGCAGCCAGGCGTTGGCGCGGTGGCGCTGGTCGCGGTCGGAGTAGCCGTACTCCTTTTCGAGGTCGGTGATCTTCGCGTAGCGGAAGCTGAAGGGGTCGCGCTCGTTGTCGTCGTCGGATTTGTCCTTCGAGTAGGTGTAGTAGGCCTGGAAGGCGAGCGTGTTCGAGAGCTTCCGCGTCAGGCCGCCGGTCACCCCCCAGTAGCGGCTCTTGGCGTTCGAGGTCACGGTCGTGAGAGTGGCGATGCCGTTGGCACCGCCGGGCGCGAGCCCCGTGCTCCAGGGCGAGCCGTAGAGCGGGTCGTTGCGGTTCAGGAACCGCGTGACGTGGTCGGTCTTGGCGTAGTTGCCCTTGATCAGCCAGGTGTAGTCGGCGCCGAACTGGCTCTCGTAGGAGAGGCTGAAGGCGCTGGTGCGCGGGTTCTTGAAGTCCTTGTCGAAGACGAAGACGTCGGGCAGGAAGGGCGAGCCGATCTGAGACTGCGGGATCAGACCCGGATAGGCCGGCACCGGCCCGAGGATCGGCGTCAGCGCGCTGTTGCGGAAGAGCGTCTGGCCGATCGAGCCGTTGGTCGAGCGGGTCGAGGCGAGCGACAGGCCCGGGATCCGCGCCGCGAAGATGCCGGCGGTGGCGCGCACCACCGAGGTGCCGTCGTTCTTCGGGTCCCAGCTGATCCCGAGGCGCGGCTGGAACATGTCCTCGTCGTCGGGAAGCGTGCCGTCGGAGGGGAAGCTGAAGGTGCCGCGCGAGTTGGTGACCGTCTGGCCGATGAACGGGAAGTAGAACAGCTCCTCCCTGGGGATCCGGTTGTCGGGCTGGAGCTGCGCCTCCCAGCGCAGGCCGTACTGGACGGTCAGGTTCGAGCGCGGCTGCCACTGGTCCTGGAGGAAGAGCGCCGGCTCGTGCTGGCGGATCTTCTGCGTCCCGGCCTCCTCGACGCTGTAGTCGCCGACCCCGGCCTGCTGGAGGTAGAGGAGCACCGGGCCGCCGACCGACGAGCCGGCCGGGCAGGTGCCGCTCTCCGAGCTGGTCACGAACTGGCCGGCGGGATTGAAGCACTCGACGTAGCTCGGGTTGCGCGCGAAGTTGAGGAACCCCTCGGTCGAGCCGAAGATGTAACGCCCGTTGGCGAAGCCGATGAAGGTCTGCGAGGAGACGACGTCGTTGTACTCCAGCCCGCCCTTGAAGGTGTGCTTGCCGCGCAGCCAGGTCAGGTTCTCGACCAGCTGGAAGCGCTCGTCGTAGTACTCGACCGGGATGAAGAAGGGCATGCCGAAGCGGTAGGCGTTGACGAAGTCGAAGGCGGTGTCCGGCAGCGGCCGGCCGGTCGAGGCGATGATCGGCCCGTTGTAGGGCCGCGGCCGGTTCTCGCGCGCGAACTGCCCGCGGAGCTCGTTGAGCAGGTTGCTCGACAGCGTCGTGTTGAGGCTTCCCGTCCAGCTGTAGGAGTCGTCCTTCTCGATCGCGTTGGCGCTGCGCCCCCAGGAGTCGACGTCGAAGGTGCCGTTGACCTGCTCGGAGTCGGTGTAGGCGTAGCGCAGGGTCGCGAGGTTGTTCGACGACGCCTGCCAATCGAGCTTGGCGAGCGCCACCGCCGCGTCGTTGGTGCGGGTGATCGGGCCGTTCTCGCCCGGAGCGCCGATCGAGGTGAAGTAGGCCACCAGCCGCGGATCGATGCGGCCGGGGTCGAGCTGCTTGGTCTTGTCGGCGTCCTGGAGGTCGGCCGAGAGGAAGTAGAAGAGCCGGTCGCGCCGCAGCGGGCCGCCGAGCGTGAAGCCGTACTGCGCCTGCTCGGAGTCCCCCGTGTCGGCCTTGCCGCCGCCGGGCGCCGCCGGGTCGGAGGAGAGGCTGTCGTTCTGGTAGAAGGCGTGGGCGCTCCAGTGCAGGTCGTTGGTCCCCGACTTGGTGACGACGTTGACGAACCCTCCCGACGAGCGCCCGAACTCCGCCGGCGCGCCGTCGGCCACGACGACGACCTCCTTGACCGCGTCGAGGTTGAAGGTGAACGGAGGACGCTGGCCGCCGCGCTGCTCGCCGAAGAAGGGGTTGTTGAAGTCGGCGCCGTCGACCGAGACGTTGTTGTGGATCCCCTTCTGGCCGTTGATCGACAGCTCGTCGCCGTCGGGCCCCTGCACCACCGTCACGCCGGGCGTGAGCTCGGCGAAGTCGAGGAAGTTGCGGCCGTTGTTGGGCAGCCCTTCGACCGACGCCTCGTCGATGCGCGTCACCCCCTCGGTGCGGGTGGTCTCGACGACCGGCGCCTCGCCGGTGACCACGATCTCCTGCTCGAAGCTCGAGAGCTGGAGCTCGAGCCGCAGGGTGACGGTCTGGCCGACGGTGAGGTCGATCCCTTCGCGCACCAGGGTGGCGAAGCCCTCGAGCGCGACGGCGATGCGGTAGGGGCCGAGCGGCAGCAGCGGCGCCCGGAAGCGGCCGTCGCCGTCGGTCGTCACCACCTTCTCGTAGTTCGTCGCGGTATTGCGCAGCGTGACGGTGGCGCCCGGGAGGACGGCGCCCTCGGCGTCCACCACCGTGCCTTCGATCACGCCGGTCGTGGCCTGCGACTGCGCGCCCGCCGCCGCCGCCAGGGCGGCGAGCAGGGCAACGCCCAGCAAACCTGCGCGCCAGGGTCTCGACATGTCCAGCCTCCTCGCCCTCCGGGGCTGCGCTGGGACTGCATTGGATGGGAACGCTTCGGCCGCGACGATAAGCCAGCGGCCGGGGAGGGTCAAGGAAGCGGCGAGCGGGCCTTGCGGGCGGCGAGGAGCACCGCGTCGACGATGTGCTGGTAGCCGGTGCAGCGGCAGAGGTTGCCGGAGAGGGCGTGGCGGACCTCGTCCTCGGAAGGCTCGGGGTGCTCCTCGAGAAACGGCACCAGGGTCATCAGGAAGCCCGGGGTGCAGAAGCCGCACTGCAGGGCGTGGCACTCCCAGAAGGCCTCCTGGAGCGGATGGAGACGGTCGGGGTCCGGAGACCCTCCGCCGGCGGGCTCCGGGACCAGCCCTTCGACGGTGGTGACGGCGTGCCCGTCGGCCTGCACGGCGAGCAGCAGGCAGGAGCGCACCGGCTCGCCGTCGTAGAGGACGGTGCAGGCGCCGCAGACCCCGTGCTCGCAGCCGACGTGCGTGCCGGTCAGACCGAGGTCCTGGCGCAGGAAGTCCGAGAGCAGCAGGCGCGGCTCGACCTGCCGCTCGTGGCGGCGGCCGTTCACCGTGACGGCGACCGCGCGCGCGCCGCTCATGCGGCGCGCGCCGTGGCGAGGCGGAGGGCCCGGACGGTGAGAACGCGCGCCAGGTGCCGCTTGAACCGGGCCGAGGCGTGGAGGTCGCCGGTGGGGTCCATCTCCTCGCGCGCGGCGGTGTCGGCGGCGGCGGCGATCGCCTCCTCCGTCGGGACCTCGCCGGCGAGCTGCGCGGCGGCGCGCTCGGCGACGACCGGCGCGTCGCCGACGCTCAGGTAGACGAGGCGCGCCTCGCGGCAGCGGCCGTCGGCCTCGAGCGCGACGAGCGCGGCGACGCCCACCTGGGCGTAGTCGCCGTGGCGGCGGGCCACCTCGAGGAAGGCCCAGCCCGCGCGCGGCGGCGGCGGCGGCAGCTCGACCTCGACGATCAGCTCCTCGGCGGCGAGCTCGGTGGTGAAGAGGCCGGCGAAGAAGCTCGCGGCATCGACCCAGCGCTCGCCCCCCTCGCGCTGCAGGCGGAAGCGCGCGCGCAGGGCGACGGCCACCGCCGGCAGCTCGGCCGCGGGGTCGGCGTGCGCGAGGCTGCCGCCGATCGTGCCGCGGGTGCGGATCTGCGGGTGCGCGATGTACGGGATCGCCTCGGCCAGGAGCGGCGCGGCCTCGCGGATCAACGGCTCGCGCTCCAGCCGCCGCTGCCGGGTCATGGCGCCGATCGCGAGGCCCCCCGCCGGGGTCCGGCGGACGAAGTCGAGCCCCGGCAGGCGATTGAGGTCGACGAGCAGCGCCGGCTGCGCCAGGCGGAAGTTCATCACCGGGATCAGGCTCTGGCCGCCGGCCAGCACCTTGGCGTCGCCGCCGTGTCGCGCGAGCAGGTCGAGCGCGGCCCCCAGGGAGTCCGGGGCCTCGTACGCGAAGGGGGCCGGCTTCATCGGGAGCCGGGATTCTACACGGCGGAAACCTTCCCTCTCCGCGCTCCGTATCGGATGGAGCGCAGGAACCCCGAGGAGGCCGACATGCGGACACTCGCCCACGAGACGGTCGTCGCCGCGCGCTCGCTGCTCAAGCGTCCCGGGCTCACGCTCCTCGTCGTCGTGACGCTCGCCCTCGGGCTGGGCGCCAACGCGGCGATCTTCGGCGTCATCGACGCGCTGGTGCTGCGGCCTTTCCCCGCCGCGGAGACCGAGCGGCTGGCGGTCCTGGCCGAGACCTCCCCCGGCGCCGCCTTCCGGCAGTTCACCGTCGCGCCGGCCAACTTCCTCGACTGGAAGCGCCAGAGCGACGTCTTCGAGCACCTCTCGGCCATCGACTGGTGGGACGTCAACCTCGTCGGTCGCGACGAGCCGGAGCGCGTCCAGGGCTTCTTCGTCTCGGCGGACTTCTTCGCGACGATGGGCGTCGAGCCGGCGCTCGGGCGCGGCTTCGCTCCCGAGGAAGAGACCTTCGGCCGCCACCACCGCGTCGTGCTCAGTCAGGAGCTCTGGCGCCGCCGCTTCGACGCCGATCCCGCGGTGCTCGGCCGGCCGGTGCTCGTCGACGGCACCGCGCACGAGGTCGTCGGCGTGGCGCCGGCCGGCTTCTCCTTCCCGTCGGGATCGGAGATCTGGGCGCCGCTCGCCTTCGACCCGGCGGAACCGGTCTCGCGCACCATTCGGAACCTGACCGTCGTCGGACGCCTGGCGCCGGGTCGCACCTTGGAGGACGCGCAGGCGCAGATGACGGTCGTCGCCGACCGCCTGGCGCGGGAGCACCCGCGCGAGAACCGCGACCGCGGCGTCCGCGTCTACACGCTCGCGCAGGGCATGATGGACGTCGGGCTGGGCCCGATGCTCTCGCTCTGGCAGGCCGCCGCCGGCTTCGTGCTGCTCATCGCCTGCGCCAACATCGCCAACCTCCTGCTCGCCCGCGGCGCCGAGCGGCAGCGCGAGGTCGCGCTGCGGCTGGCGCTCGGGGCCGGGCGGTGGCGCGTGGTGCGCGGGCTGCTCGTCGAGAGCGCCCTGCTGGGCGCGGCGGCCATCCCCGCGGCGCTGCTCGTCGCCTCGATCAGCCTCGACCTGGTGCGCGTCAACCTGCCGGCGCGCCTGATCCGCTTCGTCGCCGGCTGGCAGGACATGGACGTGGACGGCCGGGTGCTCGCCTTCACCGCCCTGCTGGCCCTGGTCACGGCGGTCGGCTCGGGCCTGCTGCCGGCGCTCCAGGCCTCGCGGCCGCGCCTCGCCGAGACGCTCAAGGAGGGGGGCCGCACGACGACCGGCAGGCGCGGGCGCTTGCGCCAGGCGCTGGTCGTGGCGGAGATGGCACTGGCGCTGCCGCTGCTCGTCGCGGCCGGGCTCGCGGTCGGCGGCATCTCCCGCTTCCTCAACGGTCCCCAGGGCTACGAGCCCGACAACCTCCTGGTGATGCGCATGGTGCTCTCCGACCCGCGCTACGAGGAGGAAGCGCCGCGGCGGCGGCTCGTGGAGCGGGCGCTGGCGCGGCTGCAGGCCCTGCCCGGTGTGGAGCAGGCCGCGGCGGTCAACGTGATCCCGGGGACCGGGCAGAACTCCTCGCCGCGCTTCGAGATCGAGGGGCAGCCGGCGGCGGACCCCGTCGACGCGCCGACGGTGGACTCCCGCCTGGTCACGCCGCAGTACTTCGCGACGCTGCGCATCCCGATCCTCGAGGGGCGCGGCTTCACCGCCGCCGACCGCGAGGACAGTCTGCCCGTGGCCCTGGTCAGCCGCGCGATGGCGCAGCGGTATTTCCCGGACGGCGCCCTCGGCCGCCGCCTGCGCATCGGCGACGCCGAGGCGTGGGCGACCGTCGTCGGGGTGACCGGCGATCACATCCACGACTGGTTCGGGCGCCGCAACCACCCCACCGTCTTCCGCCCGTTCGCGCAGAGCCCGACCAGCTACCTGGCGCTGGCCGTGCGCACCGCGGGCGATCCGGCGTCGCTCACCGCCGGCGCGCGCGCGGCGATGCGCAGCGTCGATCCGGCGCAGCCGGTGTTCGACCTGATGACGATGCGCGCCCTGCTCGAGGAGCGCACGGTCGGCCTCCAGTACATCGCCGCGATCATGGGCGTCTTCGCCGGCTTGGCGCTGCTCCTCGCCACGGTCGGCGTCTATGCCGTGATGGCGTATGTCGTCACCCAGCGCACGCACGAGATCGGCGTGCGCATGGCGCTGGGGGCCACCCGCGGCGACGTCGAGCGGCTCGCGGTCTGGCAGGCGGGCCGGCTGACCGCGGTCGGCGTGCTCGTCGGCCTCGCCCTCTCGGTGGCACTGAGCCGCCTGATGGAAGCCGGCATGCTCGGGGTCGTCTCGAGCGACCCGCGGCTCCTCGCCGCTCTCGCCGCGGTCCTCGTCGCGGCCTCCCTCGCCGCGGGGTGGGTCCCCGCCCGCCGCGCCGCGGCCCTCGACCCGCTCGACGCGCTGCGGGTTGAGTGAGAGCCGAGCTGCCTGGTACCGAGGATAAGGCCCACCTTGGACCTCGGCCGGACAATCGGGACCGCTCCTCGCGCCCGCATCGGATGGTTGGCCAGACCGCTGCAGAGCAGGAGCTCCTGGTGCTCGAGCTGCGCCGGCAGCATCGGCTCTCGGCCCTCCACCTCGCCCGTACGGTGGGACTGTCCCGTGCCACCGTCGGCCGCATCCTGCGCCGGCACCGGCTGTCGCGAGCGCGCGATCTTCTCCCACGCGAGCCCGCCCACCGTTACGAGCACGCGCGGCCCGGCGCTTTTGAGATTACAGATCGCGGAAAACCTCAGGCAGATGGGCTTCGCTCCCTAGCGGGTCCGCCTGGGCCTCCGGGTGCAGCGCGTACTTCATGGAAATTCGGATTTCAACTTGGCCAGGGCCGCCGGTCCCGGCAGCATCGCGACCGCGCCGCTCTCGACCTCCTGATGACGCCGCTCGACCTCCGCGGCCCAAGCCTCCTCGACGTCGGGGTCGGCATCGAGGCTGGCGATCAGCCGCTCGACGAGCCGCGCGCGGTCGGAGGGCGGAAGCTGCAGCGCTTCGGCTTCAATCGCTTCGACGGTGGACGCCATGAGAACCTCCTCGATCTTGAATTCTACGCGTCGGTCCCGAGCAGGTGCTTCTGGACTTTGCCGAGGACGTTGCGGGGAAGGGTGTCGACGGCGCGAAAGGCGCGGGGCACCTTGAAGGCGGCGAGCTCGCGCCGGCAGTGGGCGAGGAGGCCCGGCTCGTCGAGCGCCCCCTCGGCGACGACGTAGGCGATCGGGACCTCGCCGCGGTCCGGGTCGGGGCGGCCGACGACGGCGGCCTCGCGCACGCCCGGGCAGGCCAGCAGCACCTCCTCCACCTCCCGCGGGTAGACGTTGTAGCCGCCGCAGAGGATCAGCTCCTGGCGGCGGCCGAGGAGGGTGACGTAGCCGGTCTCGGGGTCGCGGCGGGCGAGGTCGCCGGTCGCGAACCAGCGGCGGCCTTCTTGGTCGGTGCGGAAGCTCGCCGCCGTTTTCTCCGGGTCGCGCCAGTAGCCGGCGAATACGTTGCCGCCGCGCACCAGGAGCTCCCCGGCGCCTCCCGGCGGGGCGTCGGAGCCTTCGCGATCCACGATGCGGATCGCGACGCCGGGGAGCGGCGTCCCCACGGTCCCCGGCCGGCGGGGACCGGCGAGGGGATTCGAGAGGTTCATGCCCGTCTCCGTCATGCCGTAACGCTCGAGGATGGCGTGGCCGGTGAGCGCCTCGAACGCCGCGAAGGTCTCCGCGGCGAGCGGCGCGCTGCCGCTGCAGAAGAGGCGCATGCCGCCGAGCCGCCGGCACACGCCCGCCTCGCCGCGCAGCGCCTCGACCAGCCGCACGTACATCGTCGGCACGCCGAAGAAGAGGGTCGGCTCGCCCCCCAGCAGCTCCGCGGCGGCCGCCGGCGCCTCGAAGCGGCGCCGCAGCAGGACCGTGGCGCCGGCGGCGAGCGCGCAGTGGAGCCCGACGACCAGGCCGTGGGTGTGGAAGAGCGGCAGAGTCAGCAGCAGGCGGTCGTCGGCGCGCCAGCCCCAGGCGGCGAGCAGGCCGGCGACCGTGGCGAGCAGGTTGTCGTGGCTGAGCATCGCCCCCTTGCTCCGCCCCGTGGTGCCCGAGGTGTAGAGGAGGAGCGCGAGGTCGGCGCCGTCGACCGGCGGCCCTTCGGGCACCGGATCGGCGTCGCTCCCTGCCTCCAGCTCCTCGGCGAGAAGCACGGCCTCGACGCTCGCCCGCTCGCTCGGCGCCAGCTCGTCGAGCTTCGCCCGCTCGCTCGCCTCGGTCACCAGGAAGCGCGGCTCGGCGTCGCCCAGGATGTGCGCGATCTCGCGCCGGCGGTAGGCGAGGTTGAGCGGCACGGTGACGGCGCCGAGCCGGAGGGCCGCG
>DASUNQ010000374.1:0-10733 GCA_036277075.1 Thermoanaerobaculia bacterium
CGGCGAGCTGGCGATGACCGGGGCGCTGCTGGCGCGCCTCGCGGCGCACGAGCGGGCGGACGCGGCGGCGGCGCCCGCCACCCCGGCGCTCGGCCCGCTGCGCGGCGTCGACTTCGTCCTGCTCTCCCCCTTCGGGCGGCGGCGCAACCCCTTCACCGACGAGCTCCAGTTCCACGCCGGCATCGACCTCGCGGCGCCGGCGGGCAGCCCGATCTCGGCGCCCGCCGACGGCGTCGTCCTCTTCGCCGGCCGCTACCCCATGTCCGGCATCCACTGGTGGCGGCTCGGCGACCTCCTCGTCCTCCGCCACGGCGACCGCTTCGTCACGCTCTACGGCCACTGCCAGGAGATCCTGGTGCGGCGGGGGCGGCGGGTGCGCCGCGGCGACCTCGTCGCGACCGTCGGCGCCTCCGGTTGGAGCACCGGTCCGCACCTCCACTACGAGGTGCGGCGGCGCGACGGCGGCGGCGGCCTCGTGCCCGTCGACCCGCGCCTCTTCATGCTCGACCACCGCTGGCGCGACGACGAGCGGCTCGTGCTGCGGGCCGCCACCGCGCCCGGCGCCGCCGAGCTGCAGCCGCTGCCGGCGGCCTTCCGCAGGTAGGGCGGCGCGACCGTGCTCTTCCGCAGGCGCCGCGACCGCCGGGCCGGGACGCCCGACCCCGCGCCGACGATGCTCGTGCCGGCGGGGGCGCACATCGGCGTCGACCCGCAGGGCCAGCTCTCGATCCAGAGCCCCGGCAACCTCGTCCTCCAGCAGTCCGGCCGCTACGGCACGCTCGAGTCGCTGCACGGCTCGGTGCGCATCGAGCGCGGCGTGCAGGTCGAGGCGGTGACCGTGCGCTGCGCCGAGACCTGCTACGTCGAGGGGGCGCTGACGGCGTGGAAGGTGAGCGCGCAGTCGCTCCATCTCGAAGACGGGGCGCACGCCAACGTCGTGCTCCAGGAGACGCAGCGGCTGGAGGTCGGGCGCGGCGCGCGGCTGGTGGGGAACTTCGCCTCCGAGCGCGAGCTCTTCGGCTTCTTCTCCCGCTTCGCCCAGCAGGTGCGCAACCTGCCGCCCGGCGTCGAGGGGCGCGTCGAGCCGGCGGCCGAGCTGCCCGCGGGGCCGGCACAGCTGCCGGCGAGCGACGGCTTCCCGGAGCCGCTGATCCTCGCCCTGGTGCTGCTCGACCGCGAGCTCGAGCGGCACCCGCACCCGGGCCCCGGCGGCCGGGCGATCCAGGAGATCTCGAAGCTCCTCCAGGAGCGCGACCTCGAGACCCTGCGCCTGACCTGGCGCACCCTCTTCGGGCGCATCGACGACCCCGGCGCGGACGCGGCGCGGGCCCGCGAGCTGGTGGCGGAGTTCTACGCGGGAGGGGGGCCATGAGCCTCTACCAGGAGCTGGCCTGGCGCGGCCTGGTCTACGGCGCCACCGAGGACGCCGAGCGGGCGCTCGCCGCGGAGACGCTGACCGGCTACATCGGCTTCGACCCGACGGCGGCCTCCCTGCACGTCGGGTCGCTGCTGCCGGCGATGGGCCTGGCGCGGCTCCAGCGCTTCGGGCACACGCCGATCGCCGTCGTCGGCGGCGGCACGGGGCTGATCGGCGACCCCAGCGGCAAGACCGTGGAGCGGCAGCTCCTGACGCGCGAGAAGGTGCAGGAGAACCTGGCGGGGATCCGCGGCCAGCTCGAGCGCGTCCTCGACTTTTCGGCGCCCGGCAACCCGGCGCGCATCGTCGACAACGCCGACTGGCTGTGCGAGCTGTCGCTGATGGACTTCCTGCGCGACGTCGGCAAGCACTTCGGGGTCGGCGCCATGCTCGGCAAGGAGTCGGTCCGGCGGCGCCTCGACGGCGAGGAGGGAATCTCCTTCACCGAGTTCAGCTACATGCTGCTCCAGGCCTACGATTTCCTGACCCTCCACGACCGCTACGGTTGCCGCCTGCAGATGGGGGGGAGCGACCAGTGGGGGAACATCGTCGCCGGCATCGACCTCATCCGACGGCAGCGGCGCGCCGCGGCGCACGGGGTGGTCTTCCCGCTGGTGACGACGGCCTCGGGCGTCAAGTTCGGCAAGACCGAAGCCGGCGCCGTCTGGCTCGACCCGGCGCTGACCTCGCCCTTCCGCTTCTACCAGTTCTGGGTGCAGACCGACGACCGGGACGTCGTCGACTACCTCAAGTACTTCACCTGGCTGGGACGGGAAGCGATCGCCGAGCTGGAGGAGCAGGTGCGGACCGCCCCCGAGCGCCGCGAGGCGCAGCGGCGGCTCGCGGCCGAGGTGACGCGCATGGTCCACGGCGAGAGCGAGCTGGAGCGCGCCGAGCGGGCGACGCGGGTGCTCTTCGGCGAGGAGGTGGTTGAGCTCGAGCCGCGCGACGTGCTGGACGTCTTCGCCGACGTGCCGTCGAGCGAGGTCGGAAAAGACCAGCTCGCGGGCGCCGGCCTGCCGCTCGTGGACCTTTTGGTGAGCGCCGGCCTGGCGGCCTCGAAAGGCGAAGCGCGGCGGGCGCTGCAGCAGGGCGGCGTCTACCTCAACAACCGCCGCATCGCCGACGAGCGCAAGGCCGTCACCCTCGACGACGCCCTGGGCGGCGAGCTGCTGGTGCTGCGCAAGGGCAAGCGCGACTACCACCTGGTGCGGGTGGCGGGGTAGGGACGCAGGCTTCGGCGAGGGCGCTACAATCGTTCGGGGGCCAGAAATGCTCACGCGCCTCAAAGTCTACGGGTTCAAGAACCTCGTCGACGTCGATGTCCGCTTCGGGCCGTTCACCTGCATCGCTGGTCCCAATGGCGTCGGCAAGTCGAACCTGTTCGACGCAATCCACTTCCTTAGCCTTCTTGCGGAGCGCACGTTGCTCGACGCGGCTCTCGAGGTGCGGGGCGCGCGTACAGCTGGCGTGCGTAGCCTCTTCCACCGCTCAGGACCTCAGTTCGCCGAAGAGATGTCATTCGAAGTCGAGATGATCGTGCCTAGGATGGGGCGGGACGATCTTGGCCAAGAAGCCACTGCGACCAGCACGTTTCTGCGTTACGCACTGACGCTCGGCTACCGGCGAGATGCCGCCTCCGGCTCCCTTGGGGGGTTAGAGGTTCTCCGAGAGCAACTACAGCACATCCCTAAGGGGGAGGCGCACCTCCATCTGCTCTTTACGCACAAAGTGAGGGGCTGGCGTGACTCCGCGATTCACAGCCGCAGATGGACGCCGTTCTACATCTCGACAATCGACGAGGGAAATGCACGCGTCGTGAAGGTTCATCAAGACGGCGGCGGGGGGTTGCCGCGCAGTTACGCCGCCGCGACCCTGCCGCGGACGGCACTCTCGGGTGCTAACGCAGCCGAGACCCCAACTGCCTTGCTTGCCCGGCGCGAGATGCAATCGTGGAGGATCTTGCAGCTCGAACCATCGGCGCTGCGGCGACCCGACCCGTTCACGGCACCCAGCGTCATGGGAGCAGACGGCTCGCATCTGGCAACTACGCTCTACCGCCTGGCTCATTCAGCGGAGGCCGAGGACGTCTATGCCGAAGTGGCAAACCGACTTAGCGAGCTCTACGAAGACGTTCGGCGAGTCTCGGTCGAACGCGACGAGAGGCGAGAGCTGCTGACCGTCCAGGTGGAAACACGAGACGGCACCACATTTCCCTCACCCTCTCTCTCCGACGGCTCGCTGCGTTTCCTTGCGCTGGCGGTGCTCGAGGCGGATCCTGAGGCGCGGTGGGTGGTCTGCCTTGAGGAACCCGAGAATGGCGTCCACCCGGAGAGGCTGCCCGCAATACTGCATCTGCTGCAGGACATCGCAACTGATCCCAGCCTCCCCGTAGACGAAGACAATCCCCTCCGGCAGGTGCTCGTCAATACTCATTCGCCCGCTGTTGTTCAGCTCGTGCCGGACGACAGCCTCCTGGTGGCAAAGGCCTCGGAGGTCGTCGGGCGGCAGGTGCCCCCTTCCATCGGAGCTTCTTTCCGCCCCCTTCCTGGTACTTGGCGGGACGGTACCGAGGGAGCGCCCCTTGCGATCTCGTTGGGCGACCTCCTCGCCTATCTCAATCCTAGCTCGTTGGGCCATCTGCGGATGCTGGACCGCCCCCGATCAGTCGTCGACCGCGCGGACGTGGAGCAGTTCCTGCTGTTCGCGAGAGGCGGCGGCTGACTCCCACAGAAGAGCCTCGAGGGCTCCGGACAACGTTAATCTCCGAAGGCAGCTCGGATCGGGCCCTTCTGCCGATCCTTAGATGGCTGCTGATCGAGTTGGGCTACTCGGGCACCCTCGACCAGCTGTGGGCCGACCTGCGTCTCTTGGCGGAGCCGCCGCGGAACCTCACCGAGCGAATCCGGCGTGGCCTCGAGATATATCCTTGCGACCTATTGTTTCTCCACCGCGATGCAGAGCGCATGCCCCATGCGGAGCGCAAGGAGGAACTCCTTGCCGCGTTTCAGCGCGCGTTCGCCGCCGGTCGACCTCCAGCGGTTTGCGTAGTTCCCGTCAAGATGATGGAGGCATGGCTCCTTTTCGATGAGGACGCCCTCCGCAGGGCCGCCGGGCGCCCTTCGGACAGGCGTCGCCTCCAACTGCCACCGTGTAGGCAGCTAGAGGATCTCGCGGATCCGAAGGGAACCCTTCACCATCTCCTTCTCGAGGCGAGCGGCACTACCGGGAGGAGACGGAAGAAGTTCGCAACTGAGGAGCGCGTGCATCGCCTCGCCGATTTGATCGAAAACTACTCCCCGCTACGCGTGTTGCCTGCCTTTAGCGAGCTCGAGCGGGATCTGCACGCGGTGCTGCTGGAGAACAGGTGGATTTCGGCATGAGTAACAGCGGTCAGTACCTACTGCGAGCAAAGAAATTCCAGAAAGTCTTGGAGATACCTCATAGCTCGCGGAGCACGCGATCGCCGCGATCTTGCCCCTCAAAAACCCAGAATCGCTCGCTCAAAATTCAGCCCCAGAGGGTCTCGACCTCGTAGCTCGCGAGCCGACGGTCATGAGTCACGAGGGTCAGATCCTCGAGCCGCGCCTGGGCGACGAGCATGCGGTCGAAGGGGTCCCCGTGGTGGGACGGGAGGCCGGCCGCCGCTTCCGCGTGGGCGAAAGTGATGGGCAGGCGCTCGAAGCCGCTGGCCAGCACGCCGGCTTCGAGCGGCTCGGGCAGCTCGAGGCGGCCGAGAGCGACTTTGATCGCCGCTTCCCAGGCCGAGGCGGCGCTGACGAAAACCAGGTCCGCGTCGGCGACGGCCTCCAGGGCGGCAACCGGAAGTCGCTCGGGAGCGCTGCGCCACCAGAGGAAGACGTGGGTGTCGAGCAGGAGACCGGAGCTCATCCGGGGCCTTCGAAGGGCCCCTGGAGCTCGTCGGGAAGAGGGTCGTCGAAGTCCTCGGCGATCCGTACCTTTCCTTCCCAGCCGCCGGGCTTGCGGGGCTCGCGACGGGCGGCCAGGGGCACCAGCTTCGCCAGCGGCTTGCCGGCCTTGGCGATGATGATCTCCTCGCCCCGGGCGGCGCGCTCGACGAGCTGAGATAGGCGGGTCTTGGCGTCGTAGAGGTTCAGGATCACTTCCGCCACGAGGAAACCTCCTTGGTCAACCTTGACCAAGGGTAGCACGCAAGGAAGCGATCTGGATCCACCTGTCAGGTGGAGAGCGCCCAATTCCGTCGGGGAGCGCCCGAATCCGTCCCGGAGCGCCGGAATCGGTTGAGGAGCGCCCGGACCGTTCCCGGAGCGCCGCGATCCGTCCGGGAGCGCCCGGATCTGTGGGGAAGCGCCGGAATCGGTCGGGGAGCGCCCGGATCGGTCGGGGAGCGCCCGGGAGCGATTCAGCGCGCCGGCGGGCTAATCGCCCTGCCGCCGCGCGAATTCGCGCAGCAGGCGGCTCAGCTCGGCGACGGCGTTGTCGAGGGTGGCTGCGACGCGCTCTACCTCGCGCGCGAGCGGCGTGCGCTCCTCCGGCTCCGTTGCGCTGCCTTCATCGACGGTGTCTCCCGCCGCCGGCCCCGCTTCGCGCAGCCACAGGAGGAGCTCCCGCACCCGTTCCAGGGCGTCCGGCGGGAACTCCATCGCGGCCACGAGCCGCCGCTCGGTCTCGGGGTCCAGCCGCCGCTCGCCGCGCTCATGGTCGGCGAGCCAGGCGCCGCGCACGTCGGCCGCGTCCGCCAACTCGCGCTGCGTCCAGCCGCGGGCCAGCCGCAGCAGCTCCACCGCCTCCACCCGGCGCACGCTCGCCACCCGCTCAGATCCCCGTCACCCGCACGACCTCCTCGAAGGTCGTCACGCCCTCCGCCAACTTGCGCAGCGCGCTCTGCCGCAGGGTGCGCATGCCGTTCTTGACCGCTTCGCGCTTGATCTCGGGGGCGTCGGCGCCGCGGACGACGAGGTGCTTGGCGGCGTCGTCGACGGGGAGGATCTCGAAGATGCCGCTGCGGCCGAAGTAGCCGGTGCCGCGGCACTCGAAGCAGCCGGCCCCCTCCTTGACCTTGACCCGCTTGCCCGGCGGCACCGCCAGCCGCAGGGTGGCGACCTCGTCGGCCGAGAGCGAGCGCTCGGTGGCGCAGTGCGGGCAGATCCGGCGCACCAGCCGCTGCGCCATCGCCCCGACCAGAGTCGAGCTGATGAGGAAGCGCTCGACCCCGAGGTCCACCAGGCGCGAGATCGAAGAGGGCGCGTCGTTGGTGTGCAGGGTGGAGAAGACGAGATGCCCGGTGAGCGCCGCCTGGATCGCGTACTGGGCGGTCTCGGCGTCGCGGATCTCGCCCACCATGATGACGTCCGGGTCCTGGCGCAGGATGTGGCGCAGGGCGCCGGCGAAGGTGATCCCGGCCTTGGTCTGCACCGCCGTCTGGTTGAACTCCTCGTAGACCATCTCGATCGGGTCCTCGATCGTGGTCACGTTGACGTCGCGCGTGGCGATCACCTTGAGCGCCGAGTAGAGCGTGGTGGTCTTGCCCGAGCCGGTCGGCCCGGTCACCAGGATGATGCCGTGCGGGCGGGTGATGAAGTCGTTGAAGAGCTGGAGCTCCTCGGCCTCGAAGCCGAGCCCGCCGAGGTCCTGCATCAGCACCTCGGGGTCGAAGATCCGCATCACCACCTTCTCGCCGAAGGCCACCGGCAGGGTCGAGACCCGCAGCTCGACGTCGCGCCCGGCGCGCGTCGTCTTGACCCGCCCGTCCTGCGGCCGCCGCTTCTCGGCGATGTCGAGCCGCGACATGGTCTTGATCCGCGAGGTCACCGCCGCGTGCACGATCTTCGGCATCTTCTGGATGTCGTGCAGCACGCCGTCGATGCGGAAGCGGATCAGGCTCTCGCCGCGCTTGGGCTCGATGTGGATGTCCGAGGCCCGGCTCTCGAAAGCGTGCTGGAGCATGAACTCGACGGCGTTGACCACGTGCTGGTCGGAGGACTCGATCTCCGACTCGCTCTTCATGCGCACGAGCTGCTCGAGGTTGCCGAGGTCGATGCCGGTCGTCAGGTCGCGCTCGGCGCGCTTGACCGAGTGGCGGAGGCCGTAGAACTCGGTGATCGCCTTGAGGATGTCCGGCTCCGAGGCGACGACGAGGTCCAGCTCCCGCCCGGCGATGCGGCGGAACGAGTCGATGCCCTCGATGTCGAACGGGTTGGCGCAGGCCACCCGCAGCCGCCCGTTCGACATCTCGAGCGGGATCATGCGGTGGCGCCGCGCGAAGGGGCGCGAGACCTTGGCCTCGATCAGGTCGGCGTTGAGCGACAGGGTGTCGATGCGCACGTGCGGCAGCTTGGCCTCGGCCGCGATCGCCTGCGCGATCTCCGTCTCGGCGAGCGTCCCGCCGCCCTTCTGGTCCGGCAGCCGCAGCCGCGTCACCAGCTCGTAGGCCACCGCCCGCTGCTCGTAGGCGCCGTGCGACCGCGCCCGGCGCGGCAGCAGCCCCGCCTCCTTGAGGACGATCTCCCCCTGCTCGGGCGTGATCCGCCCCTGCCGCACCAGGATCTCGGCGACCTGCTCGGGCGTGAGGTTCATGGGCCGACCCCCAGTGTAGCCTAGGCTCCCGTGGGCCTTCCGCTCCTGTTCGCAGTGACTTGCGGCCTCGCCTGGTCGGCCCACGACGCCACCCGCAAGCTCCTCGTCGCCGAGATCCGCCCCCTCGCCCTGCTCGTTCTCCTCGCCGGCGGCGCCGCCATCCCCTTCGCCGCCTGGCTGGCGCTCGACCCGTCGCAGCCGTCGTCTCCCCGCCCCGGCTACCTGCTCCCGGCCGCGGTCTCCGTCGCCCTCAACGTCGCCGCCAATCTGGCATTGCTCCGCGGCATCCGCCTGGCGCCGCTCTCCCTCGCGGTCCCGCTGCTCTCGCTCACTCCGGTCTTCGCCACTCTCGTCGCGATCCCGCTCCTCGGCGAGCGCCCATCCACCCCCCACGCCCTCGGCATCGTCCTCGTCGTCCTCGGCGCCGTTTTTCTGGGCAGAGCAAGCGATGACCGGCCTCGCACCGACGTACGCCGCGGCGCCGCCTGGATGGCCTTCACCGCCCTGGCCTGGTCGATCACCCCGCCGCTCGACAAGCTCGCCCTCGAGCGCTCCGGCGCCGCCTTCCACGCCCTCGTGCTGACGGCCGGCGTGGCCGTCGTCGTCCTGGCGGTCCTGCTGCTCTCCGGCCGCATCGGCGAGCTCGCCGCCGTCGCCCGCGTCCCCGGCACCTTCGCGATCGCGGTCGTCTCCAGCGCCCTGGCACTCGCCCTGCAGCTGCTGGCCTACCATGGACTCCTGGTGGGCCTGGTGGAAACCTTGAAGCGCGGCATCGGCAACGTCATGGCCCTGGTCTGGGGCCGCACCCTCTTCGGCGAGCGGGCCGGCTGGCGCGCCTTCGGCTCGATCCTCGTCATGGCGGCCGGGGTGGCTCTGATCCTCCTCGCCTGCGCCCCCAACGACGGCGCCGCCGCCGAGCCGGCGGCCCGCCCCGCGACCCGCCTGCCCCTCCACACCCTGAAGCTCCCCGCCGGCTTCGCCATCGACGTCTGGAGCGAGCAGCTCCCCGGCGCCCGCTCACTGGCGCTGTCGCCCTCGGGCGTCGTCTACGTGGGGACCCGGGAGGAGAGCGTCTACGCCGCCGTCGACCGCGACCGGGACGGCCGCGCCGAGCGCGTCTACACCATCGCCCGCGGCCTGCGCATGCCCAACGGCGTCGCCTTCCGCGACGGGGCGCTCTACGTCGCCGAGGTCTCCCGCGTCCTGCGCTACGACGGCATCGACGGGCGCCTCGACGATCCCCCGGCGCCGGCGGTCGTGCGCGACGACTTCCCGCGCGACCGCCACCACGGCTGGAAGTTCATCGCCTTCGGCCCCGACGGCCTGCTCTACGTGCCGGTCGGCGCGCCGTGCAACATCTGCGACGAGAAGGACCCCGTCTACGCCTCCATCACCCGTATGCGCCCCGACGGCACCGGGCGCGAAATCTTCGCCCGCGGCGTGCGCAACACCGTCGGCTTCGACTGGCACCCGCGGACGCGGGAGCTCTGGTTCACCGACAACGGCCGCGACATGCTCGGCGACGACATCCCGCCCGACGAGCTCAACCGGGCGCCGCGCGCCGGCCTCCACTTCGGCTTCCCCTACTGCCACGGCCGCGCCCTCCCCGACCCCGAGCTCGGGCGCGGGCGCCCCTGCTCCGAGCTCGTCCCCCCGGAGCGCGAGCTCGGCCCGCACGTCGCCGCCATCGGCATGCGCTTCTACCGCGGCGGCATGTTCCCCGCCGAGTACCGCGGACAGATCCTGATTGCCGAGCACGGCTCCTGGAACCGCTCGACCCCGATCGGCTACCGCGTCATGCGGGTGCGCCTCGAAGGCGACCGCGCGGTCTCCTACGAGCCGTTCGTCGAGGGCTGGCTGCAGGGCGGGGACGCCTGGGGCCGGCCGGCCGACGTGCAGGAGCTGCCCGATGGGTCGCTCCTGGTCTCCGACGACCAGGCCGGTGCCGTTTACCGCATCACCTACCGGGCGCCCAATTAAGAGCCTTCTACGGTTGCGATTGTAAAGGTTTTCACGCACGCTGCCGCCGCGCCGCGGCGGCCACCGCGTGTAACGTCCCGGCGCCCGCAACGCCAAAGCAGACACCGGTTTGCGCCGCCGCCTGGCGGACGCCGGCTTGGAGCCGCCGCCGGGGCCGGGTTAACATCCCGCCTCTCTTTTCATTCACGGTCCGCCTTTGGAGGAGATCGGGTATGGAGCATCGGACGGACGACACGGCCATCCTCACCCGCATCAAGGACGTCATCGCGCACGTTGCGGGGCTGGACGCCTCGCGGATCGGAGACGAGGCGACGCTGCGGGAGGATCTGAACCTCGACTCGCTGTCGCTGCTGGAGATCGGGGTGGACGTCGACTACGCGTTCCAGCTCGGCCTGCCGGACGAGCGCTACAAAGAGGTGCGCAGCATCCCCGACATGGTCGCCCTGGTCCAGGAGCGCCTCGGGGAGCTGTCCGTGGGGGCGCAGGCGGCCTCGGCATGAGACCGCGGATCGTCGTCACCGGCCTGGGGGCGGTGACGCCGATCGGCACGGGGGCGGAGGAGCTCTGGGAGGGCCTGCTGGCCGGGCGCAGCGGCTTCACGCCGGTCGAGTCCTTCGACACCGGCCGCTTCAGCGTCCACGTCGGCGCCGAGGTGCGCGGCTTCGACCCCGGCCGCTGGCTGCGCACCCTCGAGCCGGAGAAGCTGGGGCGGGCCTCGCAGTTCGCCGCTTCGGCGGCGCGCATGGCGCTGGCCGACGCCGGCCTCGACGCCGCGGCG
>DASUNQ010000375.1:0-4494 GCA_036277075.1 Thermoanaerobaculia bacterium
GGCATCTGGAGACCTCTCCCCGACCCCTCATACTCGCCGTACATGTCCGGGCAGCTTTTCGATACGGATGAAGGTCGAGGGTCCGATGCGCGGCAGCCGGCTGGGGACGCGCCGTTGGCGGTGCGGATGCGGCCGCAGAGCCTGGACGAGCTCGTGGGGCAGGAGCACATCCTGGGTGATGGGTCCGCGCTGCGGACTGCGATCGAGGAGGGGCATCCCCACAGCGCGATCCTCTATGGGCCACCCGGGTCGGGGAAGACGACGCTCGCTCGGATTGCGGCGGCGGGGGCTGAAGGGGCGTTTGAGGAGGAGTCGGCGGTTAATGCGGGGCGGGCGGAGATACGGGCGGTGATCGAGCGGGCGCGGGAGCGGCGCAAGGGCGCGGGACGCTCCACGGTCCTCTTCCTCGACGAGATCCACCGCTTCAACAAGGCCCAGCAGGACGCGCTGCTGCCGGCGGTGGAGGAGGGGCTGCTGACGCTGATCGGGGCGACCACCGAGAACCCCTACTTCGAGGTCAACTCGGCCCTGCTCTCGCGCTCCCAGATCTACGAGCTGCGGCCGCTCGATCCCGGGCAGGTGGAAGCGCTGCTGCGCCGCGCCCTCACCGACCCCGAGCGCGGCATCGCCGAGCCGCCGCCGGTCGCCGACGCCGCCCTGGCGATGCTGGCCGAGCGCAGCGGTGGCGATGCCCGGGTCGCCCTCTCGGCCCTGGAGCGCGCGGTCGAGCGCTCCCACGGTGAGCCGGTCGAGGTCGCCGCGATCGAGGACGCGCTGCAGCGCAAGGCGCTCGAATACGACCGCGAGGGCGACCGCCACTACGACTTCGTCTCGGCCTGGATCAAGGCCACCCGCGGCTCCGACGTCGACGCCTCCCTCTACTACCTGGCGGTGATGCTCGAGGGCGGCGAGGACCCGCGCTTCATCGCCCGCCGGATGGTGATCCTCGCCTCCGAGGACGTCGGCAACGCCGACCCCCAGGCGCTGCTCGTCGCCGACGCCGCCGCTCGCGCGGTCGACCGGGTCGGCCTGCCCGAGTGCGCGCTCAACCTCGCCCAGGCCGCCGTCTACCTGGCGCTGGCGCCGAAGTCCAACGCCTCCTACAAAGCTCTCTCCGCCGCCCGCGCCGAGGTCCGCGCCCACGGCGCCCAGACCCCGCCCGACTACCTGCGCGACGCCCACTACCCCGGCGCCGAGAAGCTCGGCCGCGGCAGCGGCTACCGCTACGCGCACGACGAGCCGGGCGCCGTCAGCGACCAGCCGCTGCTGCCCGAGGGCCTACGTGACCGGCGCTTCTACGAGCCCACCGAGCGCGGCTTCGAGGCCGAGCTCGGCCGCCGTCTCGCCGAGCTGCGACGACGCCTCGCCGGCCCATAAACGACCGCGCAACTTCACCGGAATGACGGTGTTTCTAATGGCGGCTTTCCAAGTAGAGCCAGGGAGAGCCGACACCGGCCGGAGGCCTGGACTGGGGGCCTCCGGTCGGGATTTCCACACAGGGGGGAGAGGGCGCCGAGAGGACTGGGCTCGGCGCCCTCCGTTTTTCTCGGCGCGCGGCCCGATCGCCTATCTTGACCGGGTGGCCTCCGAGGACTCCCAGCACCTCCGGCTCGGCGGGATGGCGCTCCGCAACGGCCTGCTGATCCACGGCCCGACCCACTGGGCCGCGGCGGTCCGCGACCGCGACGGCGCGATCCACGTCGCCTCCGAACGCAAGCCCGAGCTGGCGCCGCGCCTGGTCGCGAAGGCGCCGGGGCTGCGCGGGCCGCTGAAACTGGCCGAGGCGCTGGCGGTGCTGCCGCTCGCCCGGCTGCGACTCCGCGCCGCCCGGCTGCCGTTCGAGGACTGGCGGGTGGTGGCGACGGTCGGCGCGACCCTGGCGGCGACCCAGCTGCTGCGCCGGCGGGTGCGTGCCTCCGCCCTGCGTGAGGGGCTGGTTCAGGCGCTCGGCGCGCTGCCGGCGGTGATCGCGCTGACCGACCGCGACCTCGCCGCCTACCACGGGGTCGAGCACAAGGCGATCGCCGCCTACGAGCAGGGGGTCGAGGATGTCGCCAGCGTGCCCAAGGAGCACGACCGCTGCGGCTCCAACCTGGTGGTGCCGATGATGCTGCTCTCCGCCGGCGGCACCCTGCTGCTGGAGCGGCTGGTCGAGCGGCCGAGCGGCGCCGCGCGCGCCGCGGTCGGCCTCGGCGGCGCCTCGCTCGCGGTCGAGATGTTCGCCTGGAGCGACCGCCACCACGGCGACCCGCTGGCCGAGGCGTTCCACACCCCCGGGCGTGAAATCCAGCGGCACCTCGCGACCAAGGAGCCGAGCGCCGAGCAGCTTGAGGTCGGGCTGGCGGCGATGGCGGAGATCCTCCGGGTCGAGGGCGGCAACGGCGAAGACGACCTGCCGCCCGCCGCATAGACTTGCGGCCCTTGTTCGGAAGGATCGACCACATCGGAGTCGCCGTCGAGGACATCGACGCCGCGATCGGGCTCTACGAGAAGAGCTTCGAGATGACGCTCGCGCACCGCGAGACCGTGGACTCCCAGGGCGTCGAGGCGGTCCTGCTCGACGTCGGCGAGGGCCACGTCGAGCTGCTCGCCCCGCTCGGGCCCGACACCCCCGTCGGCAAGTTCCTCGCCCGCAGCGGGCAGGGGCTGCACCACGTCGCCTACGCGGTCGAGGACATCGACGCCGCCCTGCCGCGGATCGCCGCCGCCGGGGTCGAGCTGATCGACACCGAGCCGCGCACCGGCATCCGCGGCAGCCGGGTCGCCTTCCTTCACCCCCGCTCGACCGGCGGGGTCCTGACCGAGATCGTCGAACCCGCGGAGGGACACTGAATGGCTGACGCACAGCGAGTCGAGATCGGATTCGAAGGCGGCCAGGTGATCTCCGCCCGGCTCGCCGAGGACGACCTCAAGGACCTCCGCAAGCAGCTCGAGAAGGGCGGCTGGCACGACCTCCACACGGAGGACGGCGTGATCTCGCTCTACCTCGGCAAGGTCGCCTTCCTGCGGATCGACTCCGGCGAGCACCGGGTCGGCTTCAGCTTCGACGGCTGAGGCTCCGCGCGCCGGGGTCCGGCCCGCTACCCCGCGCGGGCTATGTAGACGGCCTTGGTGTGCACCTTTTCGGCGAGCGGCTGCTTGGGCACCGCGTCGTGGGTGTGGCCGAAGACGTCGAGGCACTCCAGGCCGGCGCGCTCGAGCGCCCCGGTCACGTCCTCGAGCGGGAAGTGGCGCTGGCGGTGGACATGGGACTCGACGCCCGCGTCGCCCCCGCCGTCCAGCCGTTCGGCCTCGAAGCTCGCCTCGTTCAGCGAGCGCGGCTCGGCCTCCGCGCTCGAGCGGCCGCGCCAGCGCAGCCGCAGGCCGTCGCGCTCCACCGTTACCTCTTCGGTGAAGAAGGTGCGGTAGGTCTCCAGGGTGTTGACGTCGAACAGCAGCAGCCCGGTGTCGGCGAGGTTGCGCCGCATCCCGGTCAGCGTTCGCTCCAGCTCATCGACGTCGTAGAGGTAGTTGACCGCGTCGTCGAGGCAGAAGACGAGGTCGAACTCACCGTAGGTCGGCAGCTCGCGCATGTCGGCGACGTCGAGTGTGGCCTGGTCTCCAATCTTCGCCCGGGCCAGCTCGACCATCGAGGGTGAGATGTCGACCGCGGTTACCTCCCAGCCGCGCTCCAGCATCGGGATGAAGCTCTTGCCGGTGCCGCAGCCGACATCGAGCAGCCGCCTGCCCGTCAGGCCGTGCGCCTCCACCTTCGGCAGCAGGTTGCTCAGCCACAGCTCGTAGTCGTGGTGGGCGGTGAAGTCGTCGTAGACGGGCGCGATCGCCTCGTAGGCGCGCTCCGCTCCATGCGCGTTCGGCTCCTCCGCCATGCTCACACTCACCCGCAGACCTTACCTTTGTTCAAGACGGTTTCAATGTTTTATTACTCCAGTGCAATTAGCACTTATGTAAGTTCGTTTGATCAACACCTCGATGGACCATCGCCAAGGCAATGACGATGGCTGGGAATGGGGTGAGGCGCACAGGGTTTGTCTTCGGATCGCGTATCGCTACGCGAGCAATCCGAGCGAAGCCGAGGACATCGCCCAGGACGCATTGCTTCGGGCCTGGCGTCGCCGCTCGACCTTGCGCGATTCGGCGCGGCGCAAGCAGTGGCTGGCGACGATCGTCCGCAACGAGGCCTTCCGCCAGCACGCCCAGGTCCGGCCCGACCCGACCGCGGTGATCGAGATCTACGAGGGAGTGGAGGACGAGCGGGTGGTGGCGGCGGTCGAGCAGGCCGACCTCCACGCCGCGCTGAAGCGGCTGAGCGAGCGCGACCGGCGGCTGCTCGACCTGCGCTACCGCGAGGACCTGACCCAGTCGGCGATCGCCGACAAGCTGGGGATCCCCGAAGGCACGGTCAAGGTGCGGCTGCACCGTGCGCGCAAGCGGCTGCGCCGCGCCTACGTCCTGCAGTAGGGGCGGAGCTGTTGCCGCGTCGGACTTTGACCC
>DASUNQ010000376.1:0-8049 GCA_036277075.1 Thermoanaerobaculia bacterium
GGCGCTCCTGCTCGCGCCGGCGGCGGCCCGCGCCGCGCTCGCCGCGAGCCTCTTCCCCGCGGACCGCCTCTACCCGCACTACACGGCCGATCCGCGCAGCCCGGAGTTCGGGATGGCGCTCCTGCACGTCGCCGACCCCGCGCTGCCCGAGACCGGCAGTCAGCGCTTCGCCTTCGAGCTGGGGGGCCGCTTCGGACTCCTCCGCCTCCACCCGGAGGGGCGCGCCGACGCCGGCTGGCAGCTCGACATCCACGCCGGCTTCCTCGGGCAGTTCGACCTCGAGCACTCGCTCGACAACCTCGGCTGGGACGGTCTCTACGGCTTCCTCGCCAGCACCCGCCTGGGGCACGGCCTCAGCCTCCAGCTCGGCACCAAACACGTCTCCAGCCACGTCGGCGACGAGTACGTCGAGCGCAGCGGGCGCCGCCGCATCGGCTACACGCGCGAGGAGCTGGCGGCCGGCCTCGCCTGGAGCGGCTCGCGGGGCGGGCGCCTCTACGGCGAGGTCGGCTGGGGTCACAGCCCGAAGCGGGAGCTCGGGCAGGAGCGCGGCCGCCTGCAGGCCGGGGCCGAGCTGCACCGCGCCGTCGCCGGCCGCCGGCGCCTCGGCTGGTACGGCGCCCTCGACCTCGGGGCGATGGAGGAGCGCGGCTGGGGGCTGGACGCGACCCTGGAGCTGGGCCTGGTCGTCCCCTCCGGCGACCGCCGCTGGCGCGTCGGGCTGGCGCTCTACGACGGCCGCATGCCGCTCGGCGAGTTCTTCCGTGACGACGAGGCGTTCGCCGCCCTCGGCCTCTGGCTAGAGCCCTGAGGCATCTTCCTCCTTCCGCCTGAGGGAGAGGGCGGCTACTCGAACCAGCCGGTGACGTCGAGGAGCAGGTGCGCGGGAGCGGTCGAGGCCAGGTGGGCGGCGAGTCCGCCGCTGCCGTCGGCCGCGAGCGGCAGGACGGCGTTGTTGGCGCGGGTCTGCCCGGGGCCGAAGTTGAGGGTGCTGGTCCCGGGGAGCGCCTGGCCGGCGGGGTGGAGTGTGAGGTGCCCGCCGGCCCCCGGCTGCGTCACCGTCACGTTGAGCGACAGCGCCTTGGCCGTCGTCGGCACGCCGCCAGTGGAGCGCGATGTCCCGTCCGGCGGACCCCGCGAGCATGGACGGGCGCCGCCTGCCGCGGCATCCGGAGAACCTCTCAGCCGCGGTGAGGAGTTTCCCTCAGCCGCCGAGCGCCTCCGCCGCCAGCGAGCAGCCGCGCAGCTCGGCGCCGCCGGCGCGGCCGAGGAGGCGCAGCCCCTCCCCCTCGACCGCGCCCAGGTCCTCGGTCAGCAGGTGGAGCGCCGAGCCGAGGTTGGCGAGGTCGAAGACGGCCACCAGCCCGGGGCGGCCCGGGGGCGCCTCCGCCAGCGTCTCGGGGTCGAGCACCCGCACCCGCACCCAGTGCGGCGCGACGAAGAGGTCGGGGTCGCCGCCGGCCAGCGCCCGGGTGTAGAGCTGGCTCGTCAGCTCGGTCATGCCGTACTCGCGCACCACGCGGTCGGGCGGCACGGCGAGGCGGTCCGCCAGCCGTGCCGACAGCTCGCCGGGCGCGATCTCCCGGCCCCGCCCCTTGAAGCCGCCGGTGTCGAAGACGGCGCTCCCCGCCGGCAAACGGAAGCGGAGGTCCTGCCGCTCGAGGGCGTCGAGCCACTGGAGGTGCGCGAGCGAGGTGCCGAGGACGAGGACCGGGCGGCGGTCGCGCTGCCGCGCCCCGGCCCACGAGCGGGCGCGCGCCGCCTCGACGCCGCGGGGGCCGACCGCGACGGCGCTCTCGGGGGCCCCCCAGCGGGCGAGGACGTGATCGACCATGAAGGCGAGGCTGGAGTCCGGCGCCTGCGCCCGCGGGGCGACGAGCGAGAGCATCGCCACCGGCGGCGGGGCGGGCAGGCAGAAGCGCGGAAACGCCGCGTCGATCGTCCGGCGGTAGAGCTCGGGAAAGGGGTGGCGGTGGACGCTCCGCGCCTCGGGGCCCGCGCTCGTGCCGCTGCTGCGGAAGACCTCGACCGCGGGCGCGGCGGCGAGCTCGAGCGTCTTGAACGCCGCGGCGGGGACCGGCGGCACCTGGCGCCAGTCGGCGACCGACTCGGGCGTCGCGCCGCGCGCCGCGCAGAGCCGGCGGTAGGGCTCCACCCGCTCGAGCTGCCAGGCGAAGGCGGCGAGGGCCAGCTCCTCGAAGCCGTCCGCGCCGGAGTCCTCGACGAAGCGCGCCACCCGCTCCGGGATCATGGGCGGGGATTCTGCCACGGGCGTTTTTGATACAGTCCACCGGCCGCTCGCGACCGGCGGAGACACGATGCCCGAGAGCTTTCCCTACCGCAAGAAGATCGAGATCGACAAGCCGCCGCGCGCCAAGGCGCCGAAGCAGCTCGCGATCATCGATCAGACCGGCTGCACGGGCTGCGAGGCCTGCATCGCGTTCTGCCCGGTCGACTGCATCGAGATCGTCCCCGGTCCCGAGCACCGCGACTTCATGAAGCTCGTCGAGGTCGACCTCGAGCGCTGCATCGGCTGCCAGCTCTGCGCCCGCTACTGCCCTTGGGAGACGATCCCGATGTGGAGCTACGAGGAGGGGATGGCGGTGGCGCCGAGCCTGACGGTGCGCTCCCTGATCTACGACTACGACCCCGCCGAGATGCACGAGGCGGCGGAGAGCCGCGCCTAAATCTCTAGACTCCCGGGGCGCGCCCGCCGGCGCCCCGAGCCTCGACTCATGGTGCCATCCAAGGGCTCCTCGGGCGAAGAGCCGCTCGCCGAGCTGCTGCGCCGGCTGCAGCCCGACGTCGAGCGCCTGCTCGCCCGCTTCCGCATCCCCGAGCGCGAGGCCGAACGCATCCTCCACGAGGTGATGCTCGTCCTCACCTACCGCTGGGACCGCATCGCCGACAAGGACGCCTGGCTGCTCGCCACCCTCCACCGCCGCTGCCAGCGCTGGGTGGAGGAGGGGCAGCGGGACTAAAAAAACCCCCGCCTCGCGGCGGGGGTGGAGGAGGGATCCGGGAGAGGAGACTGTGTCCGTCTCTCGTCCGTTCATCCCCTTATACGGGAGAACCGGCCCGAGTGTTTGGGGCTGCTAGCATCCCGCCGGTGTACCCGCCGCGGGCCCTCCTCACCCTCGCCTTCCCCCTGCTGGCGCTCGCCGCCGTCCCGGCCGCGGCGGCGCCGCGCTTCCGCGACGCGGGCGAGGCCTGGGGCGTCCGCTTCCGCCATCACCACGGCGGCTCCGGGCGGTTCTACATGGTCGAGACGATGGGCTCCGGCGTCGTCGTCTGGGACTTCGACGGCGACGGCGACGAGGACCTCTTCTTCGTCGACAGCGGGCCGCTGCCCGGCTACGCCGGCGAGGCGCCGCGCTCGGTCCTGTTCCGCAACGAGGGGGGCGGCCGCTTTCGCGACGTCACGGCGGCGAGCGGCCTCGTCGTGACCGGCTACGGCATGGGGGGCACGGCGGGCGACGCCGACGGCGACGGCGACCTCGACCTCCTGGTGACCGCCTTCGGCGCCAGCCAGCTCTTCGAGAACCGGGGGAACGGTACCTTCGTCGACGCCACGGCTCGCGCCGGCGTGGGCGCGACCGGGTGGTGGACCTCGGCGGGCTTCGCCGACCCCGACCGGGACGGCGACCTCGACCTCTACGTGGCCAACTACGTCGACTTCGCCTTCGACAAGAACCCGGTCTGCGGGCTCAAGGAACGGAACCTGCGGTCGTACTGCCACCCGGACGTCTACGAGGGCCTGCCGGACCGCTTCTACCGCAACCGCGGCGACGGCACCTTCGAGGACGCCACGGTGGCCGCCGTGGCGGCGCCCGACAAGGGCAACGGTCTGGGTGTCGTCTGGGGGGACGTCGACGGCGACGGTTGGACCGACCTCTACGTCGCCAACGACATGACGCCGGGGTTCCTGTTCCGCAACCGAAAGGACGGCACCTTCGAGGAGATCGGCCTGCCTTCCGGCACCGCCCTCTCCGACCTCGGCAAGCCCGAGGCCGGCATGGGGGTGGACCTCGGGGACCTCGACGGCAACGGCCACCCCGACCTCTTCGTCACCCACCTCGACCTGCAGACCAGCGTCCTCTACAGCAACCTCGGCGGCGGCACCTTCGTCGACGCGCGCTACGTCTCGAACCTGGCGGCGCCGTCGATGCACAACGTGGGCTTCGGCGCCGTCTTCGGCGACCTCGACCAGGACGGCGACCTCGACGTGGCGGTGGCGAACGGCCACATCATCCACAACGTCGAGCTGTGGGGGACCGGCACGACCTACAAGCAGCGCAACCAGCTCTTCGAGAACGACGGCAAGGGGCGTTTCCGCGAGGTGCCGGGCTCCGGCCTCGACGCCGTGCGCTCGAGCCGCGGCCTGGCCGCCGGCGACCTCGACGGCGACGGCGACCTCGACCTGGTCGTGAGCAACAGCGACGACTGGTCGGAGCTCTACGAGAACGTCGGCCCGGCGGGCGGCTGGCTCCAGGTGGACCTGCTCGGGACGCGCTCGAACCGCTCCGGCATCGGCACCCGCGTCGAGCTCGAGGCCGCCGGCGCCCGCCAGCTCCGCGAAGCCCGCACCGCCTCCTCCTACCTCTCCCAGAACGCCCTCACCCTGCACTTCGGCCTCGGGGAAGCTCCCAAGGCCGACCGCCTCACCCTGCGCTGGCCCAGCGGCAAGGCGCAGCGCTTCGAATCCCTCCCCGCCAACCGGCGGGTCTTGATCGTCGAGTAGCTCTAGGCGCGCCGCAGCTGCGGCGCGGGGAGGCCGCGGAAGAACTCTTCGGCCACCGCCCTCGGCTCGCCGACCAGGGCGCCGGCGCCTTCGCCCGGCAGCCAGTCGGCCGGGAGGTGGTCGCGGTAGGGGGTGTGGAGGAAGCGGCGGTCGAAGAGAGCGATGACGCCGGTGTCGCGGTCGGAGCGGATGAGGCGCCCCGCGGCCTGGACGACGCGGGTCATCCCGGGCACCACGAAGGCGTACTCGAAGCCCTTGTCGAAGCGCTCCTCGTAGTAGGCCTTGAGGAGCTGCTGCTCGAGGCTGATCCCCGGCAGACAGGGCCCGACGACCGCGACGCCGCGCAGCATGTCGCCCGGGTAGTCGACGCCCTCGGCGAACACCCCGCCGGCCACCGCCAGCAGCAGCACGTCCCCGAGCATCGCCAGCCGCAGCGCGTCGAGGATCGCCTCGCGCTCGCGGTCGCCGTCGGCCTGCCGCTGCACCAGCACCCGCTTGGCCCGGAGCCGCATCCGCCCCGCGACCTCGGCGAGGAACTGGTAGCTCGGGAAGAGCGTCAGGCAGTTGCCCGGCACCGCGTCGGCGAACTCCGCCAGCCGCTCGGCCAGCCGTTCGTAGTTCGCCGGCCGCTCCTTCCAGGCCGTCCCCACCGTCGAGTCGATGACCACCCGCCGGTTCTCCGCCGGGAAGGGGTTGGGCACCTCGACGAACGCCGTCCGCCCCGGCGGGAAGCCCAGCAGGTCGAAGTAGAAGGCGGGCGGCGACAGCGTCGCCGAGAGGCCGACCGTCGCGTGCGCGCGGCGCACGACGCCGCCGAGGAAGCGGCTGGGGTCCTTGCACAGCACCTTCCAGCGGCTGTCGCCGCCGCGCCGCTCGACGTAGTGGCTGAAGGCCTCGTCGGAGACGACGAGCCCGTTGAGGAAGCGCAGGACGTCGAAGTAGAGCGCCACGAACGGGTCGTCGGCGCGGAAGGAGCGGGTGGTGCGCTGGTGCTCGAGGTAGTTGACGAAGGCGGCGTCGAGGTCCGGGCGCAGCATCCAGAGGCGGTCCTCGGGGAGCTGGACCTCGACCGCCCGCTCCCCCGGCGGCCCCTCCTCGAGCGCGTCCTCGACCGTGCGCTCGATCAGCGCCGCGAGCTGCGCGCAGAGCCGCTCGATCTCGCGGTGGATGGGCGCGCTCTCGCGCCCCACGACCTCTCCCGCCCGCCGCGCCGCCGCCGCCGAGAGCTCCGGGCTGTAGTAGCCGCGGCCGCGGTCGACGAGGTTGTGGATCTCGTCGATCACCAGCACCACGTCCGAGAGGTCGCGGTCGGGCCCGAACTCGGGCAGCGAGACGTAGGGATCGAAGGCGTAGTTGTAGTCGCAGACCGTGACCTGCGTCCGGCCCAGCAGCTCCAAGCTCACCTCGAAGGGGCAGACCTCGGTCGCCTGCGCGGCGCGGAAGACGTCGTCCGGCTCGAGGGTGCGGTGCTCGTGGAGGAGCCGCGGCACCAGGCCGCTCCCCTGGAGCTTCAACGCGTAGTCCTTGGCGTAGCGGCAGTACTCCTCGTGGCAGATCACCTGCTCGTTGGCGCACATCTTGGCCTTGGCGCGCAGGCGGAGTGAGCGGAACGCCCCCTCCGTGTTGAGCAGGCGGAGGACCGCCCCGGCCATCTCCTGCTGCAGCGTCTTGGCGGTGAGGACGAAGACCCGCTTGTCGTGCGCGAGGGCATAGCGCAGCGCGGGATAGAGCGCGGCGACCGTCTTGCCGATCCCCGTCGCCGCCTGGAGCAGGACGTGCTCGCGGTTGGCGAGCGCGGTCTCGACCGCGGCCAGGATCTCCTCCTGCCCGGGGCGCAGCTCGCGGTAGGGGAAGGCGAGCCGCCGCGCCGCCTCGCGCCGCGCCGCCGCGGCCTCGCGCTCGGACTCGTAGGCGGCGATCAGGCCGTTGAGGCGGCGGTGGACCGCCGCCTCGAGCCCGCGCGGGTCGGCCGCCAGCTCCTCGCGCTCGACCTCGTCGCTGCCGATCGAGATGAGCACCAGCTCGGCGCGCACCGGCGCCCTCTCGCAGCGCCCCAGGATCCAGGCGTAGAGCAGGGCCTGCCGCTGGTACATCTCGCGCTGCGCCGGCGGCAGCACGGCGCCGCGGCGGACCGACTTGATCTCCTCGACGACCAGCGTTCCGTCCGGCTCGCGGCGCAGGCCGTCGATGCGCCCGCAGACCGTCACCTCCCAGCCGCGGTGCGGGAAGGCGCAGGCGACCGCCACCTCCCGGCGGTAGCTCGCGTCGCCGGCGAGCGCCTGCTCCTGGTAGCGGCTATGGATCGCCTGCCCCAGCCAGAGCCGCTCGTAGCCGCCGCGCTGCGCGAACCCGAGGCTGCGCAGCAGCCCCGCCTCCAGCAGGTCGGCCACCGCCAGCTCGAGGGTCCGCCGCTCGGGATCGAAGCGCGGGGGCATGGCGTAAGTATGACGGAAATCGGACGCGCCGCGGCCGGCGCGCCGATCAGGCCGGGCGGCCGGGCGGCAGGCCGAGGTAGCGGAGCCGCCGGAGGAGCTGGCGCGCCATGACCGCGAGGCTCGCGGCAACGGCGACGACGGCGGCCGCGCGCAGCAGCGGCGGCGGGAGGAGCGGGGCGAGGAGCGCGGCGGGCAGCAGCGCCGCGGCCCCCGCGGCGACCACCATGCCGGCGTGGGCGAGGTAGCGCAGGTGCGCCTGCGGGGGGAAGGCTGCCGCGCCCAGGGCGAGCGCCGACCAGAGCCCGCCGGCGGCCGCGGCGCCCGCGAAGGCGCCGCGCGCTCCGGCCACCGCCGCCCCGAAGAGCGCCGCGGCGCCGAGCGCGAAGGCGAGGAGGAGGACCAGCAGCGCGAGCTGATAGCCGGGCCGGTCGTCCGGGTCGCAGGCGCAGCGGATCGGGCTGCGCGGCGGCGCCAGGATCCGCCGGTTGTAGGAGACCAGGTGGTAGACGGCGGCCAGCGCCTCGCGCGGCCCGCGCCGGTCGAGCCCTCGCGCCACCGGCCCGAGCCAGCCGTCGCGCAGCAGCCAGAGGAAGCCCGGGATGCCGGTGCGCAGCTCGCCGCTCGCCGGCTCGACCACGGCCATCTCGTTGCGGAAGCCGGCCGCGGCGAGGCGGCCGGCGAGCCCCGGCTCCAGCGCCTGGAACTCCCACCGCCGCTCCTCGGGCAGGAACCCGAGCCGCACGAAGCCGCGGCTGCCGCGGATGCAGATCGGGCAGTCGCCGTCGTAGACCAGGACCTTGCCGTCCACCGGGGAAGTCTAGACCCCCGCCGCGCGGTTGCTCTCGCCGGGAGCGCTAGGCTCCGCCCGCCCCG
>DASUNQ010000377.1:0-6417 GCA_036277075.1 Thermoanaerobaculia bacterium
CGTCGGAGCGGCCGCGGGAGCTGCCCGGCGCCGAGGAGCCGCGGCAGGCCGCGTCCCTGCCGCCCGGCACGGCGCTCGGCCGGATGGCGATCCCGCGGGTGGGACTCTCGGTCATGATCGCCGGCGGCGCCGACAAGCGGACCCTCCGCCGGGCGGTCGGGCACATCCCCGGCACCTCCCTGCCGGGCGAGCCGGGCAACGTCGGGCTCGCCGGCCACCGCGACCGCTACTTCCGGCCGCTCAAGGACGTCCGCGCAGACGACGAGATCACCCTCACGACGCCGGAGGGCACCTTCCACTACCGGGTGGACTGGACGGAGGTGGTCGAGCCCGCGGCCGTCCACGTGCTGGACGACACCGCCGAGCCGGCGCTGACGCTGGTGACCTGCTACCCCTTCTACTACGTCGGTCCGGCCCCGCGGCGGTTCATCGTCCGCGCCCGACAGGTGCGCTACGAAGCCGCCGAGGCCGGGCCGTAGCCTAGCTTGCTCAGCTCCGCCGGCAGGAAGCGGTACTGGGCGGCGCCCCAGCGGAACGCGCCGCGGCCGGCGAGGCCGAGCTGGAGAGAGCCGTCGTGGGAGGTCATTGGCCCTCCGCAGGGCCGCCCGCGGCGGGCGCGGATTCCCTATCCTGTTTCATCTCGCGCCAGCGCCGCGAGCGCGGCGCGGTGGACCTCGCGCCAGGGGAGCCCGCGCTCGAGGGCGAGGCGCCGCACCGACTCGAACTCCGGCGCCGCGGCGAGCGGCCGCCCGTCGAGGCGCGCGCGCTTGACCGCCACCGCCCCGTAGGGCGTCGCCACCTCGGCCGCCTCGCGCTCGGCCTCGAAGCGGGCGGCGCGGTGGAAGCGGCAGCCGAGCGAGCCCGACTCGGCGAGCAGCCGGGCCGCGAGCGGCTCGAGCTCGGCCGGACGGCAGAGCAGGGTGACGAGAGTCCCCGGCCGGTTCTTCTTCATCTGCACCGCCGTGAAGTAGACGTCGAGCGCACCGGCGGCGAGCAGGCTTTCCATCAGGTAGCCGAACCCTTCCCCGGGGAGGTCGTCGACCTCGCACTCGACGACCATCACCTCGCCGCGCGCGGCGTCCGCCGCCGCCTGTCCGGCGAGGAGGCGCACCGCGTTCGGGCGCTCGCGCGTGTCGCGGCGGCCGAGGCCGTAGCCGCTCCCCTCGAGCACCATCGCCGGCGCCGCGCCGAAGCCGTCCACCAGCTCGGCGAGGAGGGCCGCGCCGGTCGGGGTGGTGAGCTCGCCGTCGCCGCTGCCGTAGACCGGCACGCCGCGCAGCAGCTCGGCGGTGGCCGGCGCCGGCACCGGCAGCTCGCCGTGCGCCGTGCGCACGCGGCCGCCGCCGAGGTTGACGGGCGAAGCGGTCAAGCGCTCCGGCGCCAGGTGCTCCACCGCCGCGGCGGCGCCGGCGAGGTCGACGATCGAGTCGGCCGCCCCGACCTCGTGGAAATGGATCGTCTCGAGGGGCACGCCGTGCGCCTTGGCCTCGGCCTCGCCGAGCCGCACGAAGAGCCGCTCCGCCCGCTCGCGCACGGGCGAGTCGAGGGCGCTGGCGCGCAGCAGGGCCAGGATGTCGGCGAGCGAGCGGCCGTGCTCGGGCCCGGGCGGGTGGTGGTGCGGATGCGGGTGGGTGTGCTCGCCCGCCTCCTCCACCGGCCGGCCGTCGAGCAGCACCTGGAAGTAGGTCCCGGCGAGGCCGCCGCGCGCCTCCTTCCGCGCCCGGATCCCCACTCGCGGCAGCGCCAGTCGCGCGACCGTCTCCTCGAGCACCGCCGGCGGCATGCCGAGGTCCAGGCAGGCGCCGAGGAACATGTCGCCGGCGAGGCCGCTCCAGCAGTCGAGGTGATAGACGCGCACGCCGCGAAGCTAGCACGCGCCCCGCTGGTGGAGAGACACCCAGCGCCCGGCGGCGCCGAGGATCATGTGATCGACCAGGCGCACGCCGACCACCTCGCCCGCCTCCGCCAGGCGGCGGGTGAAGAGGAGGTCGTCGGTGCTCGGGCTGGGATCGCCGCTCGGGTGGGTGTGGAAGAGGAGGATGCCGGCGGCGCCGCGCAGCAGCCCCTCCTTGAGGATCTCGCGCGGCTCGACGGCGGCGCGGCTGAGGGTGCCGCGGAAGATCTCCTTCTCGCCCATCAGGCGGTTGCGGCTGTCGAGGAAGAGCGCGCCGACGACCTCCTGGTCGAGCGTGCGGTAGCGGAAGGCGAGGTAGCTCGCCACCTCGTTGGGACGGGTGAGCGGGTCGCGCTCGGGGATCTGCGAGCGCAGCACGCGGCGGCCGAGCTCCAACGCCGCCAGCACGCTGGCGGCCTTCGCCGCCCCCAGGCCGAGCCGCCGCAGCGCGCGCGGGTGGAAACTCGGCAGGCCGCCCAGCCCGCCGGCGTCGCGCAGCAGCTCGCGCGCCAGCTGGATCGCCGAGCAGCCCGGCCGGCCGCTGCGCAGCAACACGGCCAGCAGCTCGGCGTCCGACAGCGCCTGGCTCCCCTGCTCGAGCAGCCGCTCCCGGGGACGCTCGGTCTCGGGGAGCTCTTGAATCAGGGACTCCAGGGCTGCCGCCATCGCGCGCTCGCCTCCTGGTGAGAGAAGACGGAAAGCGAGCCCCCGGCGCTTGCGGGGCGCACGTTTGACACCCCTCCAGCCCACTGCTACAACTCTCCGCCGCCCGGGGTCGCGCACCGAGACATGCCCTACCTGCCCACGAACTTCGGTCTCCTGGAGGACGACCTCTCGCGCTACGCGACGAGCGTCGTGGCGGTGCTGCCGGTGCCCTTCGAGCGCACCACGACCTACGGCAAGGGGACCGCGGCCGGGCCGGCGGCGATCCTCCGCGCCTCGCAGGCGATGGAGCTCTACGACGAGGAGCTGGGGGGCGAGCCCGCCCGGCTCGGCATCGCCACCCTGCCGCCGTTCCTGCCCGAGCCCTTCGACATGGCCGAGGCGCTGGGCGAGCTGCAGGAAGCGGCGCGCGTCCACCTCGCGGCCGGGAAGTTCCTGATCACGCTCGGTGGCGAGCACAGCCTGACGCTGGCGCCGGCGCGCGCCGCGCGCGCCGTCCACGGCGACGTCGGCATCGTGCAGTTCGACGCCCACGCCGACCTGCGCGAGGAGTTCGAGGGCACTCCCTTCTCGCACGCCAGCGTCATGCGCCGGCTCGTCGAGGACGGGTTCCCGACGCTGGCCGTCGGCATCCGCTCGCTCTCCTCGCCGGAGGCCGAGCTGGTCGCCGAGCGCGCCCTCCCGGTCGTCTGGGGGCACGAGCTGGCGCGCGCCGAAGAGCGCTTCCCGCGGCTCCTCGAAGCGCTGCCGGAAAAGGTCTACCTCACCTTCGACGTCGACTACTTCGACCCCTCGCTGGTGCCGGCGACCGGCACGCCGGAGCCCGGCGGCGGCCTCTGGTACCCGACGCTCGCCCTGCTCCGCACGCTCTTCCGCGAGAAGACCGTGGTGGGGATGGACCTCGTCGAGCTGGCGCCCATCGGCGGCCAGCCGGCGAGCGACTTCCTCGCCGCCAAGCTCGTCTACAAGTGCGTCGGCTACCTCGCGGAAGGGGCCGCGGCGCACTAGGCGCCGGCGAGCAGGGCGAGGGGGAAGCGCGCGAAGAGGTCGCGCGCCGCGAGCAGGCGCGGGCGATCTCCCGCTTCTTCCCTACTCAGCTCTTCCAGCATCCTCTTTCGCGTCTCGTAATCCACCACCCGCCGATTGTCCGGGTCGACCAGCGACAGGTCCCAGAGCTCCGTCCCCTGGTAGAAGTCCGCAACCCCGGGCGCGGCGAGCTTGACCAGGAGCTGCGTCAGGCCGTTGACCGCGCCGTAGAAGGCGAGGCGTCGCTGGAAGGCGCGGAAGTCGTCCGGCGGCCGCTCCAGAAGGTCCGCCGCGAAGTCGAACCAGGGGGCGTGCTCCGACCGCGGGCCGTTCGCGAGCACGTCGCGGCCGCCTCGATCGGCGAGAGTAGAGGTCGCCGACCCCGAGCGCGTCGAAGTAGGGGACGAGGTCGCGGACGCGCGCGAAGGGGAGCTCGCGGCGGAGCTGGAGGCGGTAGATGGAGGCGGGGACGCGCGCCGCGCTCAGGCGCTCTCCCGCTTGAGGAAGACCGCGGCCAAGGGCGGCAGGGTGAGCGTGAGGGAGTGCGAGCGGCCGTGGGCCGAGAAGGGGGAGGCCTCGACGCCGCCGAGGTTGCCGTGGCCGCTGCCGCCGAACTCCCGCGCGTCGCTGTTGAGGAGCTCGCGCCAGAGGCCGCCGCCGCTCACCCCCAGCCGGTAGTTCCGCCGCACCACCGGCGTGAAGTTGAAGACCGTCACCACCTGCTCGCCGGGCGCCTTGCCGCGGCGGACGAACGAGATCACGCTCTGCAGCGCGTCGCTGCCGTCGATCCACTCGAAACCGTCCGGCGAGCAGTCCAGCTCGTGGAGGGCCGGCTCCTCGCGGTGGAGGCGGTTGAGCTCGCCGACGAGCCGCGCGATCCCGGCGTGCGGCGCGTGGTCGAGCAGATGCCAGTCCAGGCTGCCGTCGTGGTCCCACTCCCGCCACTGGCCGATCTCCGCGCCCATGAAGAGGAGCTTCTTGCCCGGCACCGCGTACTGGTAGGCGAAGAGCAGCCGCAGGTTGGCGTACTTCTGCCCGAGGTCGCCCGGCATCTTGCCGAGGAGCGACCGCTTGCCGTGCACCACCTCGTCGTGCGAGAGGGGCAGCACGAAGTTCTCGTGGAAGGCGTAGATCGAACGGAAGGTCAGCCGGTCGTGGTGGTACCTGCGATGGACCGGGTCCTCGCGGAGGTAGTCGAGGACGTCGTGCATCCAGCCCATGTCCCACTTGAGGCCGAAGCCGAGCCCGCCGACCCAGGTCGGGCGGGAGACCATCGGCCAGGCGGTCGACTCCTCGGCGATCGTCTGCGCTCCCGGCGCCTCGGCGTAGACCGCCTCGTTCAAGCCGCGCAGGAAGGCGATCGCGTCGAGGTTCTCGCGCCCGCCGTGCTCGTTGGGCAGCCACTCCCCCCACTTGCGCGAGTAGTCGAGGTAGAGCATCGAGGCCACCGCGTCGACCCGCAGGCCGTCGGCGTGGTAGCGCCGCAGCCAGAACAGCGCGCTGCTGGTGAGGAAGCTCCGCACCTCGCGCCGCCCGTAGTTGAAGATGTAGCTCGTCCAGTCGGGGTGGAAGCCGCGGCGCGGGTCGGCGTACTCGTAGAGGTGGGTGCCGTCGAAGAAGCCCAGCCCGTGCTCGTCGGTGGGGAAGTGCGAGGGCACCCAGTCGAGGATGACGCCGATGCCGCGCTGGTGGAAGCGGTCGACCAGCGCCATGAAGTCCTGCGGCGTGCCGTGGCGCGAGGTCGGCGCGAAATAGCCCGTCGTCTGGTACCCCCAGGAGCCGTAGAAGGGGTGCTCCATGACCGGCATCAGCTCGACGTGGGTGAAGCCGAGCCTTGCCACGTGCTCGGGGAGCGTCTCGGCCAGCTCGCGGTAGGTGAGGGAACGGAAGCCCTCCTCGGGCAGGCGCCGCCAGGAGCCGAGGTGGACCTCGTAGATCGACATCGGCGCTTCGAGGGCGTTGCGCGCCGGGCGCTCCGCCATCCACTCGCCGTCGCCCCACGTGTAGTCGAGCTCCCAGCGCAGGGAGGCGGTGCGCGGCGGCGTCTCCGCGCGGCAGGCGAACGGATCCGCCTTGTCGGCGCAGTAGCCGCGGTGGCGGGAGACGACGTGGAGCTTGTAGGCCGCCCCCGGCTCGACGCCGGCGACGAAGCCCTCCCAGACCCCGGAGGCGGCGCGCGGCGCCAGCGGCTGGCGGTCGCGCTCCCAACCGTTGAAGTCCCCGACGACGGAGACCCGCTCGGCGTTCGGCGCCCAGACGGCGAACCAGGTGCCACCCACCCCGTCGACCTCCCCGGGGTGTGCGCCCAGCTTCTCGTCGAGACGGCGGTGGGTGCCCTCGGCGAGGAGGTAGAGGTCGGCGTCCGAGAGCGGGCTCTCGGGGACTGCGGGCGGCGGCAGAGGCGCTTCCGGCTCGGGAGCGGGGGGGGCCGCGGCCTGGCGGGCGCGCCGCGGGCGCGGCTTCTTCGGACGGGGCTTCGACCTCGGCGGCGGCGGCGGCTCGACGGCGCTCGCCGTCACCTCGCCGCCGCCGGTCAAGACCCCGTCTTCACCCTCGCTCTCTTCCCCCGAGCCCTGCTCGCCGGTTCCCCCTTCACCGGACCCCTCTTCCCCTCCCCCCTCCTCGCCGCCCGCCGGCTCCGGCTCGTCGGCGGCCGGCATCCGGGTGACCAGCGGCGCCCGCTCGCGCCAGCCGCCGCCGGGGCGGCGCGGCCGCGCCGGCAGCTCGACCCCCTCGGGAGGCTGCGACTCGGGGTCGGTCCAGACCACTCCGGGACCGCCGGGCTTGATCGCGCCCTTCTTGCCGCGCGCGCCGCCCAGCGGGCTCCCCTGCCC
>DASUNQ010000378.1:0-16321 GCA_036277075.1 Thermoanaerobaculia bacterium
AACCGATCCGCTCCCCCGGGATGCCGTCGCTCTCGCCGACCAGCCAGCCGCCCTCGCTCGGGACCACGAGGTCGTTGGCGCCGGCGAAGAAGCCGTCGGCCCCGGCGTCGAACAGCCGCGGCGCGAGGTCGCCGGGCTCGAAGTTGGCCGCCAGCGCCGCGAGCGTGCCGGGCGGCGGCCCCGGCGGTCCCTGGAGGCCGGAGATCGTCACGCCCGCCGGGTCCATGGCGGCGAGACCGGGCAGGTCGCCGACGACGTGCTGGGCGATCCAGTTGAGGCCCTGCGCCACGAGCTCGGCGGCCAGCGTGAAGGGGTTGTCGGGGAAGAGGTCGATGAGGTTCGCCAGCCAGCCCAGGGTGTCGTCCCAACGCTCTGCGGAGCCGAGCGGCGTCCCGTGATTGGGGGCGGCGACGAGCACGCCGCGGCCGAGCTCGAAGCGCCGGCTCGGGCTCCCCAGCTCGGCGCGGCGCTCGAGCAGGGTGCGCAGCACGAGCCCGCCGCGGGAATGGGTGACGACGTCGAAGCGGACCGGCCGGTCCGGCAGCCCGTCGAGGAGCAGGCGGGCGTTCTCTGCGAGGGGGGCGCTCACCGTCAGGTGGTTGAAGCCGAAGATCCGTCCGCCGTAGGTGCCGTTCGCCCAGGAGAGGAACTCGCCGCCGTCGCCGCCGCGCGCGCCCGCCAGCTTCGCGAACGCCCCCTCGGTCGAGGAGAAGGTGCCGTGGAGGAGCAGCAGGTTGCGCTCGCCGAAGGCCGTCTTTGGCGCCGGCGCGAGCTGCCCGCTGCCGTCGATCGCGGCCCGCAGGGTCGGCGCCGTGATCCCCACCCAGCCGAGCGGCCGTTTGCCGAAGCGACCCTCCTCCCAGCGGCGGGCGAGCCGCGGCAGCACCAGCTCGGCCACCTTGTCGAGCGCCTTGAAGACGACCAGGCGCACGACGCGCGTCACGGCCCCGCGCCGCGCCCCCGCGCCGGCGCTCCGCACCGCCACGTGGAAGCGCGTGACGCCGCCGCGCGCGGCGCCGCGCCGCCCGCTCAGCGGCTGCGGCGAATGAAGGGTGATCGCGCCGGAGGGGTGCCGCGCCAGGAGCACGAGCGCCTCGCCGGGGGCGGTCGCGACGTCGAGGATGAGGGCGCCCTCCGCCGCCCGACGCGGCGAAGGCGTCGCGACCTCGTCGGAGGCGACCTCGACCTTGCCGGTGGCGAGGAGCCGGGCGACGAGCGGGTCCGCGCCGAGCGCGGGAGCGCCTCCCGCCGCGCGCCGACGGCCTGCGGGAGCGGATGGCGCGAGGACCCAGTCCTCGCCGCCTGCGACGACGATCCGGCGTGGGGGCATCGGACGACCTCCGGTCGGTTGGACGGCCGCCGATGGCGAAACTCCTCACGCCGGCGCGTGGAGAACCGCTGCCCGCGAGCCGCCCTTCGACCCCGATCTTCGCATCCTCGCCGCGGTGGCGGCGAGCGGCGCTAGCCCCCGCGCAGCGCCGCCGCCGGGTCGAGCGCGGCGGCGCGGCGCGCCGGGAGCCAGGTCGCGGCGAGGGCCACGGCGGCGAGGAGGACCGGCACCGCGACGAAGGTCGCCGGGTCGTCCACCGTGACGCCGTAGATCTGGCCGGCGAGGAAGCGGTTCAGCAGGCGTCCCAGCGCGAGGCCGATCCCGATCCCGGCCGCGGCCATCGCCATCCCTTCGCTCAGGACGAGGCGGAGCACGCCGTAGCGCGTCGAGCCGAGCGTCAGCCGGATGCCGATCTCGTGCGTGCGCGCGGCGACGCCGTAAGCGATGACGCCGTAGAGGCCCACCGCGGCGAGGGCCAGCGCCAACGCCGCGAAGAGAGCCAGGAGCAGGGCGGTGAAGCGCGGCTGCGCCAGCGCGGCGCCGACGACCTCCTCCATCGTGCGCACCCGCGCCACCGGGAGCTGCGGGTCGAGGCGGCGCACGACGGCGCGCAGCGACGCGGCCAGCGCCGCCGGCTCGGCGCGGCTCTTCGCCACCAGCGTCATGCTGCGGCGCAGCGAGCCGGTGGCGACCTGGAACTGCGCCAGGGGCAGCACCATCTCGGCCCGCGGCCCCTCGACCACGCCGTTGTGGTGCACGTCCGCGACGACGCCGACGATGGTGAACCAGGGCCGGTCGGGCGCCGTGCCGAGACGGAAGCGCCGGCCGAGCGCCTCCCCCGGCCAGTAGCGCGTCGCCATCGTGCGGTTGACGACCGCGGCGAACGGCACGCCGGCGCGGTCGCGGTCCGCCAAGAGACGGCCGCGCACCAGGCGGATCCCCATGGTCTCGAAATAGCCCGGGGTCGCCACCTGCCAGTCGCCGTTGGGGTTCTCGCGCGGGTCGTGCGGCCGCCCTTCGAGCGTGATGCTCCAGTCGCCGATCTCGCCGGTGAGCGGCAGGAGGCGGACGGCGGCCGCCGACTCGACCTCGGGCAGCGCCTCGACCTCCGCCACCAGCCGGTCGTAGAAGCCGGCGATCCGCTCGCCCTCGGGGTAGGTGGCCTCGGGGAGGGAGAGCTGCGCGGTCAGCACGCGCGCCGGCTCGAGCCCGAGGTCCACCTGCCGCAAGCGCCAGAGGCTGCGCAGCAGGAGGCCGGCGCCGATCAGCAGCGCCACCGAGAGGGCGGTCTCGACGACCACCAGGGCGCGGCGGACGCGCTGGCGGCGCCGCCCCGGGGTCGCCGCGCGGCCCCCCTCCTGGAGGACGCCGGCGAGGTCCGGCCGCGACAGCTGGAGCGCCGGCGCCAGGCCGAACAGGAGACCGGCCGCGAGGACGGCGGCGCCGGCGAAGAGGAGGGTCTGGGCGTCGAGCGCGGCGGTCTCGATCCGCGGGATGCCGGCCGGCGCGAGCGCGACGAGCAGGCGGGTGGCGGCATGGGCGAGCGCCAGCCCGAGCGCGCCGCCGGCGCCGGCCAGGAGGAGGCTCTCGGTCAGGAGCTGCGCGACCAGCCGGCGCCGCGCGGCGCCGAGCGCGACAGCCACCCCGACCTCACGGCGGCGCCCCTCGGCGGCGACGAGCAGGAGGTTGGTGACGTTGACGCAGGCGATGAGCAGGATGCAGGCGACGGTGCCCATGAGGACGCGCAGCGCCGGCCGGACGCGGCGAGTGACGAGGTCGGTCACCGGCACGGCGGCGCGCTCGAACCGGCGGTCCCGCTGGTCGTGGACGTGGCCGGCCGCGACCCATTCGCGGCCGATGCGCTCTAGCTCGCGGCTGGCCTCCTCGGCGGTGACGTCCGCCCGCAGCCGGCCGAAGCCGTGGAGGTAGCGGTCGCCCCAGCTCTCGAGGTCGTCGGGGCCGAGCGCCAGCGGCACCCAGAGCTCCGGCGGCTGCTCCTCGCGGAAGGCGAGCGGCAGGTGGAAGGCCGGCGGCATGACGCCGACCACGGTGTGCGGCTCGCCGTTGACGCGCACGGCGCGGCCGACGATCTCCCGATCGCCGCCGAAGCGGCGCCGCCAGAGGCCGTAGCCGAGGAGGACGACCTGGTCGCCGCCGGCGGCGTCCTCCGCGGCGGTGAAGGTCCGGCCCAGCAGCGGCGGGGACCCGAGGGCGGTGAAGGCGTCGGCCGTCGCCGCCGCCGCGGCCACCCGCTCGGGCTCGCCGTCCCCCGTCAGGTTGACCGCGAAGTCGCTGGCGGCGCCGAGGTGCGCGAAGGAGCTCGCCGCCTGGCGGTACTCGACGATCTCGCGCCAGGAGAGCCAGGTGTCCTCGTCGGGGAAGGCCGGGCTCCAGAGCACGACGACGCGCTCGGGGTCGGCGTACGGCAGCGGCCGCCAGAGGACGGCGCGCACGACGCTGAACAGGGCGGTGGTGGCACCGATGCCCAGCGCGATGGTGACCAGCGCCGCGGCGGCGAAGCCGGGCCGCAGCGCCCAGCGGCGGAACGTGTGGCGGAGGTCCTGGACGAGGTGCATGGCGGCCGCCTCCCCGGGGTCGGTCTGCAGTGGATACCGGAACGGCCGCCGAGGGTTACACTCCGGGAGAGCGGGAGGCCGCCAAATGCGCGACGATGATGCAGAGATGGACACCCGCCGAGACGACTGGAGCCGCCGGGAGGTGCTCGGCCTCCTCGGCGCGGCCGGGGCCGCGGCGCTGGCCGGCTACGCCCCCGCCGCGGCGGCCGAGGAGCCGCTCGACTGCGTCGTCACGCCGGCGCAGACCGAGGGGCCGTACTTCCGCGACGAGCGCCTCGAGCGCGCCGACATTCGAGTCGACCCGGCGACGCGACGGGCGGTCGAGGGCGTGCCGCTGCGGCTGCGCCTCCTGGTGCGGCGGGTGGACGGGGCCGCCTGCACGCCGCTCCCCGGCGCGGTCGTCGACCTCTGGCAGTGCGACGCGCTGGGCGTCTACTCGGACGTGCGCGACTTCGCCGGCCGCTTCGACACGCGCGGCCGCCGCTTCCTGCGCGGCTACCAGGTGACCGACCGCACCGGCGCGGCGGAGTTCCTCACCATCTATCCGGGCTGGTACCCGGGCCGGGCGGTTCACGTCCACTTCAAGGTGCGCGTCCCCGCGGACGGCCCGCGCGGCCGCGAGCTGAGCTCTCAGCTCTACTTCGACGACGAGCTGACCGACCGGGTCCACGCGCGCCAGCCGTACCGCGGCCACGGCCCGCGCGACACGCGCAACGACGAGGACGGCATCTACCGCGGCCGCGACAGCGGCCCGCAGCTCATGCTCCGGGTGCGGCCCCAGGGGCAGGGCTACGCCGGCACCACCGCCGTCGGCCTGCGCCTGGGCTGAGCCCGCTACAGAGGGTGGTAGAGCCGGAGCCTGAGCAGGATCTCGGGAGGGGAGTCGTGGTCGCGCTCCTTCTCGAGCAGCGACGCGAGCTGCAGGACCACGGTCTCGCCGAGCTTCCTGGTGTCCTGCACCACGGTGTTCTTGAACGGCGTGTTTCTGAGATCGATGAGCCGGCGCGCCTCGTTGATGCCGTCGTATCCGATCAGGACGAGGCGGTCCGACGCTCCCGAGCCGCTCCGTTCCCGCACCGCCTCGAGCAGGCCGAGGGCCATCTCGTCGCCGGGGCAGAAGGCGCCGTCGTAAGCCAGCCTCTTGTCGGCCACCGCCGCGAGCGCTCGCCGCGCCGCCTGGCGCGCCTTGTCGCGATCGAAGTAGCTCGCGTCTCCGATCACGATCACCGCCCCGGGGAGCTCCCTGCGGACGGTCTCCTCGAAGCCCTGCTCCCGCGCCTCGTGGAAGCCGCCGGGCAGCACCAGGAGCCGCGGCTTCTCGAGGGGCAGCTTCCGCAGCTCGTGCACCATCGCGGTCGCGGCGAGCTCCCCGCCGGCGCGGTCGCTGAAGCCGATGTAGCAGGAGCGCGGCGTGTACTCGTCAGGGCGCAGGCCGGGATGGGTGTCGAAGAAGACGACCGGCCGCGCAAACCGCTGGGCGAAGTCGGCGAGGTCCCTCCGGGTCTCGTTCGGCGCCACAGGCACGATGAGCGCGCCGGCGAACTCCTGCCGCCGCTTGACCGCCTGATCGAGGTGCCGCTTCTGCTTCGCCGGATCGTACTGGGCGCGCGGAGCGTTGACGACCGGCTGCAGCGTCAGGCCGTCGCGGGCCGGCGTCTCGTCGAGGCAGGTGATGATGTAGCGCAGCACCTCGGCGAAGTAGTTGTGACGCTCGAAGGCCGAGAGCATCACTAGGACGTTGTGCGGCTCCTCGGTCCTCCGCAGCCGGCGCAGCGCGTAGATGAACGGAAAGACGAGGAGCGCGACGGTCAGCGGCAGGAGCCAAAAGGGCACCGGACGGTTCCACATCTCTTGCCGGACGAGGAAGCTGCAGAGGTAGGCGACCAGGGCGGCGCCGAGGCTTCCCAGCACACTGATCCAGATCTCGTGGAGAAACCTGCTCATCGTCGCTTACCGCGCTCGAGCGTGCGTGCGGATACCGAGGAATGAGTATGACATCCGCTGAAACGCTGCGGCAAGGAGGCGCCCGGATCCGCGGGTGGGCGCCTAAGCCGGTGCCGGATCGGGGAGGAGCGGGCGCTCGACCGCGGGGGCGAGACCGGCGGCGGCGGCGCGGGCGAGCAGCTCGCGCGCCGCGCGCTCCCCTTCCGCGCCGAGGTCGAGCGAGAGGTCGTTGACGTAGAGCTCGATGTGCCGGCGCGTCACCTCCGGATCGAGCTCCCGGGCGTGCTCGCGGACGTAGCCGCGCGACGCCTCGGGGTGGCGGAGGGCGTGCTCCAGCGACCGCCGGACCGCCGCGTCGATGGCGCGGATCCGCTCGGTCCCCAGGCTGCGCCGCGCGACGATGCCGCCGAGCGGGATCGGCGAGCCGGTGACGGCCTCCCACCACTCCCCCAGGTCGACGAGCGCCACCAGCCCGTGCGCGGCGTAGGTGAAGCGCGATTCGTGGATGATCAGCCCGGCGTCGAACTCGCCGCGCTGCACGGCCGGCATGATCTCGCTGTAGACCGTCTCGATGCCCGCCGGGAGCCGCGGGTCGTGGAGGCGCAGGAGGAGGTTGGCCGTCGTGGAACGGCCGGGGATGGCAATCCGCCCGCCGCGCAAGGCCTGGACCTCGATCGGCTCGCGCGCCACGAGCAGCGGGCCGCACCCGCGGCCGAGAGCGCCGCCGCTGCGCAGCAGGACGTACTCGTCGAGCAGCCAGGGGACCGCCCCGTAGGAGACCTTGGTGACGTCGAGGACCCCCTCGCGCGCCAGCCGGTTCAGCGCCTCGACGTCCTCCAGCCGCTCGCGGAGGCGCACGCCGGAGAGCTCCACCAGCCCATGCGTCAGGGCGTGGAAGATGAAGGTGTCGTTGGGGCAGGGCGAGTAGCCGAGGGAGAGCTCGGTCATCGGTCGCGCCAGCTCCCCACCACCGCCGGCAATGCCCGCGCGGCCGCGTCGGCCGCCTCGCGCAGGCGCCAGCGCGAGGGGTCCCGGTCCTCCACCAGATTGCTGGCCGCGCGCAGCTCCAGGAAGGGAACGCCGTAGTGCGCCGCGACGTGCGCCCAGGCGGCGCCCTCCATGCTCTCGCAGAGCGCCCCGAAGCGCTCCGCCAGCTCGCGCCCGCGCGCCGCGGTGCCCGAGCAGGTGGAGACGGTGACGAACGGCCCCGTCCGCACGCGCCAACCCGCGGCGGCGAGGGCCCGCCGCGCCGCTTCCACCCGCTCGGCGTCGAGGGGAAGGTCGTTGAAGGTCGGCGCACCGTCGCGTTCGAGCAAGGGGATGCCGATCTCCTCCGTGGACCTCCAGCCGGCGGGCGTCAGCACGCCTTCGTCGCCGTAGATCTCGCGCTCGGCGAGGGCCAGCTCCCCCACCTGGAGCCCGGAGGCCGGATAGGCGCCGCCGACGCCGAAGCCGATCACGCCGCGCAACGGCGCGCGCTCGAGGAGCGCCGTCACCGCCTGCGCCGCGTTGGTCTTGCCCATGCCGGTCGCCAGGAGCAGCACGGGGGTGGCCCCGAGCGTTCCCCTGCCCGCCTCCCGGCCGCCCACGCGCAGCCCGGCGGCATCCGAGAGAGAAGCGCGCACCGGGTCGGCTTCCAGGGCCACCGAGCAAACCAGCGCCAGAGGGAGAGAAGGGTCCGTCGTCATCGCCGGGAGCGCGTCCGCGCGCGAATGTATCAGCGCCCGGTGCTACCATCCGCCGGGCTTTTTTCGCCCCTGACCCGGAGGTCTTTCGACGCATGGAACCCGAGCGCGAGACTCTCGAGCTGGACGTCCTCTTCGTGGGCGCCGGGCCGGCCAGCCTGGCGGGGGCGTACCGGCTCGCGGAGCTGGTGGCCGCGCACAACGCGCAGGCGCCCGCCGCCGGCAAGCTCGAGGTGGCGATCGCGGTGCTCGAGAAGGGCAAGGAGATCGGCAGCCACGCGCTCTCGGGCGCCGTCGTCGATCCGCGCGCCTTCCGCGAGCTCTTCCCCGAGGACTGGCGCACCGCCCCGTTCGAGGCCCCGGTCGAGCACGAGAAGCTCCTCTGGCTCACCGGGAAGCGCGCGCTCCCCCTCCCCATCCCGCCGCCGCTCGAGAACGAGGGCAACTACGTCGCCTCGCTCGGTAAGCTCCTCAAGTGGATGGCGCCGAAGGTCGAGGCCGCGGGCGTCGACGTCTTCTACGAGTTCCCGGCGACCGCGGCGCTCCTCGAAGGCGACCGCGTGGTGGGCGTGCGCACCGGCGACCGCGGGGTCAGCCGCGACGGCCGCCGCAAGGCGAACTACGAGCCGGGGGTCGACATCCGCGCCCGGGTGACGGTCCTCGGGGAGGGGCCGCGCGGCACGCTGGTCAAGCAGCTCGAGGAGCGCCTCGGCCTGGCCGAGGGGAAGAACCCGCAGGTCTACTCGATCGGCATCAAGGAGGTCTGGGACCTGCCGCCCGGGCGGATCGAGCCGGGGCAGGTGATCCACACGATGGGCTGGCCGCTCGACCTCCACACCTTCGGCGGCGGCTTCGTCTACGGAATGCAGGGGGATCAGGCGATCGTCGGGCTGGTCGTCGGGCTCGACTACGAGAACCCGCTCCTCGATCCCTACCTTCTCTTCCAGGACTTCAAGACGCACCCGGAGATCGCCGCGCTGCTCGACGGCGGGCGGATGGCGTTCTACGGCGCCAAGGCGATCCCGGAGGGGGGCTGGTGGGCGATGCCGCGGCTCTCGGGGGACGGCTTCCTGATCGCCGGCGACTCGGGCGGGCTGCTCAACAGCCAGCGCCTGAAGGGAATCCACCTGGCGATGAAGTCGGGGATGCTGGCGGCGGAGACGATCTTCGAAGGGCTTCGCGCCGGCACCCTGGACGCCGCGCAGCTCGCGACCTACGAGCGGCGGATCGAGGAGAGCTGGGTGCGCGAGGAGCTCTGGGCGGTGCGCAACTTCCACCAGGCCTTCGACCACGGCGTGCTGGCCGGGATGTTCCAGGCCGGCGTCGGCCTGGTGACCGGCGGCCGCGGCTGGGGCTTCCGCGACCGGCTGCCGACCCGCCCCGGACACCTCCGCATGGTGCCGCTCGACACGCTGGAAGGGCGGCGCTTCGCGCCGCACCCGCCGCTCCGCCCCGACGGCCGCCTGACCTTCGACCGCCTGACCGGGGTCTACCACTCCGGCACCGCGCACGAGGAGGACCAGCCGGTCCACCTCATCGTCCACGACACCGACGTCTGCATCTACCAGTGCGCGGTCGAGTACGCCAACCCCTGCACGCGCTTCTGCCCCGCCGCGGTCTACGAGTGGGTGAGCGACGCCGCCTCCCCCACCGGCGAGCGCCTGCAGATCAACGCCAGCAACTGCGTGCACTGCAAGACCTGCGACATCATGGACCCGTACGGGATCATCACCTGGGTGCCGCCGGAGGGCGGCGGGGGTCCGAGCTACAGCAAGATGTAGCGTCTCACCGCCCGCGCGGCGCGATGTTCTTGTTCGTGCGGAAGAGGTTCTCCGGGTCCCACGTCGTCTTGACCTCGACCAGGCGCTCGTAGTTGGCGCCGTAGGCGGCGCGGATGCGCTCGCTCCCCTCCTCCTCGGTCAGGAAGTTGACGTAGGTGCCGCCGGTCGAGAAGCGGCGCATGTCGCGCCAGGCCGCCCGCGCCCACTCGACGTTCGGCCCATCGTCCGCGGCGGACTCCCACGCGGCGGTGATGTTGAGGACCACGGCGGCGTCCCGGTTGCCGGCCGCGGAGTGGTCCTCGGGGAGCGCCGCGACCGCGCCGCCGACGGGGAAGAGGATGACCGCCGAGTGCGGCGAGACGATCCGCTCGGCGTGCTCGACGACCAGCGCCAGCAGCTCCGGCGCCAGCCCCGGCAGGTACTCGGACTTCCAGTAGTAGCGCCGCCCCTTCGGCTGGGTGGCGTCGAGGAGGCTCTGCTGCGAGACGTAGGGCCGCCGCTGGACGACGTCGCCGACCGGCGCGCCGAACGACTTGAGCGCCGCGAGCTGCCGCTCCCCCTCTTCCACCGGCCCCGAGTAGCAGACCAGGAGGGCCACGATCGGCCGGCCGTGGACCTCCCGCGGCAGCCAGGGAGCGGGCGGCGCGCGGCGCAGCAGCGCGGCGCAGGTCAGCTCCGGCGGCGCCTGCGCGACCAGCTCGCGGTACATGGCGAGCACCTCGGCGGCCGCCTCGGCCCGCCAGGCGATCGCCCCGCCGACGATCTCGGGGCCGACGGGGTGGAGGGCGTACTCGAAGCCGGTCACCACCCCGAAGTTCCCGCCCCCGCCGCAGAGGCCCCAGAAGAGGTCCGCGTTCTCCGTCCCGCTGGCGCGCACGATCCGGCCGCCGGCGGTGACGACCTCCATCGCGCGCACGCTGTCGGAGGTCCAGCCCCAGCGGCGCGTCAGGTAGCCGAAGCCGCCGCCCAGCGTCAGACCGGCGATCCCGGTGTTGGAGACGAAGCCGAGCACCGCCGCGAGGCCGTGGAGCTGGGTCTCGCGGTCGACGTCGCCGAGCAGGCAGCCGGCCTGGGCGCGCGCGGTGCGCGCGGCCGGGTCCACCCAGACGCCGCGCATCAGCGACAGGTCGAGCATCAGCCCGCCGTCGCAGACCGCGAGCCCCGCGATGTTGTGGCCGCCCCCCTTGACCGAGAGCGGCAGCCCCCGTTCGCGCGCGAGCTCGACGCCCGCCACGACGTCGCCGGCGCCGAGGCAGCGTGCGATCAGCGCCGGCCGGCGGTCGATCATCGCGTTCCAGATCGAGCGCGCCTCGTCGTAGCCGGCGTCCCCGGGAAGCAGCAAGGGCCCACGCAGGCGGGCCCTCAGGCGATCGTGGTCGGGAGGCGCGGGGGCGGGCTCGGGGGCCGTCACCCCTTGGGACCGATCGAGCAGTCGCCGCTGCCGGTCTCGCAGCGGATCTTGGTGCGGCCGTCGCCGCGCCAGGCGCCGACCACCTTCCTGCCGTCCTTGCGCAGCTGCGCGTCGCCGTAGCCCACGCGCACCTCGCCGCTGCCCTGGCTGGCGCTCATCTCGAACGAGGCGCCGGGGCCGGCCAGCACGCTGACGTCGCCGCTGCCCGTATCGACGCTGATGCTGCGCGCCTTGGCGAGCGAGCTCTCGACGGTGACGTCGCCCGAGCCGGTGTCGGCCGCCAGCTCCTCGACCTCGACGCCGAGGACGCGGATCGACCCCGAGCCGGTGTCGGCCGAGAGGGTGGAGACGTGGCCGGCCTTGACCGTCACGTCCCCCGAGCCGGTGTCCACCGAGAGCTTGCCGGCCGAGACCTGCGCGATCGTCACGTCCCCCGAGCCGGTGTCCACCGAGCCGTTGCCGATCCAGCGGTCGACGGTCACGTCGCCCGAGCCGGTGTCGACCGAGGTCTCGCCGCGCGTGTTGCCGAGGGTCACGTCCCCCGAGCCGGTGTCGACCACCAGCCCGCCGGCGAAGGAGGCGAGCTGCACGTCGCCGCTGCCGGTGTCCACGGCAAGCGTCCCCTGGAGGGCGCCGCCGCGCACCGCGCCGACGACGTTGCGCACCGCCAGGCGGGCGTTCTGCGGCATGCCGATCCGCAGGTTGGCGTAGAGGATCGGGGCGGACGAGCGGCGGCTCGCGTAAACGCGCACGCGCTCGCCGCGGTAGGTCGCGCTGGTGTGACCGAAGTCGATGCCGAGGATCTCCACCTGGTGGCCCTTGCGCGGGTAGGCGAAGCCGTCGTAGTCGTCCACCGGGTAGGTGAGCACCCACTCCTCGCGCCCCTTCTTGTCGTGCTCCTTGACCCACTGCATGCCGTCGAGGAGTTTGCGGGTCTCGGCGGCGTCGCGCCCCTCGGCATGGACGGTGGTCTCGACGACGACCTCGTGCCCCTGGACGGGGACGAGCTCGATCCGTCCCGCCAGGTTGGCGAGCCGCAGCGTGCGTCCCTCGGGCGCGGCGGCGAAGCCGCGGCGGAACGCCTTGGTGGTGGTCTCGGCCGCCGCGGCGGTGGCCCCGGCGGCGAACAAGCAGACGAAGGCCGCGACGAGCGCGGGCTTGCGATGGTACCTGGTCATGGCGGATCTCCTCTTCCGGCTTGCACTACGGGAGAGGGCCTCCGAAGGTTGCAACGCCTCAGGGCGCGGTGAGCTTCGCCGCCTGCTACCCCTCCCACCGCCGCATCAGCAGGGCGCCGTTGGTGCCGCCGAAGCCGAAGGAGTTGGTGAGGGCGACCTCGAAGCTGGCGGGGCGTGCGGTGTGGGGGACGAAGTCGAGGTCGCAGTCGGCGTCCGGGTGGTCGAGGTTGATCGTCGGCGGCAGCACCTGCTCGCGCACCGCGAGGGCGACGATGCCCGACTCCAGCCCGCCGGCCGCCCCCAGCAGGTGGCCGGTCGAGGACTTGGTCGAGGACACCGCGAGCTTCTCGGCGTGCGGGCCGAAGACGGTGCGGATCGCCCTGACCTCGCCGCGGTCGCCGAGCGGCGTCGAGGTCCCGTGCGCGTTGATGTAGCCGACGCTCTCGGGCGGCAGCCCGGCGTCGGCGAGCGCCGCGCGCATCACGCGCACCGCACCGTCCCCGTCCGGTTGCGGCGCCGACATGTGGTAGGCGTCCCCGCTCATCCCGTAGCCCACGACCTCGCAGTAGATGGGCGCGCCGCGCCGCCGCGCCCCCTCGAGCTCCTCGAGCACCACGATCCCCGCCCCCTCGCTGATGACGAAGCCGTCGCGGTCGCGGTCCCAGGGGCGGGAGGCCCTCTCCGGCTCGGCGTTGCGCGTCGAGAGCGCGCGCATGGCGGCGAAGCCGGCGACCGCCAGCGGCGTGATCACCGCCTCGGCGCCGCCGGCGATCATCGCGTCGGCGGCGCCGAGCTGGATCAGGCGGAAGGCGTCCCCCACCGCGTGCAGGCCGGTCGTGCAGGCGGTCGCCGGGCAGCTGTTGGGGCCGCGCGCGCCGTAGCGGATCGACACCTGGCCGGCGGCCATGTTGACGATCAGACCGGGGATGAAGAAGGGCGAGACGCGGTCGGGGCCGCGCTCGAGCAGGATCTTGTGCATCGACTCGATGAGCGGCAGCCCGCCGATCCCCGAGCCGATCACGACGCCGACGCGGTCGCGGTTGCCGTCGTCGATGGCGAGCCCCGAGTCCCGCATCGCGAACTGCGTCGCCGCCAGGGCGTAGTGGATGAAGAGGTCGCTCTTCTTGACGTCCTTCCTCTCGGTGTAGGCGTGGGGGTCGAAGCCCTTCACCTCGCCGGCGATCTGGACCGGGAACTTCGCGTCGTGCTCGAAGCGGGTGATGCGGCCGATGCCGCTGCGTCCGGCGAGCAGGCCCTGCCAGTTGACCTCGGTGCCGACGCCGAGCGGCGAGACGAGCCCCACCCCCGTGAGGACGACGCGGCGTCGCGCGGAAGGAGTCAAACGGTGGACGGCGGGGAAGGTGGCGGGAGGCGCGGGGTCAGTTCTGGTCCCCGGCGTTGTTCTGGATGTATTCCACGGCCTCGCGGACGTTGCCGATCTTCTCCGCGTGCTCGTCCGGGATCTCGATGCCGAATTCCTCCTCGAACGCCATGACCAGCTCCACGATGTCGAGCGAGTCGGCGCCGAGGTCGTCGGTGAAGCTGGCGTCCATCGTCACCTCGTCCTCGTCGACGCCGAGCTGCTCCACGATGATGCTCTTCACCCTCTCTTGTACGGCCATCGGTTCTCGTCCCTCCAGGTGGTGTCCGCTGCGATCAGCCCCCGGCGTTCTAACACAAAGGCGCGGGAGAGGAAAATGCGGCCGCCGGGGCGCGGCGGCCCGGCGCGGGCCTCACCAGCGGGCGTTGACGGCGATCAGGCCGCCGGCCGCCGAGCGGTCGACCGGCCCGGAGAAGAAGAAGCCCTGGCCGAGCTGGCAGGAGAGGCCGCGCAGCCGCGTCACCTGCTCGGCGGTCTCGAGCCCCTCGGCGGCCACCCCCATGCCGAGCGTGCGGCCGAGAGTGACGATGCTGCGCACGATCTCCGAGCGCCCCGCCGTGTCGCCGCCGCTGCTGATGAACGAGCGGTCGATCTTGAGCCCGTCCACCGGCAGGCGGTGGAGGTAGGAGAGCGAGGAGTAGCCGGTGCCGAAGTCGTCGATGTAGAGCTTGATGCCGAGCTCGCGGAGCTGGAGGAGCTTGGTCACCGCCGCCTGCCCGTGCTCCATGATCGCGCCCTCGGTCATCTCGAGCCGCAGGCTGCCGGGGCGGACCGGCACCTCGCGCAGGAGGCGCCGCATGCGGCGCACCAGGTCGGGCTGCTTGAACTGCTTGCCCGAGAGGTTGACGCTCACCGCGACGTTGGAGCCCGGCCCCTCGGTCTGCCACTCCGCGAGCTGGCGGCAGGCCTCGCGCAGCACCCACCAGCCGATCGGCACGATCAGGCCGGTGTCCTCGGCCATGGCGATGAAGGTCCCGGGCTGCAGCATCCCGCGCGAGGGGTGGTTCCAACGCAGCAGCGCCTCGAAGGCGTCGATCTCGCCGCTCGCCAGCGCCACGATCGGCTGGTAGTGGACGACGAACTCGGCGCGCTCGATGGCGCGGCGCAGGTCGTTTTCGAGCTGCAGCAGGGCGACGGCGTGGGCGTGCATCTCGCGGTCGAAGATGGCGTGGCGGTCCTTGCCCGCGGCCTTCGCCCGGTACATCGCGGTATCGGCGTCGCGCAGCACGTCCTCGGGGCGCTCGTAGACGGCGCTCGAGCTCAGGGTGATGCCGAGGCTGGTGGTGACGAAGATCTCGTGTCCCTGGACGGTGAAGGGGCGCGACAGCTCGCGGTTGATGCGCTGCGCCACGCGCGTCGCCTGGGCCGGCTCCTCGACGCCGTCGAGGAGGATCGCGAACTCGTCGCCGCCCAGGCGCGCCACCGTGTCGCCGGGGCGGAGCAGCACCTCGACGCGGCGGGCCACCGCCACCAGGAGCTCGTCGCCGACGTTGTGCCCGAGGCTGTCGTTGACGTTCTTGAAGCGGTCGAGGTCGAGGAAGAGGACGGCGTAGGCGTGGTCGCCGCGCCGCCGCGCGTGCGCCAGGGCGACCCCCAGGCGGTCCATGAACAGGGCGCGGTTCGGCAGGCCGGTGAGCGCGTCGTGGAAGGCGTCGTGCTGGAGGCGCTTCTCGGCCAGCTTGCGGCCGGTGATGTCGGTCTGCGACCCGGCCATGCGGTGGGCCTCGCCGGTGCCGTTGCGCACCGCGATGCCGCGCGACAGCACCCAGCGGTAGGTGCCGTCCTTGTGCAGCATCCGGTGCTCGCTCTTGAAGTGCGGGGTGCCGCCGGCGCGGTGGGCCGAGATCTCGGCCTTGAGCACCATGAGGTCGTCGGGGTGGACGCGGTCGAACCACTCGCGCGGCTCGCTGCCGACCTCCTCGGACTCGAAGCCGAGCATCGACTTCCAGCGCGGCGAGAAGTACACGTTTCCGCTCTTCAGGTCCCAGTCCCAGAGCCCGTCGTTGGCTCCCTGCAGGGCGAGGGCGTAGCGCTCCTCGCTCTCGCGTAGCGCCACCTCGCCGCGTTTGCGCTCGAGGGCGTAGCGCAGCGAGCGCTCGAGCAGGCGCTCCTCGACGGTGCTCTTGCAGAGGTAGTCCTGCGCGCCTTCGCGCAGGGCCCGCTCGGCGAGCTCGTCGTCGTCGTGGCCGGTCAGCAGCACCACGGGCAGGGTCGGCGCGGCGGCCTGCACGCGCTGCAGCCCGTCGAGGGAGCAGGGGGTGGTGTCGGGGAGCGAGACGTCGAGCAGGACGACGTCCACCGGAGAGCTGCGCAGCAGCGCGACCGCGCGCGCCACGCGGTCCGCCGTCAAGGCGGAGACCGCGACGTGCGCGGTCTTCCGCAGCAGGTGGAGGACGTGCGCCAAGTCCTCGGCGCTGTCCTCCACGACGAGGACCTGGATCGGTCGTTGCGTCACTGAAGCCCCTCCGGCACCTTGCCACCGAGCCCGACCGAGCAGCCCGACACTTCGCCTACATCAAAATGTAGATAGCCAGCAGATAAACACGACTATAGCGTGCTTTACGCTCGGTTGCCAGCCGCCCGCTCAGGGTTCCGTCGGCACCGGCAGGGTGAAGAAGAAGGTGGAGCCCTGCCCCGCCTCGGACTTGACCCAGATGTGCCCGCCGTGCCGCTCGACGACGCGCTTGCAGATCGAGAGCCCCAGGCCGCTGCCCGGCACCTCCGGCCGCAGCCGCTTGAAGGAGGTGAAGATGGCCTCCGCTTCCGCCGGCTCGATGCCGACCCCGTTGTCGTGCACCGAGAAGACCCACTGGTCGTCGGTGCGCGCCGCGGCGACGTGCACGAGCGGCGGCTCCTCGCCGCGGAACTTGATCGCGTTGCCGATCAAGTTGGTGAGGACCTGCACGATCTGCCCGGCGTCGGCCCGGATCCGCGGCAGCGGCGCGTGGGTCACTTCCGCGCCGCTCTCCTCGATGGCGGCCTCGAGGTCGGCGAGCGCCTGCTCCAGCAGCTCCTCGGCCTCCACCTCGGCGGCC
>DASUNQ010000379.1:0-17101 GCA_036277075.1 Thermoanaerobaculia bacterium
CTGGATCGGCCGCCCCTACTGGGGGCGCGGCTACGCCACCGCCGCGGCGCGCCTGGCGGTCGCCTTCCTCGGCGACGACCAGAAGGCCGCGCTGGCCCGGACGGCGGCCGCCGCGCGATGAGCGCGGCGCCGCCGGCACCCGCCGCGCCCGCGCCGGCGGTGCGGCTGGCGCCGATCGGAATGGAGCACGCGCCGGCCGTGCAGGCGCTGGTCTCCGACCCGGCGATCGCCGCGACCTCGAACATCCCCGCGCCCTACCCGCCCGACGGCGCCGCCGCGTTCATCCGCGACATGGCCGCCAAGGCCGCCGCCGGGACGGACTTCGCCTTCGCGGTCCTCGCCGGCGAGACGCTCGCCGGCGTCGTCGGCCTGCACGGCGTCGGCGGCGAGCCGCGCGGCGCCGAGCTGGGTTACTGGATCGGCCGCCCCTACTGGGGGCGCGGCTACGCCACCGCCGCGGCGCGCCTGGCGGTCGCCTTCGGGTTCCGCGAGCTGGCGCTCGACGAGCTGCGCTCCTCCTGCCTCGAGCGGAACCCGGCCTCGCGCACGGTGCTCGAGCGCGCCGGCTTCCGGCAGGTCGGCGTCGGCGGCAACCCCGACCCCAAGTGGGGCCCCGAGGACACCTTCCTCCTCGTCCGCCTGACGCGCGAAGAGTGGGAGGCGTCGCGCGCCTTTCCCGATCACTTCTCCGGCCACGCCGCGGACTACAAGGCGCACCGGCCGGGCTACCCGCCGGAGCTCTTCGCCCGCGTCGCCGCCCTCCCCGGCGCGCGCCGCCTCGCCTGGGACGCCGGCACCGGCAACGGGCAGGCGGCGGTGGGGCTCGCGGCGCACTTCGAGCGCGTCGTCGCGACCGACGCCAGCCCCGAGCAGCTCGCCCACGCCGCGCCCCACCCGCGCGTCGAGTACCGCATCGCCCGCGCCGAGGGGGCCGGCCTCGCCGGCGGCTCGGTCGATCTGGTGACCGCGGCGCAGGCCCTGCACTGGTTCCGCTTCGACGACTTCTACGCCGAGGCGCGGCGCGTCCTGGCGCCGGGCGGCGCGATCGCGGTCTGGACCTACAACCTGGCGCGGGTGGATCCGGCCGTGAACGCGGTGATCGACCGCCTGGCCTACGAGCTGGTCCGCGAGCACTGGCCCCCCGAGCGGAAGTGGGTGGACGAGGAGTACCGCACGATCCCGTTCCCGTTCGACGAGATCGCGATGACGCCGATGGCGCAGGAGGAGCGCTGGGACCTGGAGCGCCTCCTGCGCTATCTGGCCACCTGGTCGGCCTGCCAGCGCTACCGCAAGGCGACCGGCCGCGACCCGCTCGACCTGGTCCGCGACGACCTCGCGGCCGCCTGGGGGCCGGAGCCCGTGCGCACGCTGCGCTGGCCGGTCTTCCTCCGCGCGGGGCGCAATTGACTTCGAGACCCCTCCCCGGCAATCAGTGTGATTCGTAGTAGGCGCGCACGACGGCTTCGGCGGGGCGGCCGAGGAGCTGGAAGTCCGGCCGCGGCTCGCCGCCGCCGCGCCGCCGCGGGCCGCTGAAAACCTTCCAGACGTAGGTGCCGGCGAGCCAGGGCGGGCGCCCGAGCCCGGCGAAGAGCGCCTCGTAAGCGCGGGCCTGGTCCTCGAGCGAGAGCTCGCCGCCCTCGACGTGCGGCTCGATCCAGGCGCCGCGGCGCGCCGCGAAGCCGACCTCGGTCAAGAGGACCGGCTTGCCGTGCTTCGCCGCCGCGGCGGCGAGGCGCTCGCGCACCCGCGCGGCGCCGACGGAAAGCTCCGCCGTCGTCGCCGCGGGCGAGGCGGCCAGCGGGTAGTAGCCGTCGACGCCGAGCAGGTCGAGGCGGTCCCAGAACGGGGCGCGCTCGAGGTCGCCGTCCCAGTTGCCGGCGTAGGTCAGCGGACCGGGGTAGAGGCGGCGGACGTCGGCGATCAGCCGCCGCCAATCCTCCGTCCGCCCCAGCGTGCGGGTCAGCTCGACGCCGACCGCGAAGAGGTCGGCCTCCGCCCAGCGGGCGAGGAAGGCGTGGTGCAGGACGTAGCGGCGGTAGCCGCGCCACCAGCGCGCCCAGTCCGCCTCGCTCTGCATCTCGATCTCCCCCGGCCAGCTCTCGCGCGAGACCCAGATGTGCGGCTTCCAGAGCACCGAGAGGCCGCGCGCGCGGCTGCGGCGCGCGGCGTGGACGAGCCCCACGTCGGTCTCGCCGCCGGGGCGGTCGTGGCGGAAGCCGAGGTCGGGGCTCGCCGGGCCGCGCTGGAAGGCGAAGGGCATGAGCGACAGGGCGTCGGCGCCGAGGCCCTCGACCGCGTCGAGCGCCCGCTCGAGCCCCGGGGCGTGATAGCCCCCTTCGAGGCTGTTGCTCATCGCCAGCGACACACCGGCCAGGAAGCGGGACGGGAGCCCCGGCGCCGGGGCCGGTGGCGGCGGCGGCAGGCGGGCGAGGACGGCGAGCGCCGCCTCGACGCGCTCGCGCGGGGGCGGCGCGGCGAGCTTGGCGCGCAGCGTGTCGCCGGGGAGGGCGTCGACGACCGCCGCCGCCGCGGGGGTCCAGAGGAGCGGCGAGGAGTCCTGCGGCTCCTCCGTCGCGAGGAGCTCGTCGGCCGCGGGCAGCGCGCCGGCGGCGGCGAGCGCCGGCAGCCAGTCGCGCCACGGCCGGCCGTACCACTCGCCGGCGAGCCAGAGCGCGCCGCCGTGGGCGAGCCAGGGCGGCAGGGGTTCGGCGAGGCCGGCGCGGCGAAGGAGCGTCGCGGCGAGGGCGTTCTCGTAGGCATGGCGGTCGCGCGGATGGAACACCAGGTGGAGGTCGGCGTGAGGCCCCGGCACCGCCTCGCCGATCGCGCCGGTGTCCCGCCCCTGGGCGACGAAGTCCGGCTCCAGCAGCAGCGAGACAGGCTCCTGGATCTCGATCGGGATCCGCCGCGCCATCGCTGCGGCCGCAGCGTCGAGCGCGCGGGCCAGCTCCGCGACCTCCGTCGTTCCTACCTGTCCGGCCGGCGCCCGCAGGACGACGGCGCTCGTGCCCGGCACCGCCACCAGAGCCTCCGGCGGCGGCGCCGCTTCCTGCGCTCGCGGCTCCTCGGGCGCCGCGGCGCGCACCTCGCCGGTCTCGCCGCCGCAGGCGGCAAGGAGGACGAGCGCGAGATGGAGCGGAGCGCGCGGGCGGCCTGCCGTCACGGCAGCGCGACCCGTCGGCCGCCGAGGATCGTGCCGGCGGGGCCGCCGGTCAGCTCCCAGCCGTGGAACGGCGTGTTGCGCGACTTGCTGCGGAAGGCGGCGGCGTCCACCTTCACCCGCCGCTCCAGGTCGAGGAGGGTAAGGTCGGCGGGGCTGCCGAGCTTGAGGCTCCCGCCCGGCAGGGCGAACGCGCGCGCCGGGCCGGTCGCGAGGAGCTCGACCAGGCGGGCGAGGCCGATGACGCCGGCGCGGACGAGCCGGTCGAGACCGAGCGAGACGGTCGTCTCCAGCCCGAGGACGCCGAAGGGCGCGAGGCTGAACTCCACGTCCTTCTCGTCCGGGTGGTGCGGCGCGTGGTCGCTGGCGATCGCGTCCACGGTGCCGTCGGCGAGGCCGGCGAGGAGGGCCTGGCGGTCGCGCTCGCAGCGCAGCGGCGGCTTCATCTTGGTGTCGGTCGAGAACTGGCTCTTCCACACCTCCTCGTCGGTGAGCAGGAGGTGGTGCGGCGTGACCTCGCAGGTGACGCCGAGCCCGCTCTCCTTGGCGCGCCGCACCAGCTCGAGGCAGCGCGCGGTCGAGAGGTGGGCGACGTGGTAGCGGCCGCCGGTCTCGGCGAGGAGCAGGAGGTCGCGCGCCACCATCACGTCCTCGGCGGCGCCGGCGAGCCCGGGGAGCCCCAACCGCGTCGACCACTCCCCCTCGTGCATGACGCCGCCGGCGGCGAGGTGGAGGTCCTCGGCGTGCTGCACGACCGGCAGGCCGTAGTGCTGGGCGTAGAGCAGCGCGCGGCGCATCAGCTCGGCGTTCTGCACCGGCTTGCCGTCGTCGGAGACCGCCACGATCCCGGCGCGCGCCATCTCGCCGAGCTCGGCCAGCTCCTCGCCGGCGAGGCCCTTCGAGACGGCACCGATCGGATACACCCGCGCGGTGCCGCAGCGGCGGGCCTCGGAGAGGATCAGCTCGGTGACCGAGCGGTTGTCGTTGACCGGGTCGGTGTTCGCCATGCAGGCGACGGCGGTGAAGCCGCCGGCCGCCGCCGCCGCCGTGCCGCTCTCGACCGTCTCCTTGTACTCATGCCCCGGCTCGCGCAGGTGGACGTGGATGTCGATGAATCCCGGCGCGACGACAAGCCCGGAGGCGTCGAGCGTCTCGACCCCTTCGGGCGTCTCGATCCGCTCCTCGAGGCGCGCCACCTTCCCGTCCTCGAGCAGCAGGTCGAAGCGGCCGTCGAGCCCTTGGGACGGGTCGACCACCCGTCCGCCCGCCACCAGCAGCGGCCGCACCTACGCCGCCTCCTCGTGGACGCCGGAGAGGAGGTAGAGCACGGCCATGCGCACCGAGACGCCGTGGGTCACCTGCTCGAGGATCACCGAGTAGTCGGGGCTGTCGGCGACGTCGCTGGCGATCTCGACGCCGCGGTTCATCGGCCCGGGGTGCATGACGATGACGTCGTCCCTGGCCGCCGCCAGCCGCGCGCGGGTCAGGCCGAAGAGCTGGAAGTACTCCTTGACCGAGGGGAAGAGCATGCGGCTCTGCCGCTCGAGCTGGATGCGCAGCATCATGATGACGTCGGCGTCGCGGATCGCCTCCTCGAGCGAGTAGGCGACCTCCACTCCCAGGGTCTCGATCGCCGCCGGCATCATCGTCCGCGGCCCCGCGACCACGACGCGCGCCCCGAGCTTGCGCAGCAGGTGGACGTTCGAGCGCAGCACGCGGCTGTGCTCGATGTCGCCGACGATCGCCACCTTGAGCCCGGCGATCCGCCCCTTGCGCTGGCGGATGGTGAAGGCGTCGAGGAGCGCCTGCGTCGGGTGCTCGTGGGCGCCGTCGCCGGCGTTGACGACGCCGGCCTTGAGCCGCCGCGCCAGCCGGTGCGGCGTGCCGGGGTAGGCGTGGCGGATGACGATGAGGTCCGGCGCCATCGCCTGGAGGTTGAGCGCCGTGTCGAGGAGGCTCTCCCCCTTGGCCAGCGACGAGGACGAGGCGGAGAAGTTCAGGCTGTCGGCCGAGAGGCGCTTCTCGGCGATCTCGAACGAGGTGCGGGTGCGGGTCGAGGACTCGAAGAAGAGGTTGACGACTGTCTTGCCGCGCAGCGTCGGCACCTTCTTGATCGGCCGCTCCCCCACCTCGCGGAACGACTCGGCGGTGTCGAGCACCAGCTCGATCTCGGCCGGCGAGAGCTCCGCGATGCCGAGGAGGTCCTTCCTCGTCCAGCGCGGCGTGTCCGTCGCCGGCATCAAGCGGCCCGCTCGAGGAGACGCACCTGCTCGACGCCGTCGGTCGAGCGGAAGTTGACCTCGACGACCTCGTTGCGCGCGGTGGGGACCCGGATGCCCACGAAGTCGGCCTGGATGGGCAGCTCGCGGTGGCCGCGGTCGACGAGCACCGCGAGCTGCACCTGCCGCGGCCGGCCGTAGTCGACGAGCTGGTCGAGCGCGGCGCGCACCGTGCGGCCGGTGTAGAGGACGTCGTCGCAGAGCACGATGACGCGGTCGTCGATGGGGAACGGCAGGTGGCTCTCGCGGACGATCGGCTGCGCGGCGATGAGCGAGAGGTCGTCGCGGTAGAGGGTGATGTCGAGCGCGCCGATCGGCACCTCGTGCCCCTCCATGCGCTGGACCTCGGCGGCGAGGGCGTGGGCGAGGGGCACGCCGCGGGTGCGGATGCCGATCAGCACGAGGTCGGAGACGCCGCGGTTGCGCTCCACGATCTCCCCCGCCATGCGGCGGATCGCGCGGGACATCTGATCGGCGTCGAGGAGGGTGGTCTTCGGCGTCAGGTGGGGGTGGGCCAAGCGCTCTCCGGGTCCGCGGCATGGTAGTGGCGGCCCCGCGGGGGTGTCAATTCGACTGCTAGACTGATCTCCTGCGACCCGAAGCCAAGTTTCTCGCTCTCTTCCTGCTGCTCCTCGCCGGCGGCTTCACGCTGATCTCGCTCAACTGGGTGAACGATCGCGCGGTGGAGCCGTTCACGGGTTGGGTGGCGCGGGCGAGCGGGGCGGCGCTCGACCTCCTCGGACAGGACGTGCGGATGGAGGGGACGGTGATCCGCGGCGAGCGCTTCGCGGTCAACATCCGCAACGGTTGCAACGGCGTCGAGACGCTGCTCATCTTCGCCGCCGCCGTGCTCGCCTTCCCGGCGCCGTGGCGGGCGCGCCTCCTGGGGCTCGCGGCCGGCGCGGTGTTGATCCAGCTCGTCAACCTGGTGCGGGTCGTGGCTCTGTTCCTCACCGGCGCCTATCTGCCCGAGCTCTTCGACGCCTCCCACACGGTCGTCTGGCAGACGCTGGTCGTCCTCTTCGGCGTGCTGCTCTGGGTCCTCTGGGCCGACCGCGTTGCGCTCCGGCGGACGGCGGCCGGCTAGCGCGGCCTCCGGCGGCGCGCGGCCGGCCGGCGGCTGGGCGCTGCGCCTGCTGCGCAACGCGCTCCTCTGGCTGGTGCCGGTCTGGGCGCTCTGGGCGCTCGCCGCGCCCGCCTACAACCGGCTGCTCCTGGCGAGCGGCGAAGCGCTCCTCCACCTCGTCGAGAGCCCGGACGTGACCGACTTGCTGCCGCGGCGCGGCGGCCACGAGGCGTACGTCGCGCGCCGCGACTTCCCGCCGGCACGGACGCTCGTGCGCGCCTTCCGCGTCACCGACCTGCACTTCCACCTCGTGCTGCTCGGGGCGCTGTTCCTGGCGGTTCCGGGCGTGCCCTGGCGCCGGCGGCTGCGCAACCTGGGATGGGCGGCGCTGGCCACCGCCGTCTTCGACCTGCTCCTGCTCGTCGTCTTCGTCGAGTCGGTCTACGCCACCGGGCTCGGCGACTGGAGCCGCGCCCACGCCGGACCCTTCGCGCGCAACGCCTGGGGCCTCGCGGAGCACCTGCTCGACCTGCCGCTCAAGCTCGCGCTCCCGTTCACGCTCTGGGCGGCGTTCTACGTCCGCCTCCTGTTCGAGCGAAGAGATCCCTCCTGAAACGCGAATCGGCCCCCTCGCGGGGGCCGACCGGAAACTTCTGTGCGGCTCGGGGCCGCTCAGGAGATGCTGATCTTGCGCGGGCGCGCCTGGGCCGCCTTGGGGACGGTCACCGTCAGCACGCCGTCCTGGAACGTGGCTTCCACGCGCTCGCCGTCGACCTGGCTCGGCAGCGCGAAGGCGCGCGAGAAGGCGCCGTAGGAGCGCTCGATGCGGTGGTAGTTCTCCTTCTTCTCGTCGCGGTCGAACTTGCGCTCGCCGGAGACGCGGAGGACGTTGTTCTCGAGGGTGATGTCGAGGTCCTCGCGGCTCATGCCGGGCAGCTCGGCCTTGACCACGTAGGCCTCCTCGGTCTCGAACACGTCGACCGGCGGCGCCCACGAGCGGGTGCCGATGTCCTCGCCCTGGTCCTGGTTGAAGAGGGTCTCGAACAGGCGGTAGAAGGGCTCTCTCGCGGCTGCTGGGGTGGGGGTGAATCGGGCCATCGAATTGCGCATTGTGGTTCCTCCTTTGGGGGCGGGTTCTCCCCGCCAGATACAGGAAGATGATATGCGAAGACTAAGATCGTGTCAAGTCGTCTCTGATCTCAGCTCGGCATACGCAGATCTAGAGCATCGTCGACCGCGATAGGATCTCTTCGATGCCCGCTCAGCGCCTCGGGATCCTGACCGGCGGCGGCGACGCCCCGGGCCTCAACGCCGTGCTCCGGGCGGTGGTGCGCACCGCCGAGCAGGTCTACGGCGCCGAGGTCGTGGGGGTCCTGGACGGCTTCGCCGGCCTCATCGAGCGGCGCTTCCGGCCGCTCTCCCCCGCCGACGTCCGCCACCTGATCGGCCTCGGCGGCACCGTCCTGGGCACCACGAACCGCGCCAACCCGTTCGCCTACCCGACCCCCGGGGGCGGCACCGCCGACCGCTCGGCCGAGGTCGTGGAGACCCTGCGCGAGGTCGGGCTCGACACCCTGATCGTGATCGGCGGCGACGGCACCCTGGCGATCGCCGGCGAGCTGGCCAAGCGCGGCGTCCAGGTCGTGGCGGTGCCGAAGACGATCGACAACGACCTCGCCGCCACCGACTACACCTTCGGCTTCTGGACCGCCATCGAGGTCGCCACCGACGCCCTCGACCGCCTGCGCGACACCGCCGAGAGCCACCACCGCGTGATGCTGCTCGAGGTCATGGGGCGGCACGCCGGCTGGATCGCGCTCCATGCCGGCATCACCGGCGCGGCCGACGTCATCCTCATCCCCGAGATCCCCTACGCGCCGGAGTGGGTGTCCGGCGCCTGCGAGCGCTGCAGCAACCGCGGGCGTTCCTCCTCGATCGTCGTCGTCGCCGAGGGGGCCGTGCGGCGCGGCGGCGACCCGGCGGTCGCCGAGGTGGACGCGGTCACCGGCCAGGAGCGGCTGGGCGGGGCGGCCGAGCGCTTGAAGGGCGAGCTCCGCGCTCTCTTGCCGGCGGCCATCGAGGTCCGCGCCACCGTCCTCGGGCACCTCCAGCGCGGAGGCCGCCCGGTCCCCTTCGACCGCCTCCTCGCAACGCTCTTCGGCGAGCGCGCGGCTCACCTGGCGATGCAGGGCCGCTCGGGACGGATGGTGCGGCTGGAGAACGGGCGGATCGGCGACGTCGAGCTCGAGCAGGCGGTGGGGGCGAGCAAGACGGTCGACCCCGGCGGGGAGATGGTGCGCGCCGCGCGCGCCCTGGGGATCGCCTTCGGCGACGAGGCCTGACGGCAGCGCCGGTCAGGGCGCGACCAGGTCCTCGAAATCCTCCGGCAGCGCGAACTGCTCGACGTCGTCGTTGCCGCACGCCGGACAGATGCACTCCCGCAGCTTCCCCTCCTCCCACTCGAAGACGTAGCAGGGGGTCTCGCAGTCGACGCAGACGACGTAGTCGGGCTCGGCCATGCCGAGCCTAGTCTACGGCCGCTGCTCGACGCGAAGGACGCTGGCGCCGCGCGTCGCGGCGTAGAGGATCGACGGGTCTTCGGGATCGACGAGCACCTTCCACACTCCGAGACCTTCGAGCCCGGGAGCCACCTTGGTCCAGGTGCCACCGGCGTCGGCACTGCGAAAGACGCCTTCCAGCAGGGCGCCCGCGTAGAGCACCGCCGGATCGACGGGATCGAACGCCAAGGAGAGGACGAAGTCGGTCGGGGGCAAGCCCTCGCCTTGGAGCTGCCAGGTCGCACCGCCGTCGGCGCTCCGCCCCACCGCCCCTGGGAGTCCGGCGTAGACCACCCCCGACTGCGCCGGGTCGAAAACGAGGTCGAAGGGGTACAAGCCCGGCGCCAGGAGCGACCAGGAGCCGCCCCCGTCGAGGCTGTGATACAGCCCCTCCCCACTAAACGGGGCCGTGGCATACAGATGCCCGGGCGCGTGCGGGTCGACGGCCACGACCTCGATGCCCGCGGGGGCGACCGGAAGGTGACGCAGGCACGTCGTGGCGGCCGCAGTGACCTTGATGCTGGTGCAGGCGTCGGGGAGCTCCCGGCACGCGCGGGTCAGATTGCCGGCGAGGTAGAGCGTGCCGGGCTCCACGGGATCGGGCACCAGCGAGGTCGGGAGGAAGCAGCTCGTGTCGAACGGCTGCCAGCTCCCCCCGCCGTCGTCGCTCCGCGCGAAGCCGCGGAAGAAGGTGGCGTAGACGGCCAGCGGGTCGTGCGGATCGATCTCGACCTGCCCCGTGAACCGGAAGAGACGGACGTCGAGGTCGGTGTCGAGCCGCAGCCAGTGAGCGCCGCGGTCCGCGCTCTTGAAGAGCCCCGCCACGATGTCGCTCGCGTAGAGCGTTGGCGGCGACTGGTCGGCGACGGCGAGGCCGGACAGGTAGAGGGCCGAGAGCCCCTGATTCGACGCCCGCCAGGAGCCCCCCTGATCGGAGCTGGCGAGGACGCCGTGTCCGCCGGTGCCGGCGAGGAGACCGAAACGGGTCGCCAGCAGCGGCGGCGGCGAGCCCAGGATCCCTTGCGGCAGGGTGAACATCGGGTCCCAGGTGAGCCCGCCGTCGTCGCTCCTCCAGATGCGCTCCACCTTGTGCTCGAACCAGGTGGCGGCAAAGAGCGGGCCGGCGGCGGCAACGGAGACGATCGCGCCGACCAGAGGGGCGCCGAGGCGCCGGGTCCGCCTCCAGGTGACGCCGCCATCGGCGCTGCGATAGAGCCCGGCGCCGGTGCCCTGCCCCGCGAGGAACACCCTCCCGGGACGGTGCGCATCGACCGTGACGGAGACGGGGAGAAAGCCGGCGGGAAGGCCGCCCCCGAGGCGCGTCCAGCTCGCGCCGCCGTCGGTGCTCCGGAACGCCCCCGCCTGGTAGCTCGCGACGTAGACGTTCTGCGGCCGCGCCGGGTCGAGAGCGATGGATAGAACGTCGGCCGGCCAGCCCGCGCCGCCGCGGCTCCAGGTCGCGCCGCCGTCGACGCTCTTCAGGAGCGCCCCGGTGTTGAGCCCGACCCAGAGGATGCGCGGGCTCCTGAGGTTGAGGGCGAGGTGGGTGACCGGCCGGGTGCCGGGCTCGCCGCCGACCGGCACCCAGGTGGCGCCGCCGTTGGTGGTCTTCCGCAGGCCCCTGGCGGTCGCCGCGTAGACGGTCGCCGGCGCCCGCGGGTGCACGGCCAAGGCGAAGACGGAAGAGTCGACGAGGCCGGAGCCGGCGAAGGTCCAGGTGCCCCCGGCATCGGCGCTGCGGAAGACGCCCCCCGTCGAGAGACCGGCGTAAACCACCACCGGCCGGGAGGGGGCGGCGGCGAGCGCGGTGACGATGCCGCCGTACGGGCCGATGCGGGTCCAGCGGTCGACGCCGGCGGCGAGGGGCGCGGCGAGGGCGCCCGTCAGGAGGAGAGCGACGACGGAGGGGAGAAGGCGGCGAGTCCTTGGCATCGCAGCGTATACGCAGCCGCGGATCGGGCCGTCCGCCTCAGCTCGCCGCCGCCAACGACAGGTCGGCGCTGCGGCCCGCCGTCTCGCGCCGGAACTCCTGGATCGCCTCGACCAGCGCCCGCGGGCACTCCCAATGGACGCCGTGGCCGCAGCCTTCGAGGACGCGCAGGCTCCCCCGCGGCAGGGCGGCCGCGACGGCGCGCGCGGTGGCGAGAGGAAAGATGCCGTCGTGCTCCCCCCAGACGACCGCCGCCGGCACCTGGATGCGCCCGAGGTCGCGGTCGTCGAAGGTGTCCTCCTCGCGCGTGGTCTCGAGGATCGCGCGGACGCTCGGCGAGGTGAAGGCCTCGAGGAAGCCGCGGCGTCCGCGGTCGAACGACCAGGGGACGTTGACGAAGAGGGCGCGGTAGAGACGCTCGACGCCGGCCAGGTCGTGGACGGTGACGAGGTACTGGATCTTCTCCCAGTCCTGCGCACGGTAGCCGCCGGCGTCGATGAGCACCAGGCGGGCGACGAGCTCCGGCCGCGCCAGGGCGAGCCGCACCGCCATCCACCCCCCGAGCGAGAGCCCGGCGACCGTCACCGGCCGGCCGCCGAGCTCGTGCTCGATGAGCCGCGCCACCGCCCGCGCGCCGTCCTGGATGCCGAAGGCGTCGCCCGGCACCTTCGAGCCGCCGAGAGCCGAGAGGTCGGGGACGATCAGCCGGCAGTCGCGGCGCAGCGCGCGCAGCACCGGCGCCCAGGTCACCCCGACCGACCCCAGCCCGTGGACGAGCACCCAGGGCTCGCCGTCGCGGCGACCCAGCCGGCTGTAGGCGAGGCTCACGCCGTCGCCCAGCGGGAGACGCCGCCGCCGTGCCCCGACGGCGCAGAGCGCCAGCGCGTTGCCGACGGCGATCAGCTTGAGCAGCACGGCCGCAGGATACCCCGCGTTTGCTACGATCCCGGGCGAGGATGATCCAGGAGAGCCCCCCTCTCGCCGCCGCCGAGGAGCCCCCGCGCGGCGACCCCGAGGCCGCGCGCGCGACCCCCGCGCAGCTCTTCACCCCCGACACCGCCCTCGCCGACTACCGCCTGGCCTTCAAGAGCCGCCAGGCGAGCCTTCTCGGGCGCCGCGAGGTGCTCACCGGCAAGGCCAAGTTCGGCATCTTCGGCGACGGCAAGGAGGTGGCGCAGGTGGCCCTCGCGCACGCCTTCCGCCTGGGGGACTTCCGCTCCGGCTACTACCGCGACCAGACGCTGATGCTGGCGTTGGGCCTCCTCACCCTCGAGCAGCTCTTCGCCCAGCTCTACGCCGATCCCGACATCGAGCGCGAGCCCTGCTCGGCCGGCCGCTCGATGACCGCCCACTTCTCGACCTGCCTCGTCCAGCCGGACGGCTCGTGGGTCGAGATGACCGAGCGCTACAACTCCTCGGCCGACCTCTCGCCGACCGGCTCGCAGATGCCGCGCCTCGTCGGCCTCGCCTACGCCTCGCGGCTCTACCGCGAGCTGCCGGAGCTCGCCGCCTTCGGGGCGGCCGGCGGCTTCTCCCGGCGTGGCGAGGAGGTGGCGTTCGGCACCATCGGCAACGCGAGCTGCGCCGAGGGGATGTTCTGGGAGGCGGTCAACGCCGTCGGCGTCCTGCGCGCGCCGGCGCTGCTTTCGATCTGGGACGACGGCTACGGCATCTCGGTCCCCAACGAGCTGCAGATCGCCAAGGGCGACATCTCCGCCGTCCTCGCCGGTTTCCGGCGCGAGCCCGGCTCGCGCGACGGCTTCGACCTCTACCGCGTGCGCGGCTGGGACTACCCGGCGCTGTGCGAGACCTACTGGAGCGCCGCCGAGATCGTGCGCCGCGAGCAGGTGCCGGCAATCGTCCACGTCGTCGAGTGCACGCAGCCGCAGGGGCACTCCACCTCCGGCAGCCACGAGCGCTACAAGAGCCGGGAGCGGCTGGCCTGGGAGACCGAGGCCGACGGCATCCGGCGGATGCGGCAGTGGCTCCTGGCCCAGGGCTTCGCCGGCGACACCGAGCTGGACCGCTGGGAGGACGAGGACCGGACCGCCGTACGCGAGGCGCAGCGGCGGGCCTGGGACGAGTTCCGGGCGCCGATCGAGGAGGAGCGGCGGACGCTGGCCGCGATCGTCGAGGAGGTCGCCCGCGAAGCGGACGGCGCCGAGGCGGCGGGCGTGGCGCAGGAGCTGCGCCGCCAGCCGGCGCCGCTGCGGCGCGACCTCGCCGCCGCCGCGCACCGGACGCTGCTCGCGGCGCGGGGGAAGGAGACGCCGGCGCGCCAGCGTCTTGCGGCGTGGCGGCGTGCCTACGAGGCCGAGAACCGCGAGCGCTACAGCTCCGACCTCTACAGCCAGACCCCGGAGTCGGCGCTCGACGTGCCTGCGGTGGCGGCGGAGTACCGCGAGGACTCCCCCACCCTCAACGGCTTCGAGGTCCTCAACGCCTGCTTCGACGCCGCCCTGGCGCGCTTCCCGCAGCTCGTCGCCATGGGCGAGGACCTGGGGCAGCTCGGCGACGTCAACCAGGGCTTCGCCGGCCTCCAGGCCAAGTACGGCGCGCTCCGCGTCTCCGACACCGGCATCCGCGAGGCGACGATCGTCGGCCAGGCGATCGGCATGGCGATGCGCGGCCTGCGCCCGATCGCCGAGATCCAGTACCTCGACTACCTCCTCTACGCTCTCCAGATTCTCTCCGACGATCTGGCGTCGCTGCGCTACCGCACCAAGGGTCGGCAGCGGGCCCCGGTCATCGTCCGCACCCGCGGCCACCGACTGGAGGGGATCTGGCACTCGGGATCGCCGATGGGGGGGGCGATCCACCTGCTGCGCGGCATCTACGTCTGCGTGCCGCGCAACATGACCCAGGCCGCCGGCTTCTACAACACGCTCCTGCGCTCCGACGACTCGGCCCTGGTCGTGGAGGTCCTGAACGGATACCGCGTCAAGGAGCGCCTGCCGGCCAACGTCGGCGAGTTCACCGTGCCGCTCGGGGTGCCGGAGGTGCTGCGCGAGGGACGGGACGTGACGGTCGTCACCTACGGCGCCCTCTGCCGGATCGCGCTCGAGGCAGCCGAGCAGCTGACGCAGGTCGGGGTCGAGGCCGAGGTCATCGACGTCCAGACCCTCCTCCCCTTCGACCGCGACCACCGCATCGTCGAGTCGCTGCAGAAGACGAGCCGTCTGCTGGTCGTCGACGAGGACGTGCCCGGCGGCGCCACCGCCTACATGCTGCAAGAGGTCCTCGAGCAGCAGGGCGGCTACGACTGGCTCGACGCCCCGCCGCGCACCCTCGCCGCCCAGCCCCACCGCCCCGCCTACGGCTCCGACGGCGACTACTGGTCCAAGCCCAACCGCGAGTCGATCTTCGAGGCGGTCTACGGGCTGATGCACGAGTCCGATCCGCGAAGAGATCCGGCGTTCTACAGGTAGGATGACGTCATGAGAGAGATTGCCCCTCGCATCGTCGTCGACGCAGACGTGCGCGGCGGCAGGCCCGTGATCAAGGGGACGCGGGTCCCCGTCGACATCCTGGTCGGCCAGGTCGCGGCAGGTCTGACCGCCGATGAAGTCGCCGACGAGTACGGCGTTGCCCGCGAGGACGTGCTCGCCGCCCTCTGCTACGCCGCGAAGGTCGTCGCCAACGAGGAGATCGTGCTCACCGGCTAGATGGCGCACTTCCTCGTCGACGAAGACCTCTCAAGGAAGCTCGCGCCAACACTGCGCGCCCTCGGCGTACAGGCCGAGGACGTGCGCGATCTTGGCCTCGCCGCGACCGCGGATGACGTGATCCTCGAGTACGCCATCACCCACCGCAGAACTCTCGTCACGGCTGACATCCAGTTTGCAAATACGATTGAGATCGCCGATTCCCGGCATCCCGGCGTGGTCCTCGTTCGCTACCCAAGCGAGGTTTCGGTGCGTCGAATCAACGAGGAGCTTGCGTCCGTGCTGGCTCCGATGGCGGGCGACGAGCTGACCAGTCAACTCGTTGTCCTCGAGCCAGGCGGCGTGCGTACGCGGCGACGGCTGACGTGAGTCTTAACGCCTACTGGCGCGCTGATTGTGGCCCATCAGATTCTTTACGTCTCAGTCCAACCCATCAGCTTACGCTCAGCTATAGTCTGGTCTTCGTGCCATTTGCGCCACACCTCGTTCTCTTCTCGCAGCAGCTCCGCGTTGACGATTCGAGGACGAAGCACGGGCACGTCCGCGTCGGAAGACGCGGCGAAGATCATACGGTGTGCATGCTCTGCACAGAAACGGCGTATTAAATCTGCCTGATAGCGGGGCATCGCGTGTTCACGGGAAGGCGGCTGCCTACCGATCTGCGTATATAGGAGATGGCGTGGACTAAGTGGGAGCAGTATCTCCGTCCCAGGATTGTCCCAGCCGCCTTTGAAATCATATTTGCCATCGCCGTAGGCATTCAACTTGATCACAGGATCATCGCTGGTAAACCAATTTAGGTCCCTCGGCGGCGTGAGGATCGTCCATCTGTGGCGGTGCAAGACCTTCGCCGTCCGGGTGAGCAGATGGCGTATCAGAAAGAGCCAGAGGCCTCGACCCACCACTAACTCACTTTTCAGCTGCCCAAACTCTTCGCCCGCCTGGATTTCAGTCGTCACACGTAAGGGAACATAGTCACGAAAGGGGAGCCTAGCCTCCGTGACAGATCGTCCAGATGCTCTGGCCAGCTCCAGCTTGCGAACCGAGTCCTCCAGGGTGCTCGCTAAAAGAACCGGCAGAGTTTGGTGCCAACGCTCCAGACTTTCAATGAGGCGTGCCGGCGTGCGAACATCTTGTGCTGCCAGGAAACGAACGAGACATCCCCAATCATCCCGAGTGAGGCGCGCGCCCGACGTCGCTTTCCGTAGCGCTTCTTTCGCGGGTGCCTCAAACTCCTGATCCAACCATTTCTCGACCTCGTCAGTCTCACGGCCGGCGGCCATTCTGGTGTAGAGATGCGAATGGTATGCAACTCCTCGGACGGAACTCGGCTTCCAGACCGGGACTTGGGGGTGGGAGACTAACGTGCGATAGCACCAAACATGTCCATCGGGTGCCGCGAAGCGTTTGAGATATCCGCGCGGGACGTAATGGTTGTCGCGATGCAAGGACGCTCCGTTAATCATCGTGCCGACATCATATCTGCACAACTGGCCCGCTACTATGGTTGTCACTTGCCACGCGCTGTCACGTCCAGCCGCCGGGATGAGTGTAGAGTCGCAGTCTGCCGGGCCACCCGGTCTTTCTTCCGGCCGCTGCGTCGTCATTCGCTCAGCCGGAAGGGTCCTGGAGCAGGGCACAGATCGAATCCGCGGCTGTTGCAGCAGTGGCTGCAGGCGGCGGACCTCAGGCTGGGACAGCGGCTTGAGGTCGAAGTGCGGGCCGGGGAAGTTGCTGGTCCAAGCGGATCACCACCGCTCCGACGGAGCTAAGTTTAGGCAGCGGAAGAGTTTCTCGGACACCTCGAGGGCTGTTTGCGGGCACCCGATCACTCCGCCCGGAGGCTCCGGGTCGAGTTTTCCGCGGCTCCCAACTCAACCCGGACGTTCCGGGCGGAGTTCTCAGGGCTTCCGGTAAGCGGGCGGGAGGTCGCCGGGGAGCTGGCGGTAGCGCTCCCGCAGGCGGGTCTGGCGGGATTCCATGGGGATCTCGACGCCGCGGATCACGACCTGCGTCGGGAACGTCGTCAGCTCGAGCGGGTCTCCGTCCCAGATCACGACGTCGGCCTCTTTCCCCACTTCGAGACTCCCCAGCCGATCGCCGAGGCCCCAAAGGCGGGCGGGCGTCAGGGTCATGGCGCGCAGCGCCTCGTCCCAGGGCATGCCGTAGGAGACGGCGTTGCCCGCCGCCTGCTTGATGTTGCGGGCGTTGTGGGCGTCGCCGGTCATGAAGGCGACGGTGACGCCGGCCTTCTGCAGGCGGGCGGCGTTCTCCAAGGTCGCCGCCAGCGCCTCGAAGCGCTCGGGGAGGTTGGTCATCGGGTTGACCAGGACCGGCACCTTCGCCGCCGCCAGCTTGTCAGCCACCATCCATGCTTCTGCGCCGCTTCCAATGATGAGTCGCAGTCCGTAATCGCTCGCGAGACGAATCGCTGACTCGATGT
>DASUNQ010000380.1:0-2220 GCA_036277075.1 Thermoanaerobaculia bacterium
TGAAGAGGAAGGGCGAGACGCTCTCGGGGCTGTCGAGGAAGAGCTGCTTGAGCATCCTTTCGGTGAACGAGGAGGGACCGAAGGTGGTCGCGAGGACGACGGCCGTGGCGCCGGCGCCGTTCTCCCCGCAGTCCCCTTCCCCGCCTCCCGCCTGGGCGAGGGCCATGCGCGCCGCGGCGACGGCGAGCTTCGAGGGTGGGCTCATCCGCCGCGCCTCGGCCGCCGCCAGCCAGGGGGTGAGCGGCACGGCGCCCGCCAGGCAGGCCAGGCGCGCGCCCCCCGGCCGGTGGTAGCCGGCGCCGCGGTCGACCTCCGAGAGCGCGGGCTCGCCGGCGGCGAGCGCCGCGGCGAGGGCCTCCCCCCCCGCCCCGGTCGCGGCCACGGTGCCGAGCCCGGTGACGGCGACGCCGCTCCCCGCCGCCATCAGCCCTCGCAGCTCGCGAACACCAGGGCCGCATTCGAGCCGCCGAACGCGAGACTGGTGGAGACCGCCGCCTCGGCCGCCAGCGGCCGCGGGCTGCCGGTCACCAGGTCGACCCCGATCTCCGGGTCGGCGGTGCCGCCGCCCGGCACCGGGTGGACCTCGCCGCGCGCGAGACAGAGGACGGTCGCCACCGCCTCGATCGCGCCGGCCGTCCCCAGGAGGTGCCCGAGGAGCCCCTTGGTGGCCGCCAGCGGCAGGCGCGCGGCGCGCTCGCCGAAGACCCGCCGCAGGGCGCGGTATTCGGCGAGGTCGTTGTGCGGCGTGCCGGTGCCGTGGGCGTTGACGAAGTCGATCCGCTCCGGCGGCAGGCCGGCGTCGGCGAGGGCGGCGGCGAGCGCCGCCGCGGCGCCGGCCCCCTGCGGCTCGGGGGCGGTCATGTGGTGCGCGTCGCAGGAGAAGCCGGCGCCGCAGACCTCGGCGAGCGGCGTCGCGCCGCGGGCGAGCGCCCGCTCGAGCGGCTCGAGCACCAGGACCGCCGCCCCCTCGCCGAGCGACATCCCTTCGCGGTCGCCGCGGAACGGCCGGCAGGGGCCTTCGGCGACGGCGCGCAGCGCGTTGAAGCCGGCGTAGGTGAGCTGGCAGAGCGAGTCGGAGCCGCCGGCGAGGGCGACCTCGACCTCCCCCGCGCGCACCGCCTGGAAGGCGGCGCCGACCGCCAGCGCCCCCGACGCGCAGGCTGAGGAGATGGTCTGCACCGGCCCGGTGAGCCCGAGCCGGCGGGCCACGGCGTCGCCGGGGCCGTTGACCTCCTGCGACACCAGGGCACCGATCGCCGCGGCGCGCCCTTCGGCGAGCAGGCGGGCGAAGAAGCGCTCGGCCTCCAGCATGCCGCCCGTCGAGCTGCCGAACCAGAGCCCGGCGTCGAGGTCGGCGAGCGGCGCCGCGAGCCCGGCCGCGGCCAAGGCCTCGACGGCGGCGAAGAGGGCGAAGCGGTCGGCCGCGCTCTCGCGCCCGCCGTCCCGCGCCGAGGGCGGAGGGGGCTCCGGCACCTGCGCCGCGAGATGCGTGCGGTGGCGGCTGTGGTCGAAGACGTCGAAGGGGCCGAGCCGGGTCTCGCCCGAGCGCAGGCCGCGCCAGAGCGCCTCGACGCCCCAGCCGTACCCGGACACCGCGCCCAGGCCGGTGACGGCGACGCGCCGGCGCGGTGGGGCCGCGGACCTGTCGCTCACGCGGCGCCCTTGCCGCTAGTTGGTGGAGGTCCGGCCGGCGATGAAGCGCGACAGCGTGGTGACCGAGGTGAAGACGTCCTGCCCGAGCTCCTGGCTCTTGATCTTGATCCCGAACTCCCGCTCGAGCGCGACGACGAGCTCCAGCGCGTCGACCGAGTCGAGACCCAGCCCGTCGCCGAAGAGGGGAGCATGCTCGTCGATCATCTCGGGGGTCATGCCGTCCAGGTTGAGGCTCTCGACGATGAGCCGCTTGACGCGGGACTCGATGGGTGAGGCTTGCGACATGGCATCGAAGACGGCGGCATCCTATCGCCGCGCGGCCCCCGGAGCAACGGGCCCCCGGGTGCTACTATTCCGCCCGTCTGAACCCGCGCAGCCTCCCCTCCAAGCCGGGCAACGTCGCGCGCCGCGTCCGCCCCGCGGACCCGATCCTCGCCGCCTTCGCGCGGACGCTGCGGCGCGAGCCCCTGGCGCCGCTCGCAATCTCGGCGCGGCGCCGCGCGACCGTCGAGGACGTCGCCGCCCTGGCGCGGGCCGCCGGCGCCCGCCTCGCGCCGCGCACCGGGA
>DASUNQ010000381.1:0-32618 GCA_036277075.1 Thermoanaerobaculia bacterium
GGCCGCGCCGCCGGCCGACAGCGCGCCGCCGCCGCGGCCGTAGGCGGGAACACATCGCCCGGCAGCCACTGTTAGAATCAGCCGCGTGCCGAAGTGGCGGAATTGGTAGACGCGCACGTTTGAGGGGCGTGTGGGGCAACCCGTACCGGTTCGAGTCCGGTCTTCGGCACCAACCCTCCTGATCTCCTGAGGCATCCCCCTTGCGCCAAAGCGGTGTCTTTGGCACACTTCCCGGCAACATTCTGTCGACGTTTCGAGCCGCTGGCCCGGAGGGCGAGGACCTTCCCGGGGTGCTGCGCCGTCCGGCGCAGCCGCCGGGCCGGGCCGACGCGCTCGAGAAAGGAGCCGTCAGGCGATGTCGCAGCAGGGTGTCGTGAAGTGGTTCAACAATGCCAAGGGTTACGGCTTCATCCAGCCCGAGGACGGCGGCGAGGACATCTTCGTCCACCACACGGCCATCGTCGCGGAGGGGTTCCGGACCCTGAATCAGGGCGAGCGCGTCGCCTACGAGGTGGTGCAGGGACCGAAGGGGCTCCAGGCCCGCAACGTCTCCCGGGGGTTGAGCGCCGCATAGCCGCATAGACTAGGGGCATGTCCGAGCCGGCCGAGACCGCCGTCCCCGCAACGCCCCCGGCGCCCCCCGCCGTCAAGCCCGCCGCCAAGCCGGCGGCTGCGGCCCCTGCCGCGCCGCCACGCCCCCTCCCGGACGCCGAGGAGATCGGCGCCTGGGTCGACGGGCAGGACCTCCCCCTCCTCGCCAACCTCTTCGACGGGCTGACCGTGGCCCGCTTCGACGCCCTGATGATGCAGGTGCGCAAGGAGGAGCTGCTGCCGCAGCACTGGCAGGTGATCACGGCGCGCGAGGCGCCGGACGACATCGTCTTCGACCGCCTGCCGGAGGTCGGCGCGTTGCGCGTGCGCTACCGGGACCAGGAGCTGGCGCGCCGCCGGATCGAGAACCTGCGGATCGGCTGGCGGGAGCTGCGCGGCCGGCGGCCGGCGCTCTGGTCGGTCGCCGACCTCTTCGCGGCGATCCGGCGCATCCTCGACCGCAAGCGCCCCGTCGACTGGCACGAGCTGCTCTCCGCCATCCGCGACGTCTGGAGCAACCTCGAGCTGCCGCACGGTCGCGAGCAGCTCGAGGTCCTCTGGGCCTGTCTGGTGCAGGTGCGGAAGAGCACCAAGAAGTAGCGGCTTCGCGCCTGGGAGTCCGCCGCCCTGGCGGGCGCCGGACGTCACTCCCAGGCATGATCAGAGCCCGGCGCGAACGCTTCCGCGCCTCAGGGCGCGGCGGGGAGCAACGTCGCCTTCTTGATCACGATCGCCTCGACCGGGACGTCGGCCGCCCCGGACTTCGTCGTGGTCTTGACCTTGGCGATCGCGTCGGCCACGTCCATGCCCTCGACGACCTTGCCGAACACGGTGTAGCCCCAGCCCTGCGTGGTCTTCGCGGTGTGGTTCAAGAACTTGTTGTCGACCACGTTGACGAAGAACTGGCAGCTCGCGCTGTGCGGGTCGCCGGTGCGCGCCATGGCGACGGTGCCGCGGTCGTTCTTGAGGCCGTTGTCGGCCTCGTTCTGGACCTTCTTGTCGCACGGCTTGCTGGTCAGGTTGGGAAGGGAGGCGCCCCCCTGCACCATGAAGCCGTCGATCACGCGGTGGAAAATGGTGCCGTCGTAGTGGCCGGACTTGACGTAGCCGAGGACGGTCTCGACGGTCTTCGGCGCCTTGTCCGGGAAGAGCTCGAGCACGATCCGCCCCTTGCTGGTTTCGAGCGCGACGCGCGGGTTCGCGGCCATCGCCGGAACGGCGGCGAGCAGGGCGAACAGACAGGCGAGCAGAGTCAGCTTCATGAATCCTTCTCCTTGGATCGGTTGAGGTGTTTCGGCGTGGAGGCGGGATGGTAACACGGGCTCGCGGGGAGGCCGGGCCGGTCGGCGTCGTGCTCGCGGGGGGAGCTTCGCGCCGCCTGGGCGAGGACAAGGCGCTCCTCGCGGTCGGGGGAGTGAGCCTGGCGGCTCGTGCGGCGGAGAAGCTACGTGAGGTGTGCAAGGAGGTGGTGGTCGCCGACGGTGGACGAGGGGTGGTGCCGGAGCTCCACTCGGTGGCGGATGGAGTCGGTCGCGGACCGGCGGCGGGAGTTCTCGGGGCGGCGGCCGCGTTCCCCGGGCGGCCGCTCCTCGTCCTCGCCTGTGACCTCCCCGCGGTGCCGCCGGCGCTTCTGGCCGAGTTGCTGGTTTCAGGCAAGGGGGACTGGGTGGTTCCGCGTTGGCAGGGCCGCATCGAGCCGCTGTGCGCTCTCTACGGCGCGCCGGCGCTCGCGGCGCTCGGACGTCGCGCGCAAGCCGGGAGCTTCGCCCTTCACCTGCTCCTGGAAGAGCCGGGCCTCACGGTGGAGCTCGTCGAAGAGATCCTGCTGGCAAGCTTTGGCGAGCCGGAAGAGATCTTCTTCAACCTCAACACCCCCGCCGATCTCGCGCGCTGGCGCCGCGCTTAGGCGGGCAGCTCGTCCGCCACGCCGCCGCACTGCGGGCAGGGGCAGATCTCGCGCAGGAAGTCGAAGCGGTAGATGCCGGTGGCGTGGCCGTCGGACCAGGCGATCGAGATGGCGTAGTTGCCGACCGGCTTGACCGACTGCGCCGTCACCGGGCTCGCCGTCGGCCGGAAGCGGATCTTCATCCCCGAGTGCCCCTGGCAGCCGGCGCAGGGGCACCAGCCGCGCAGGTAGCGGTAGTCGTACTCGGCGGCATGGCCGTCGCTCCAGGTGAGGCGGAGCTTCCCCTCCTCCGGCAGGCGGCGGACCTCGGTGGGGCTGGGGGACGGCATCGGGCTCATGGTAGAACAGACGCCGCCGGAGGTCGCCTCGATGCGCCGCACGCTCCCGCTGCTCCTCCTCCTCACCGCTCTGCCGGCCGCCGGCCAGACCCCGCGGCGCTTCGAGCTGACGCCGCTCGTCGGCTACCGCCTCGCCGGCGAGCTGGACGCCGTCGACGAAGAGTTCGGCCGCTCCGACGTCGAGCTCGACGAGAGCGCGAGCTACGGCTTCGCCTTCGACATCCCGCTCAACCCCGGCTTCCAGCTCGAGCTCATGGCGCGGCGCCAGGAGACCTCCTTCGTCGCGGACGAGGGGATCCTCGATCCCGGCGAGGAGCTGGGGGACGTGGAGATCACCCAGGCGCACGCCGGGCTGCTGTTCCAGTGGGGACCCGGGCAGGTCAACGGTTTCGTGGTGCTCAGCGGCGGGATCTCCGCGATCGACCCCGAGGGGGAGGACCTCGATTCGGAGACCCGCCTCTCGGGCAGCCTCGGCGGCGGCGTCAAGGTGTTCTTCAACCGCAACGTCGGCCTGCGCCTCGAAGGCCGCGGCTACTGGACCGACTTCGCGGCCGACGAGGACGACGACGATTTCCGCCGGCGGCGGCGGACCTACGACGACGCCCTGGTGCAGGGGGAGGGCAGCGTCGGACTGATCGTGGCGTGGTGAGGCGCCGGCGCATCGTCGCGGTCGCGCTCGCGCTCGGCGCCCTCGCCGCGCTCGATCTCGCCCGCCCGCCAGCGCGCCAGGCGAGCGCCCGCGCCCTGCTCGGCGCGCTCGACCTCTACCAGGCGGCGCTGTCGCCACGCCTCCGCGCCGCGGGCGCCCGCTGTCGCTTCCGTCCGAGCTGCAGCCACTACGCCGAAGGCGTCCTCCGCAAGCGCGGCGCCCTCGTGGGGGCGGCGCTCGCGGCGGGGCGGGTGGCGCGCTGCGGCCCCTGGACCCCGGCCGGCACCTTCGACCCTCCGTAGGCGGGCGCATGGGCGAGACGATCGACTACCAACAGCGGGTGCAGGACGCCCTGCGCGGGCTCGTGGTCCGCCTGCTCGAAGAGGTCGCGGCCGAGGGGCTGCCGGGGGACCACTACTTCTATCTCTCCTTCCGCACCCAGCACCCCGGCGTCGCCATGCCCGCCGTGCTGCGCGACCTCCATCCGGAGGAGCTCAACATCGTCCTCCAGCACCAGTTCTGGGACCTCGACGTGGGCGAGGAGGCCTTCGCCGTCACCTTGAGGTTCAACGGCCTGCGCCAGCGCCTGACGATCCCCTACGCGGCGCTCACCGCTTTCCTCGATCCGGTGGCGAGCTTCGGCCTGCGCTTCGACGGCGGGCCGGGGCAGGAGGGAGACGGGGCCGAGCCCGGGGCGGCGGTGGAGGCGCCGTCGCCGCCCGCCGGCGAGGCGCGGGGGGCGGACGTGGTGCGGTTCGATCCGAAGCGCAAGAAGTAGTCGGGCGGTCACGTCCTCTCCAGGGGACGAATTGCGACTCGCCCGGACTCCTCCCGACGGACGGAAGATGAGTCCTTGCCGCGGTTTAGATGCGTGGCACCCCCCTTGCTCCCTAGGGGCCGTGGATGAACTGACGATGAGGCATTCCATCATGCGATCGACGACCCCGCGGACCCTGACCCTTCTGCTCGCGCTGCCCGTGCTGCTGGCCGGCTGCGGCCGCGACGAGCCTGCCCAGCTCGCCACCGGCGCCCCCTACGGCACCCAGGACGCCGAGCTGCGGAGCGACTCGCCCGCCCCGCTCTCGACCGAGCTCGACTACGACTTCGCCGAAGAGGTGCCGCCGCTCCCCGACCAGGTCGTCGTGGAGGAGGACCCCGCCTCCGCCGAGCGCGCCCAGCTCGCCGAGGGCGACCGGGACCTCCGCGAGCGCGAGGCCGAGCTGGCCCGCCGCGAGCGGGAGGCCGACCTCGCCCGCCGCGAAGCCGAGCTGGCGGCGCGCGAGCGCAGCGTCTCCCGCCGCGAGGCCGAGCCCGCGCCGCGCTCCGAGGAGCGGGTGGCCGACTACGAGGAGCCGGCCGAGCGCCCGGCCCCTCGCTCCCGGTCCGTGACCGTGCCGGCCGGCACCACCCTCGACGTCGAGCTGCTCGAGACCGTCTCCAGCCAGACCAGCCAGACGGGCGACACCGTCCGCGCGCGAGTGTCCGACAGCGTCCACGAGGACGGCGTCAACGCCATTCCCGCCGGCTCCGAGGTCGTCGGCGTGGTGAGCGACGCCCAGGCCCTGCGCCGCGTCGGCGGCCGCGCGCGCCTGGCGATCGACTTCACCGAGCTGGTCCTCCCCTCGGGCCAGAGCGTGCCGATCTCGGCCTCCTACAGCCAGCTCGGCAAGAGCGAGACCGCCAAGGACGCGGCCACCATCGGCGGCGCCGCCGTCGGCGGCGCGATCCTGGGCAAGGCGATCGAGAAGGACAAGCGCGGCGCCGTGATCGGCGCCATCCTCGGCGGCGCGGCCGGCACGGCGATCGCCACCAAGACCAAGGGCCGCCAGGTCACCCTCCCGGCCGGCACCAGCCTGAGCGTGTCGCTGCAGGACTCGGTGACGGTCCGGCGTTAGCGGTTAGAAGGCCACGGGCCGCGGCGCTGTCTCAGGGCGGCGCTGCCGGCCGGCCGCGTGCGGTACGAGAGCCACCAGTAGTACTGGAGCTCGGTGATTTCAAGATCAGTTCCCGAGGTGGCCGCGGCACTCCTCAGCTCAGCAGCGTTGGGGAAGTTCTTCAAGATCTCGACCTCGGCGCGGTCAGAGAGCGTGCGAACCTGATACGTGTTGCCCGCGGAATCCGCGCGCGAGATGGGAGTACTGCTGCCAGGCACGAAGCGATTATCGATGAAGACCACCTTCACGCCCAGTCCAACCGAGGCGGAGATGGCGGCGAGGAACTCTGGCAACCGCTCGCGCGGAACGTGCGACCACCAGAAGCCGGCGAAGATTGCCGTGAAGCGACCCGCGGCCACGGGCAAGCTGAACGCGTCGGCTACCACGAAACTCACGGTGCTGGACGGGAAGACCCTGCCACACGCCGCGTTCGTCACGGAGATGGCGGCGTCGGTCGCGAGAACCGAGTGGGCGACCTCTGCGATCAGTGGGGTCCAGTACGCAGTGCCACAGGCCAGTTCGAGAACCCGATCGCCCACGAAGGCTCTGGCTACGGCTGAGCGGAGCTGCTCGAGGTCCGCCTGCCTCTCGGGCTTGGCGTAGATCGCGTCGTACTCGGAAAGTCGACGGGCGTAGTAGTCAGGCAAGCTGGGCCCGGGCGCTACAGGCCGCGGACATGGGCGGCGATCAGGAGGGCGATCGGTATCGCCCCGGCTCACCGCCCCGCCTGCTCCAGCCGCCGTACCCCTTCGGCGAACTCCTCTAACGGCTCCAGGTGCTCGAGGGCTTGGACTACGCGCTCCAGATCGAGGGTCACGTACTCGTGGATCAGCACGTTGCGGAAGCCGGGAAGGGGCTCGAGGTCGCGCACCAGGCGGTCGGGGAACTCGGGGTAGGCGGTGAGGCTGCGGACCGCTTCGGTGTAGTCCTCGAACCGCTGCCCCCGCCGACCGGCCAGCTCGCCGGCGATGTCGATCAGGAGCTGACAGACGGTCTGCAGCGAGAAGAGCACGTCGTTGTGGAGCGTGAGGTCGCGGCGCAGCGCCTCGGCGCTGGTGACGCGCGGCCGCAGCTCCTTGAGGTGATCGAGGTGGCGCCGGAGCTCGACGAGACGCTCGACGACCGGGCTCACCGGGCGAGGGCCTCGAGCTTGAGCTTGCGCATGCGCTCGAGCCAGGGGGCGAGGTCGGCGGCGCGGAGCTGGACCTGCACGGTGTGAGCGCGGTCGGCCTCGGGGTCGGCGCAGAAGAAGCGCACGCCGTCCCACACGATGCTCCGCCCGAAGAGCGGCGGCAGGTCATTGAGGATGACGATGTCGAGCCGGTCCTCGCGCGTGCGTAGGGCGTGGGCCAGCTCCCCGATCAGCCGCAGCCGCGCCGCGAAGCGCTCCTGCCGCGTCGGGTGCCGCTGCCAGTCGAGGAGCACGGCCACGTCGATGTCGCTCTCCCGGTGCGACCGGCCGGCGGCGTGGCTGCCGAAGAGGTACGCCGAAACGATCCCCTGGACAGGCACCTGTGCGAGCGCCTCGCGCAGGCGCTCCGACAGCTTGCCGTCGGCAATCTTTTGCGGGTCGTCGCTTGTCACCGCGCCAGCATAGCGCGTGACAGACATTCGCTCCCCCTACGAGGTACTCTTGAAACCCGTGGCGGCCCTCCTGATGGTGCGGCGCCAGCCGACCTCCTTGCCCTGTTATAGTGCTTTCTCCTCCGGCGCGGCAGTCTGTGACTTGCTCCAGCGACGACGGGCCCTGGCAATTAACCAGGTACAGACTGGAACCAGGAGGACAGTCCAAATCCACGGCCAGTTCCTCACAACAAAAGCAACCAGCAGGGAATCAAATGCCTCTTGGTGGGGCCTTGCCGCACCCTGGTGCTGCAAGCGGCTGATTTCCCCCCTTTGCAAATCTGCATCGACCGCGGTTAGTGGACGTTCCCAGAGTTCCTGCATGCGCTCGGTAGCGATCATCGTTGCGACAGAAGAGGCGATGGTTCGCGCGGTCTCGACATCAACCAAGGAGACGTTCAGAACTAGCCTCTCCCGCGCTAAATCGAGCCTGCCCACAATGAGGGCGTCGGCACTCGCCAGCATGCCGATACGCTGCATCGTACGCGGGTCGACTAGCCCCCCGAGCGCGAATCTCTGTTCGCCAAGTATGGCTTTCAGATTCGAGCGATCCAGGACGTGGATCGATGATCCACGTCTGGCTAAGGCGCCGGTCAGCGCATCAGATATGAATAACCCGAGCTGCGGTGTGTTCCCCGAGAAGTCCGAAAATGGAACAACCGCCACTTCCATTTCTCTGCCAGAAGCCTGAGACAAGAGTTGGTCCGCAACGCGTTCGAGGCTCACCACATAAGCGAAGTCGCGTGATTCAGCCCAGAGCACGAGAAAAAACCCGAGGAAGCCAAGGGCGGCCAAAGTCCACCCAATTATGGCAAGAACAGCAAGCCGGTTAGGTGCCGACCTCATATTTCAGGACCTCGCTGCCACTCGCATATTGATGCCGGTGCTAGGGGCGCGGTAGTTAGGCCGCGTCTCTTCAGGACTGGTTAGCCGGCTGAGCGGCACGCTCCCAGACGACACTGCCCGGTCCGTTGAACAGTTCAGACACCTCACCGCGGGAGAGAAGAAGGACAAGCAAGTGCTCTGGCTCGGAGCGTAGACCAATTACTCCACCCTGAGTAGCTTGATCGTCAATCGCATTCATTCGCACACGCCGTAACGGCCCTTGAGGTGAGCGGCGATGCTAGACGTCCACTCGACTGAGGGTTGGGCCGCGCGCGCCGTTCATGGTTATCGGGAATCAAGTGTGTAGCTGCGGTCATTCGGGTGCCATACAGGTATCACCACCGCGTGCCGAGGAGCCGAGTACCGCCCTGACCACTCTTCGATTGCGTCGAGTCTCGGCTGCATGCGGCGATCGCCTGAGTGCTGCACATTGCGAGCGCACTGTAAAGGGTCATTCTCGAACAATAACCACTCAAGCGCTATGTCTCCCACATCCTTGCGAACAGTAATCTCCGCCTCTCTCCTGTATTCCTCGTGCACGATCCTGATCTCGGCGACGACGCACTTCCGTCCCAGCCGCAGGCTTTGGATGAGTTCCGCGTACCGGTTTGCGTCTCGGAATCGGGGCGAGTCTCGGTGAGCGCGTCGCTGAAAGTCGTCGTAGAGCTGCCAGCCCTGCTCCTCAAGCTGCTTCGCGTATGTCGTCTTTCCCGAGCCGGGTAAGCCTCCCAAAAGAATTAGGAGAACCTCCTCATCTTGGAGACTGCTGGATTGGTCACTTATGGTCATCGCGGCCCCATCGACCTGGCGCTCACCGGCGCGACCGAAGTATAGCTCTGGAAGCGTCGGCGATGTCGATCGCGAGCTGACAAGCCTGCAGTGTGTAGAGCACGTTGCTTATGGAGCGAGAGGTCGCGGCGCAGCACCTCCCCGCTCGTGACGCGGCGCCGCAGCTCCTGCAGATGGTCGAGGTGGCGGCGGAGCTGGACCAGGCGCTCGACGACCCGGCTCACCGGGCGAGCGCCTCGAGCTCGAGCGTGCGCATGCGCCGCCCGCAGCCGCTCCGGCAGCTTGCCGTCGGCAACCCTTTCCGTGTCGTCGCTCGTCACCGCGCCAGCATAGCGCGCGGGCGCGGGCCCCCGGCTGCAAGGGGTACCCTCGCTCCCCCTTCGCGGTAGTCTGGAGGCTCCCGGATGAACGCCTCGTTGCGGTGGCAAGGAATGAGTTGAGGCGACGATGCTTGAAGCAAGGCCGATCAGCTTCTTCTCCCAAGACTTCGGCATCGAGGCCGGAGGACAGCAGATCGCCCTGCTCGATGTCTCGTGCTGGAAGGAGGCCGGCGAGATCTCGATCCAGGGCCAGCCCTATCGCCTTTATCGTGAGCGTCTGATGAGTGGGGCCTTCGTGCTGGAAGGCGAGGGGCAGCCTGTCGCGCGCGCCATCAAGCCGAGCCCCTTCCGCTCTCAATTCGACCTGGAGCTCGATTCCGATCGCTACACTTTGCAACGGGACTCCGCCTTCGGGAGAAGTTTCTCTGTATTCCAGGATAGAGCGGTGGTCGGCAGTATTCGTCCGGCCGGTGCGTTCACTCGGAGAAGCATTCTCGACTTGCCGTCTGATTGGTCGATTCCTATTCAGGTGTTCGCCTTCTGGCTAGTCTTGGTGATCTGGAATCGGGACGGTGCTGCTGCCGCCGCCGCCGGTGCCGGGGGATAGGAGCCTCGTGAAATGTCCGCCAAGCCCACGACCATCGACGAATACCTCGCACCGTTGAGCGACGACAAGCGCGCCGCGCTCGAGAGGCTGCGGAAGATCATTCGGGCCGCGGCTCCCAAAGCCGAAGAGTGCATCAGCTATCAGCTCCCCGCCTTCTGTCTGGACGGAAAGGCCTTCATCTGGATCGGCGCCGCCGCGAATCACTGCGCCATCTACGGTGTGGGCGGAGCCAACGCGGACGAGCTCGAGGACTACGACACCAGCAAGGGCACCATCCGCTTTCAGCCGGACAAGCCCCTGCCGGCGACCCTCGTCCGCAAGCTGGTCAAGGCCCGGATCGCGAAGAACGCGGCCAAACAAAAGCCGCGAGCGGGCGGCACCGCACGCCGCCGCTGACGCTAAGGCCCACACCTGCCAAGATCGGCACCGGGAAAGACCTCATGTCGAAGCGAGCGCCGAAGGCAGTATCGAAGTCGAGATTCAAGGCGCAGGCGCTGGAATACTTGCGGGAGGTCGAGAAGTCCGGCAAGGAGCTGGTCATCACTGACCACGGGCGGCCGGTGCTGAAGGTCGTGCCGTACACCGAAGACCCAGCCGCCGTCCTGGAATCGCTACGCGGCAGCGTATTGCGTTACGACGACCCGCTAGAGCCGGTCGGCGTCGAAATCTGGGAAACCTCGCGCTGATTCTGCTCGCGCGAGCGAACAGCCTCCCGGCCACCTGCACGCCGACCCGGCCGACCGCCTGATCGTCGCCACGGCCCTTCTCCCGGCCTGCCTGGCTGCTCGACGAGAGCCAGTTTGATGGTACCGTCCATGGTGCTCTCATCGACGCGGCGAGTTGGAGGAGGAAGTGCGCCGCCGGCGGAGTCCGATCCGGAGGGGAATGGGTCATGCCACGCCTCACCCACCAGCTCTCTATGGCGCTAATCCTCTTAGCTATGCTGTCGGTTCCGTGCATCGCTTGCGCCCGGCAGCCTAAAGCGGGGACACTCGAGAAACAGGAGTATCTCGATCGGCGCATATATGAGAACGAACTTATCAATCAGCGCCTAAATTGGCTTCTCGCTTCGCAGAGCCTTCTTTTCGCTGGCTACGGAGCGGTCCTTAGTGCCAGCCTCCAAAAGCACATAAAGGAGCGGGTAGCGAAGGTTGCGGTCTCGCTCGGCGCCGCGTCAGCGTTCCTCATATGGCTGGGCATCATTGCAGCGCTCGGTGCAAGTATCTCTCTGACGGCGCAGCTCGGGGATGAGCACTTCACGCAGGGCCTCCGAACCTGGACGAATTTGACGGGATGGTCTGTACCCTTCTTCCTTCCGCTCCTGTTCATCGGTGCTTGGGTAATGTTGCCAACCACAGGATTGGCTGTTCCGGCTACCACAGAGGAATCGGAGTTGGCAGGGGCTGTTCAGGCTAGGCGAGAACCCCGAGAGAAGGGGCAAGACAGCTAACCCTTTCCGCCTTCGTTCAGATCCGCTCCGGCTCGCGCACCGTCCGCTCGTCGACCACGTTGCCGGTGTTGAGCGTGCTTGCCGGCTCGAAGAGCAGGAGCTCCACCTCCTCGTCGGCGCAGGGCCGGTGCTCCACCCCGCGCGGCACGACGACCAGCTCACCCGGCCCGAGTACTAGCGTCTCCTCCCGCAGCTCCATCCGCAGCCGCCCCTTGAGCACGAGGAACAGCTCGTCCTCGCGCTCGTGATGGTGCCAGACGAACTCTCCCTGGAGCTTAACGAGCTTGACCTCCTGCCCGTTCAGCTCGGCGACGATCTGCGGTGTCCAGTGCTTGCGGATGAGGTCCAGCTTTTCGGCGAGGTTGACCTTGTCCATAGGGACGATGCTACCGTCCATGGTGCTCTCGTTCGACGCGGCGCGTTGAGGGAGGGCGGTGCGCCGCCGGCGGAGGTCAGATCTCCGCCGGCGGCCGTTGTTTTCTGCCGTCAGGTCGACTCGCGGGTCGGCTCCTCGGCGGCGGCCGGCGCGGGAGCCGGCTTCGGTTCCTCCTTCCTCGGCGGCCCCGGCAGCGCGTCGGGCCGGAGGCCGAGCTCGTGGAGCACGTTGGCGCGCTTGCCGTAGGTGCCCTTGAGCCGGAACACCATGCGGCCGTAGAGGTCGGCGATCCGGTCTTCGGCGAGCGCCCGCTGGCGGACCGCTTCCCTGAGGCGGCCTTCGTACACGTCGGACTGGGTGAGCAGAGAGTCGATCTGGTCGACGAGCGCGGCCAGCTCGGTGTGGTCGTCCTTGAGGAAAGGGACCTCCTCGAGGCGGGGCTTCAGCCCCTCCTCGAGGGTTCTCCAGGCCTTCAGCCTGTCTCCTAGGGTTGTGGACACGTCGGTCCTCCTTTCGTGGAAGGTTGTTGGTCCGGCACTTCGGGACGCTCGCCGGGCGGCGGAAAGGCACCTGCGAGCGGCTGGAGATCGCTTCCGGGGCGCGGGGAATGAGCTCCCGAGGCGTCGGGATCGATCCCCGGAGCCTGAGGATCGATTCCCGGAGCCTCGGGACCGATTCCCGGGCCTTCGGGATCGGTTCTCGGGCCGTCGGGATCGGTTCCCAGGGCTTGAGGATCGATTCCCGGGCGTTCGGGATGGATCCTCAGTGCCCCGGGATCGATCCCCGGCGCTCCGGGATCGATCCCGGAGCCTTCGGAAGACATTCCGAGGCTCCCGGAGGACATCTCCAGGCGCGGCCGGGACATCACCCTTCCCGCAGCGGCCTCTCCGTGCCCGGGGGGGATCATCCGGATCCCGGCGGAGGGAAGCGGGGACTGTTCCTGGGCTGGGGCATGTCGACTCTCCTTTGAACCGGTGCCGGGCGGGATGCCCGAGCCGGAAGCGCTTGGATCGTTGGAGTATCTGCATTGATCGCAGACTCTACGATCCAGTCCCCGAAGCGTCAAGTCTTGCGTTCCCGCCCAGAGGGGGAGCTCCGGCCGGTCTTCTAGCGGCCGAGGAGCCCGGCGAGGACTTCGACGCCGCGCTCGACGACGTCGGGCGGCGCGGCGGTGAAGCAGAGGCGGATGTGGGTGGGGTAGGGGCCGAAGCTGGGGCCCGGGGCGAGGAAGAGGCCGCGCTCGGCGCACTCCTCGAGGAACCCTTCCAGCCCGCGCTCGCCCAACCGCTCGGCGACGTCCAGGAACAGGAAGGTGCTGCCGCGCGGCGGTTCCACGCCGAGCCGCGCCGCGGTGCGCGCGCCGGTCGCGGCGTACTGCTCGCGCGCCGCCGCGACCCACTCGTCCCCCGGCCCGGCGAGCGCGCGCAAGGCGGCGATCTGCGACGCGGTCGGCGTCGAGTAGAAGCTGTGGGTGACGACCTTGCGCAGCTCGCCCATCACCGCGCGCGGCCCGACGACGTAGCCGCAGCGGTTCCCGGCCATGCCGTAGGCCTTCGAGAAGGAGTGCGCGGCGAAGGTCCGCTCCGGGGCGAGCGGCCGGCAGTAGGTGTGCTCGCCGGCGAAGACGTAGTCCTCGTAGACCTCGTCGGAGACGATCCACAGGCTCTCGCGGCAGGCCCACTCGACGAGCGCCTCGATCCAGGGGCGGGGGATGAGCCGTCCGGTGGGGTTGCTCGGCGTGTTGAGGTAGAGGGCGACGGCGCGCGGCGAGAGGTGCCGCCGCGCCACCTCGACCGCCGACTCCGGCGAGTCGGCGACGCCGAAGAACGGCACCTCGACCGGCAGGCCGTGGAAGGAGCGGACGATCCCCGAGATCAGCGGCCAGTGCGGCGCCAGCAGCAGGACCTCCTCGCCCGGCTCGAGGATCGCGCCGGCCACCGCCGCGAGCGCGCCGGTGGCGCCGGCGGCGATCAGCAGGTCGTCGCGGCCGGTCGCGACGCCGGTGCGCGCGCGCTGCCGCTCGGCCACGGCGTCGAGGAGCTGCGGCATCCCCTGCGGCGCGGCGTAGCGGTGCATGCCGGGGTACTCGGCGACCGTGAGGTCCTCCATGCGGCAGCCTTCCGGGGGCTCCATCCAGGTGTCGCCGACGTGCAGCGGATAGACCTCGCCGCGGTGGCGGGCGAGGCGGTCGGCGAGGGCGGAGTAGACGGCGCCGGGGATCGCGGCGACCGAGGAGGCGGTGCGCGGCGGGCGCGGCATCCCTAGAAGGGGAGGGTGCCGCTCGCCAGCCGCCCCACCCAGATCGCCGCGAGCGCCGCGAGGTTGGCGCCGAAGAGCGGCGCGAGGACCGCCGGCCAGCCGGGGAGCGGCCGCGCCAGCGCGATCCCCGAGGCCAGCCAGGCGAGCCCGAGCTGTCCGGCGACGACCGGCGACCAGGGGTGGAGGGCCATCGCCGCGGACCACTCGCCGCGAACGAGGCTCGCCAGCGCCCGCGTCATGCCGCAGCCGGGGCAGGGGAGATCGAAGACGCGGCGCAGCAGACAGAGCGGCGGCAGGCCGGTCTCGAGGTTCCAGTGGGCGAGCAGCACCGCCCCCAGGGCGCCCCCCGCTCCGGCCGCCGCCCAGCCGGCCACCTTCCCCGACGTCACGACCGGCCTCCGCTCAGTTCATGCTCTCGAGGATGCCGCCGACGATCGCCATCCCGCCGAAGGCGAAGACCCAGAGCAGGGTGAACACGAAGAGCACGGTGCCGACGATGCCCAGGATCTGCCCCGCCTGGGCCATCCCCTGGCTCGCCGGCGAGGAGCGCCCCTCGCGGACCGCGCGCAGCTCCTGGTTGCCGAGGTACCAGGCGATCGGGCCGCAGATCGGGCAGCAGAGGATGCCGAGGATGCCCAAGATCAGGGAGGTGACCGCCTGGCTGCTGGCTTTGTCGGGCGCCGCGGTGGCCATCGCCGTTGCCTCCTAGAACTTGTCCGCGAGCTGGGAGAGCCCGGGGATCATGAAGCGCTCGCCGTTGATCCCCTTGAAGATGCAGAGGACGTGGATCACCACCGCCGCCAGGCCGACGATCGAGCTCGGCCCGAACCAGAAGCAGCCGAGGCAGCCGCTGGGATCGGCGAAGCCGATGACGCTCGTCAGCATGGAGAGGACGATGCTGACGACGATCCAGAACCCCAGCAGCACGAGGCCGTGCTTGGCGTGCCACTGCACCTCGCGGTCGTCCTTCTCGGCGATCAGCGGGATGATCGCCAGGATGCCGAGATAGGCGAGGACGATCATCAGGCTGCGGTTGGGGCTGACGGTGCCGCCGGCGGGGGGCGGCGTCGGCGCGTACGGCGGGGGCGGGGGCGAAGGGGTGTACGGCGGCGGGGTCGGCGGCACCGGGGGTTCGGTCAAGGCGGCCTCCTCCTTTCCGTCTGCTGCTGTGGGACGACGCGCGGCAGTCTATACCGGGACGGCGGCCAGGACCCGCTCGTAGATCGCGCGGTAACGGGCGACGATCCGGTCCTGCGCGAAGACCTCGACCGCGCGCCGGCGCCCCGCGGCGCCGAAAGCCCGGCGCAGCGGCTCGTCGCGCAGCAGGCGCAGGGCGGCCTCGGCCATGCCGTCGACGTCGCCCACCGGGCAGAGGTAGCCGCACTCGCCGTCGACGACCACCTCCGGAATGCCGCCGACGGCGGTCGCCACGACCGGCACCTCGCAGGCCAGCGCCTCGAGCGCGGCGAGCCCGAACGACTCGCTCTCGGAGGGGAGGAGGAAGAGGTCGGCGCCGACCAGCACCTCCTCGATGACCGGCAGGCTGCCGACGAAGGCGATCGAGTCGCAGATGCAGTGCTGGCGGCACATCTGCTCGACCTTGGCGCGGTCGGGGCCGTCGCCGACCATGAGCAGCCGCGCCGGCACCTCCCGCCGGACGCGGCGGAAGATCTCGACCACGTCCTGCACGCGCTTGACCGGGCGGAAGTTCGAGACGTGGACCAGGACGTCCTCCCCGGGCTGCGCCCAGCGGCGTGCGCCCGGGCTGTCGCGCACCTGGTCGTAGCGCTTGGGGTCGATGAAGTTGGGCACGACGTCGATGCCGTTCCTGATCCCCAGCCGCTCGATGGTGACCCGCCGCAGGTCCTCGGAGACGGCGGTCACGGCGTCGCTCTGCTCGATGCCGAAGCGGGTGGTCTCGACGTAGTTCGGGTCGTTGCCGACGAGCGTGATGTCGGTGCCGTGGAGCGTGGTCACGACCGGCAGCGGCTGCGGCGCCAGAATCTGCCGCGCCAGGACCGCGGACACGGCGTTGGGCACGGCGTAGTGGACGTGGAGGAGGTCGAGCCGCTGGTGGCGCGCCACCTCCACCATCTTGGTGGCGAGCGCGATGGTGTAGGGCGGGTACTCGAAGAGCGGGTAGTGCGGCACCACGACCTCGTGGAAGAAGAGCCGCGGGCTGGTCAGGGCGAGGCGCGTCGGCAGCGCGTAGCTGATGACGTGGGCCTCGTCGCCGCCCTCGGCCAGCGCCATCGCCAGCTCGGTCGCCACGACGCCCGAGCCGCCGTAGGTGGGGTAGCAGCTGACGCCGACCTTCATCGCACCCCTCCCGGCAGCACGGCGAAGAGGTCGGCCACCGCGAGCGGGTAGCGGGAGGCGAAGGGCTCGCCGAGCTCGGCGCCGACGAGCGCCCCGAAGTGCCGCGCCCGTCCCTCGATCATGCGCCAGAACTCGCGGGTCGAGACCTTGGTCACGGGGCCATCCTCGGGCTCCTCGTCTCCCTGATAGAGCTGCGTGCGGTAGGCGCGGAGGGCGGCGAGCTTGGTCTCCCAGGTCGCGGTGACGTCGACGACGAAGGCGGGCTCGAAGGGGTCGTGCTGCATGAAGGAGTAAACGGCCGCCGGGCGGTGAGGTTTCCCGCCCTGGGGGGCGCGCGCCGCGAGGCCGGCGTAGAAGCAGGCGGCGGCGACCAGCTCGTGCGCGCGCCGGTGGTCGGGGTGGCGGTCGACCGGCGTGGGCCCCAGCACGACCTCGGGCCGCAGGCGGCGGAGCGCAGCGATCAGCGCCTCCTCCTCGGCCGGACCGGAGCGAAAGGCGCCGTCGCCGCAGTCGAGGAAGGCGAGCTCCGTGGCGCCGAGCACCGCCGCCGCCGCCTCGGCCTCCTCTCGCCGCTCGCGCTCGCTGCCGCGCGTCCCGGCCTCGCCGCGGGTCAGGTGGAGGATGCCGACCCGCCGCCCCTGCCGCGCCAGGAGGGCGAGCGTGCCGCCGCAGCCGAGCTCGACGTCGTCGGGATGGGAGCCGATCGCCAGGACGTCGACCGGGCTCACGCGCCGCCGTCCCCGTCCGGCACCACCGCCTGCAGCTCCCGCGGCTCGAGCTCCAACTGCTCCCAGAGCGCGGCGGCGAAGGCGTCGCCGTGCTTGCCGGGGAAGTGGGCGGTCGAGACGACGCGCTCCTGGAGCTTGCCGAGCGGCAGCACCGCCTCGCGGAGCTGCTCGATCCGGCGCCGGCGCACCTCGTCGCGGCGCGCCGCGGCCGCCACGACGCGGGAGCCGAGGAGGTCGAGACCCTTCAGCACCTGCTCGCGCGCCTTCTCCCAGGGCCGCTCGAGGCTGGGGTCGAGCGCCACGACCGGCGCGCGCAGCCCGTCGAGCGTCTCCTCGATTCGCCGGCGCGCGGCGGCGGTGACGTCGCCGCCGGCGTCCTCGGCGAGGCGGCGCTCGAGCCGCTCCACGGGGCCGAGGAGGTCGGCGAGGGCTAGCCCCTCCTCCTCCAGGCGCGCGGCCTGCCGCGGCTCGAGCACCACCGCCTGCGGCCGTAGCGCCACCGCCGGCGCCTCGAGCTCCAGCACCTCGTAGAGCCCCGCCGCCTGCGCCATGTAGGAGAGCTCGGCCGGCCCCAGGACCTGGAGCGCGGTGCCGAGGACCGCGTCCTGCACCACCGAACGCGCGCGCACGCCGGGGCTCACCGCGCCGGGGTTCTGCGCGATCGTCTCGAGCAGCTCCGCGATCGGCAGCGGCTCGGCGCCCGGGACGCCGCGCAGCACGAAGCCGCCGTCCCGCCACTCGACGCGCCGGCGCCCCTCGCGGCCGATGAGGAAGAGCGGCGCCTCCCCGGGCCGCGCGGCGACCTGGAGCGGATGCCCGCGGCCGGAGATCGCGGCGTCGGCGCGGACGAACGCCGCCTCGACGGCGTCGCGGCGCTCGACCAGGCGCTCGAGCACCGGGCGCTGAGCCTCCTTGAGGGGCGGCAGCATGGCGTCGAGGAGGAGAGGACAGCGGGCGCCGAGGAGATGGGCGAGGAGGCGGCAGAAGGCCTCGCCGAAGCGGGCGTCCGGGCGGTACCAGCGGGCAAGCGTCGCGAGCCAGGCGGCGTAGCGCTCGCCCGGTATCGCCGCGCGCAGGGCCTCCAGCACCGCCTCGACCTCCGGCCCGAAGGTGCGCATCCCGATCGGCACCAGCGGCTCGGGGTCGGGGCCGAGGTCGAAAGCGCGCACGCCTTCGGGCGTGGGGAAGGCGGCGGCGGCGAGCTCCCGCCAATCGTGGTCCTCGGTCGCCACCCAGAAGACCGCCACCGCCGGCTCCCCCTGCGCCTCCAGCGCCGCCGCCCAGCGGCCGAGCGCGACCGCCTTGACGAGGGTGTAGAGCGGCCCGCCGAAGAGCCCCGGCTGCTGGCCGCCGACGACGACGCGGGTGGCGGGGTCGGCGAGCCGCGCGGCCAGGCGGTCCGCGTCCGGGTGGCCGTAGCCGCGGTTGGCGAGGGAGAGCGCGTCGGCGAGCGCGCGCCGGGCGGCCAGGACGGGGGCGCCGGGGAGCGGCGGGAGGGGGGGCGGCGCGCCGGGGAGCGCCAGCCGCAGCGGCGCCAGGAGATCGAGGTCCCGCCCTTCCAGCCAGGCCCGCGGGAGGGGCGGCAGGAGTCCCGCGGCCGCCAGGTCCACGCGCAGCGCCGCGGTGCCGCTGTGGAGCGAAGGCGACGGGGCGGCCACGGCGCCGGGATGATACCGCGCGACGGACTGGAGCCCGGCGCGAAGGCTCGCGCCTGAGGCTATGCTCTCCGCGGCACGAGGCGAGGAGGCGAGGTGGTGGCGACGCACGGCACGGCACCGGCAGCGGGCAAAGGGACGGCGACGGCGGCCGCCTTCGCGGCGGTCCTGCTGCACACGCTGACCGCGCTCTGGGTCTGGCGGAGCTGGGGCGCCTTCGGGCGCGCCAACGTCCTGGTCTGGGCGGACTTCCCGGTCTCGCTCGTCTTCCTCGGGTTCTCCGACGAGCGCTTCCTCACCGCCAGCCTCCTCCTGGGCGGGCTCCAGTGGGGGATCATCGGCATGCTCCTCGCCTGGCTCGTCCGCCGCTCGGCGCGCCGGAAATCCCCTTAAGCGCCAAGACGTTAGAATCAAGGCGATGCTGCACCTGGGCCCCGTGGCGGTCGACCCGCCCCTGTTCCTCGCCCCGATGGCGGGCGTCACCGACCGCGACTTCCGCCTGATCGTGCGGCGGATCGGCGGCGTCGGCGTCGTGGCGATGGAGTTCATCTCCTCGAAGGCCATCGTCCACGGCAACCGCAAGACGCGCGAGCTGATGTTCTTCAGCGCGGAGGAACGCCCGCTGGCGATCCAGATCTACGGCTCCGACGCCGCCACCATGGCCGAGGCCGCGCGCGTCGTCGAGGAGCTCGGGGCCGACGTCTGCGACATCAACATGGGGTGCCCCGCAAACAAGGTGCTCAAGGGGTGCGCCGGCGCGGCGCTCATGGGCGACCTCGACCTCGCCGGCCGCATCGTGCGCGAGGTCAAGCGGGCGGTCTCGATGCCGGTGACGGTCAAGTTCCGGCTCGGCCTCGACGACGGCCGCCGCAACTATCTCGAGCTCGGCCGGGTCTGCGAGGCCGAGGGCGCGGCCGCCGTGGCGATGCACGCGCGGACGGCGCGGCAGATGTTCGACGGCGAGGCCGACTGGAGCCACCTGGCCCGGCTCAAGGAGACGCTCGGCGTTCCGGTGATCGGCAACGGCGACGTGCGCGAGCCGGAGGACGCGCTTCGTATGCTCGAGCAGACCGGCTGCGACGGCGTGATGATCGGCCGCGGCGCGACGCGCAACCCCTGGCTCTTCCGCCAGATCGCCGCCCGCATGTCGGGCGGGCGGTTCACCGAGCCGACCCTCGACGACCGGCGCGAGCTGATCCTCGCCCACTTCCGGCTGGTGGCGGCGCGCGAGCCCTCGACCTACGCGCTGCACAAGCTGCGCAAGTTCACCGGCTGGTACACCCACGGCCTGCCGCACGGGCGGCAGCTCCGCCAGGCCATCAACCAGCTCCCCGACGTGCCGAGCTTCCTGGCCGCCGTCGAAGACTTCTTCGACGACCTGGCGGTCGAGAAGGCGGCCTAGGCGCGGCGCTTCGGGGCGTGGCGGCGGCCGGGCGCGAGCACGCGATCGAGCTGCCGCTCGATCGCGCCGCGGCGCTCGCCGCCCTCGCGCGGACGGCGGAGGAGTGGGGCGCCGAGCTCGAGCCCGCCGGCGACGGCGGCCATCTCACTCTGCCGGTCACCGCCGGGCTGCGCCGCGGCTGGGCGCGCGCCCGGGTGACGGTGGCGCCGGAGGCCGGCGGATCGCGCGTCGTCCTCGCCGTCGAAGAGAGCGAGTACCGCCTCCACACTCCGGCCGTGGTCGTCCTGCTGCTCGCCCTCGCCGGCAGCGCCGTCGCCGTCCTCTGGCCGCTCTTCCCGCGGCTCCTGGCGGCCGCGCCGCTCGGCTTGGCGCTCGCCTTGGGCGGTTGGTTCCTGATCGTCTCGCGGCTGACGACGGCGGGCCCCGAGGAGTTCCTGGCGCAGCTCGCCGCCGAGGCGGAGGGGAATGGCCCCCCCTAGCTCGGGGGTTATACTCCGAGCGGTTCTTTCACAACTGGGGGGCGTACCGGTTTCGACGGGGAACAAGAGCGGTCTGGAGGCCGCGTGCCGAGTTTCTGCTCGTTAAAACGGAATCTAGTAACTGCGAACGACAACTTCGCCCTCGCGGCCTAAGAACTAGGTCGTGACGTCCTGCCCGAGGCTCGGTCCGTGGCCTCTCGCGGGGCGCAACTGCAGCGGACCAAGGAGGTCCCAGCCGCCTCGCGTGGACCTCCGAGATCTAGCGAGGCTGGCCGCCACGCCAGGTGCCTTCTCCCGCCAACGTGGCCGGCAAGATTCGAAAGAGAAGGCTACGCACGTATAAGCCGCCGGGGCGCGTTTCTCGGACGTGGGTTCGACTCCCACCGCCTCCACCATTCCTTCCCTCTTTCTGAGCTTCTACCTCCTGGGCCGTGAAGTTCGCGGGCACAATCCCTGCGCATCAGCTCATCCAGCCAGCGGCGCAAAGCGCCTTCCGCAGCCGCGATGGCGCCTCGCTTCACTTCCACCCCGGGTGTCCGCGGCCTGTCCGATCGGCGGCGGCTGACCAGGAGTGACTGACGGCGACCCTCTTGCACGGGATCGAGGGCGCCTCCTCACAGCTGAGGCCGGCGGCGTCACGACTCGAAATCGACCGGGCGGGCCGGTTGGCCGCGCAGCTCGGGAATGTCTTGCGCCAGCCCGACGCGGGCGAAGCGGGCAGCGACCCGCGAGCCGAGCGGCGGCCGGGCGACGCTTTCCTCTCCGGCCCGTTGCGCAGGATCTCGCGAGTTTTCTCTTCCTTCCGGCGGCCGTGACGCCTGCCACGGCGTTGGAGCTTCGTTACATCGTTCTCAGATTGCGGACTGGGAGTTGGGCCCTAGCAAGCCGACGATACCGCGAGCACCCTACCAGGATGCAGGCGGAGATGTCGGTGGCCCGCCCGGCATGCCAAACCGGGTCAGCGCAGGAGTTCGTCGCCCACCCCTCAGAAGTGGTTGAGTTCGCGGCTGCGGCGGCTTGGCACCCCAGCTCGGTCGCCTGCGTGAGCGTCAGGAGCGCTTCCCTGGACTCAGGGGCGACGATCTCGCCCCCCTGTTCGACGCCGACGTGACCAATATAGGGCTGCGATTCTGTATTCTCTAGGAGCGATGACACCCCGGAAGGACGCGCGCGCCGGAGAGCGTCGCACCAGGCAATGGGCCGATTCGGGAAGTGGCCTATCTCCATGCGGATAGGGCCGAGGCCTTGGAGCGGAGAGCGGGGGGAGAGCGCACGTCAAGAGCTGAGATCGTCCGCCGTGCCCTGCGTAGCTACGTGGGTCTTGAAGAGTAAGTCACTTCAAGGGAAGCTCGTATCCCGACCCAATGGTACGGAGCAGCTAACCACCACAGCCACCATCGCCCAGCAGACTCTGCCTTGGTTCGCCCTCAGCCACGAGCCTCCTGATGCCGAGGAGGGCAACGGGATCCAACCAGAGCGTCAACGCGCGCTTGCGCTGCAGGCGGTCAAGCGACTTAGCGCTCTCGTTTTGCCGTACCGCGACACGGTCCCCGAGATGCGACGGCCGTGCTTAGAGACCTCGGCTATCGCGATCGGCATCGTCATCGAGCAGGCGCAGGGAAGGGAGGTCTGCGCGGTTTGCGATAGGACCTCAAGCGGTACTCCGTATGAGGGAGCCGACGATGGCGCGCGGTGAACTTCTTCGAAAACTATTCCTGAGCCAACGACGGCAGGACGATGACGCATTCCGTGCTGTCGCGCTAGAGGTGATTGCGGAGGAAGAGAAAAAGAACAATCACCGGCTGGCGCAAGACCTCATGCGGATTCTAGAGAATGGTGGGCCAAGCTTCCTTAGGAGACCACCGGCCACACTAACGCACAACGACGTGATTCCCAAGGACCGAGAACGTCAGACCCGGCTGGTCGATGTCTGGCAACCCCAGCGTCAGATCGAAGACATTCTCCTTTCAAAAGAGAGCGCTGCGATCGTCGCGCGCGTGCTCCAAGAATATCGAAAGGCCGAGCTCCTTCGAATGCATGGACTTCAGCCGTCGACTAAGCTCTTGTTTTGTGGCCCACCCGGGTGTGGCAAGACGCTTTGTTCGGAAATTATCGCTTCAGAGCTGGGGCTCCCGCTTCTGTACACCCGCTTCGATGCCATCGTCTCTTCTTATTTGGGAGAGACGGCCGCAAATCTCCGCAAAGTGTTCGAATATGCCGCGTCCGGACGCTGGGTAGTACTGTTTGACGAGTTCGACGCAATCGGGAAGGCGAGAACCGACGCGACCGAGCATGGCGAACTAAAACGGGTCATCAATAGTTTCCTTCAAATGCTCGATCGATTCACCGCTCCTAGTATATTGATAGCGGCCACGAATCATGAGCAACTATTGGATCCCGCTCTGTGGCGCCGCTTTGACGAAATCATTATGTTCCGACACCCAACGCTCCACGAGATTCGCTTGCTCCTTACCATGAAGCTCCGGAACTTCCCGCGAGAGGGGTTCGATCTTAGCGCGGCAGCGTCTTGGCTCAAGGGCATGAGCCATGCGGATGTTGAGCGAGTGTGCTTCGACGCCATCAAGGCAGCAATCCTTCAGGGTAAGGACTCCGTTGATCAAGAGGCATTCGGCGAAGCTGTGAAGCAGCAGCGTGCGCGGCTTGCGATCACAAATAGTGCAACTAGGCGAGGCGACTTGTAGGAACTGGCGCGGCGGAGGGAATGCCGAATCTTCCACATCTCGTCCTGCCACGGGCCGAGTTCGATCTTCCACGGAAGAAGAGTGGGTTCGGACGTATACCCCAGCGACATCACGGCACGCACGGCCGAGCACTTAGCGAGGAGTTGGAGGGGGTTTTATCAGAGTTCCGCGCCCGCTCCAGACCAAAGGGAATTGACCCGAGCCTCATCCTTCGAATTCAGCTCAATGCCCAAGCCGGAGTAGATGAGGATGCGTGGGAGCGTAGCGGGCTAGTTCTCCTGAGTATCGACGAGAACAAGACGCTCGTTTTGTTCTCTTCGGACGTCGAACTCTCCGAGTTTAAGCGGCGCCTTAGCGAATATCAACTGGGGCCTCCTCCCGAACAGAAGGGTGCCCCGCATCAACAGATGTTTGCGTCGATTGACGAGATCGGCGAGGTCCGCCCTGAGGATCGCATCGGACGGTTGCTTCGTGCCGAGGGAGTTACAAGCCTAGAGGAGGTAGAAGAGCTAAAGCAGTACGTCGCGGACGTGGAGCTATGGGACCTCGGAAGCCGAGATGCAAACCGGAACAACGTCGCAGAGCTCCGACGGTTCATAGAACAAGGGGGCGGACGGGTCTCAGATGATTACGTGGGTGAGAGCCTAGTTCTCCTCCGAGCTCACTGCATCGGCAGAGTCATTAAGGACCTCCTGACGGTTGACTATGTAGCGAAGGTTGACCTACCCCCGACGCCGACGCTTACCGTCAGCCAACTGCTCGATCTAGGGCTCGAGGACTTTCCGGAAACCCCAGTTCCAGAAGCTGGCGCACCTGGCGTTGCCGTTCTCGACAGTGGCTTGAGTGCTGCAACACCCCCTTATCGGACCGGCGGTCGGCGAGGCCACCAGCGTACCGCGGGCGTGGGAAGACGCGTCGGATGGTCACGGTCATGGAACCATGGTTGCCGGCCTGGCTCTATACGGCAACGTCGAGGAGTGCATCGCATCGAGGTCGTTCGCGCCCCGGCTCACTCTGTTCAGCGCGCGTGTGCTCAACAACGACTGCCGGTTCGATGAGGAGCGCCTCATTACGACTCAGATGCGGGAGGCGATTCAGTACTTCCGTGAGACGTACGGCTGCCGCGTCTTCAACGCGTCGCTAGGCGATGATCGGTTGCCATACCAAGGAGGGAAAGTGAGCCCGTGGGCGTCGATTCTCGACACCCTGGCGCGGGAGCTCGATGTCGTCGTCGTCGTCTCAGCCGGGAACTACACGCATGATCCCGGTGACGGGAACTCGCCCGACGGCCACCTTCAGGACTATCCGACTTACTTGCTCAGGGACGCCGCGAGGATTATTGAGCCAGCAACGGGCTCGATCGTCTTAACCGTTGGGGCCTTTTCACACACGGCGAATGTGCCCGCAGGCTCAAGTGGAGCGAGTGTGGCGTTCCGACCGATCGCGCAGGAGCATGAGCCCTCCCCGTTTACCCGATCCGGACCCGGGCTCGGCGATGCCATCAAGCCGGAGCTTTGTGAGGTCGGCGGCAACATAGCTTACGACGGTGTGTTACGCAGGGTGAGGGAGGTCCGAGAGCTCTCGGTTGTCTCAATGAACCGAGAGTATCTCGCACGGCTCTTCACGACAGATGTCGGAACGTCCTTGGCCGCTCCGAAGGTAGCGCATTCAGCTGCTCGACTGTATGAGTCGTTTCCAAACGCTTCGGCGAATCTTATACGGGCACTTCTTGCCTCATCAGCACGCGTGCCAAATGCCTCAGAAACTGCTCTCCGACCATTGGGGCCTGGCGCCGTACTCCGGGTCTGCGGTTACGGGCGGCCAGATCTCGAGCTCGCTCGGGCGTCAGACGAATCGAGGGTCGTTCTCTACGCGGAATCGAATATCGCCTTGGACAACTTTCACATATACGAGGTACCGATTCCCGAAGAGTTCGTTCAAGAGAACGGCACGCGACAAATCACCGTGGCGCTTGCGTATGATCCGCCGGTACGCCATACGCGGTTCGACTACCTTGGGGTAAAGATGTCATTCCGCTTGATCCGCGGCAGATCTGTGGACGAAGTCGTCGAAGCATTCCGCCAACGAGGCCGAGAAGAGCCAGAAGTGGATCGACTCACGTCTACAAGTTTTGACTGTCCGATGGAACCCAAGCCGACTGTTAGAGAAGGCGGAACCCTACAAAGGGCTACCTTTACAATGAAGAGGAGGCCCTCGACGGACTACGGCGACACATATTACGGCGTCGTTCGATGCGAGAAGAAATGGGCCCGCGCCGAGCATGCACCTCAGCGATACGCCGTGGTAGTCGTGATCGAGCATTCAGAAGGAGTCAACCTATACGAGAGGATTAGCGCGCGCGTTCGCGAGCGCATCCGTGTCCGACCGAGGACAGGATTCCACGGGTTGTAGGCCTCTCGCCATGGTTGAACATGAGACGAGGTCGCACGCTGCGCTCGGCGTCGCGAGCCCTAGGGCTCGTCAACGCGGGTCCGTTCGACGGGTGGTTCACGTCTCCTCTGACAGCGCCCGCGCGATGCTCTCCGCGTAAGGCTGCCGCAGGACGCCGGCTTCGGTCACGATGGCCGCGATCAGCTCGGCGGGCGTGACGTCGAAGGCGTAGTTGACCACCGCCGTCTCCGCCGGGGCGACCAGCGTCCCCGCAACCTGCGTCACTTCCTCGCCGGCGCGCTCTTCGATCGGAATCGCGGCGCCGTTCGGCGTCTCGGGATCGATCGTCGAGAGCGGCGCGGCGACATAGAAGGGGACGCCGTGGCGCTGGGCCAGGACGGCGAGGGGGTAGGTGCCGATCTTGTTCGCGGTGTCGCCGTTGGCGGCGATGCGGTCGGCGCCGACGACGATGCGGTCCACCAGGCCCTGCGCCAAGAGAGTGCCGGCGCTCGCGTCGGTGACCAGCCGGAACGGGATCCCGAGCCGCTTGAGCTCCCACGCCGTCAGGCGCGCGCCCTGGAGGAGCGGCCGCGTCTCGTCGACCCAGACCAGGTCCACCTTGCCCTGCGCGAACGAGGAGCGGATCACCCCGAGCGCCGTGCCGTAGCCCGCGGTGGCGAGCGCGCCGGCGTTGCAGTGGGTGAGCACGCGGTCGCCGGGAGCGAAGAGCGCCGCGCCGTGCTCGCCCATGCGCCGGTTCGTGGCGATGTCCTCGGCGTGCACCGCGCACGCCCAGGCGAGGAGCGCCGCGAAGGCAGGCCCGGGACCGCCACCGGCGCTCCCGGCGAAGACCTGCCGCCCGCGCTCGATCGCCCAGCGCAGATTGACCGCGGTGGGGCGGGTGGCCGCGAGGAGGCGCGCGGTCTCCTCGAAGCGCTCCTCCAGCCGCTCCGTCGGCGCGCCGCGCACGCCGAGCGCCAGGCCGAAGGCGGCGGCGACGCCGAGCGCGGGCGCGCCGCGCACCGCGAGGCGGCGGATCGCGCCGGCCACCTCCTCGGCACGGGTGCAGCGGAGCCAGACCTCTTCGCCCGGGAGCCGCGTCTGGTCGAGCAGCAGGAGCGCGCCCGCGGCCTCGTCCCAGCGGAGCGGCGAGAACTCCTCGCTCATGGCGCGCGCTATCCTATGGCCCAAATGAAAGGCGACCCCAAGCACCTCGGCTTCTCGACCCGCGCCATCCACGCCGGCCAGCCCCCGGACCCCACGACGGGCTCCGTGACCGTGCCGATCTACGCCACCTCGACCTACGTCCACGACGAGCTCGGGCGCCACAAGGGCTTCGAGTACGCGCGGGTGCAGAACCCGACCCGCACGGCCTTCGAGCAGAACATCGCCGCGCTCGAGGGGGGCCTCGCGGCTCACGCCTTCGCCTCCGGCATGTCGGCGATCGCCTGCCTGATGACTCTGCTCAAGGCCGGCGACCACGCCGTCGTCTCGCACACCACGTACGGCGGGACCTACCGCTACCTGAGCCGCGTCCTCGAGCGCTACGACCTGCGCTTCTCCTGGGTCGACACCAGCGACCTGGCGGCGGTCGAGCACGCGTTCACGCCCGCCACCCGCATGCTCTACGTCGAGACGCCGACCAACCCGCTCATGGACGTCACCGACCTCGCCGCCGCCGCCGAGCTCGCCCACGCGCGCGGCGCCGTGCTGGCGGTGGACAACACGTTCCTGTCGCCCTATCTCCAGCGGCCGATCGACCTCGGCGCCGACTTCGTCGTCCATTCCGGGACCAAGTTCCTCAACGGGCACAGCGACTCGCTCGGCGGCGTCCTGGTCTCGACCCGCGCCGAGGACGCCGAGTGGTTCGCGCTGGTGCAGAAGTCGGCGGGGGCGGTCCTCTCGCCCTTCGACGCCTTCCTCCACCTGCGCGGGGTCAAGACGCTGGCGGTGCGCATGGACCGGCACCAGGCGAACGCGCGCGCTGTGGCGGACTTCCTGGTGCAGCACGGCAGGGTGCGGCGGGTGCTCTATCCGGGGCTCCCGGACCATCCCGGCCATGCCGTGCAGAAGCGGCAGGCGCGCGGCTTCGGCTCGATCCTGACGATCGACCTCGGCGGCTACGAGGCGGCCAAGGCGATGCTCGACCGGTTGCGGGTGTGGAGCCTCGCCGAGAGCCTGGGCGGCGTCGAGAGCCTGGCCTCGCACCCGGCGTCGATGACCCACGCCTCGATCCCGGAAGAGCGGCGGGCCGAGCTGGGGCTGACGGACGGGCTGGTGCGGCTGTCGGTGGGGATCGAGGACGTCGAGGACCTGCTCGCCGACCTCGACCAGGCGCTCGCGGGCGTGCCGACCGCGCGCCTCGCGACGGCGGCGCGCTAGGCGCGAAGGCTTTCGCGCCGGGCTCTTCCGCTCGCGTGCCTCAGAAGTCCGCGCCGTCGGGGTCGCCGGCGTAGGACAGCTCGTCGACCTCCTCGTCGGAGAACTCGGCCTCCTTGTCGACGCTCGCCGCCATCCAGTCGAGGAAGTTCGACTCGCCGCGCGTCACCTGGAAGGCGAGGATCTCCGGCAGCTCGTAGCTGTGCAGCTCGCGGATGGTCGCCTCCACCGCCTCGAACTCCGCGTCCAGGGTCTTGATGACGAGCATCAGCTCGCCGTCCTTGCAGATCTTCCCTCCCCAGCGGTAGATCGAGCGGACGCCGGGAAGGATGTTGACGCAGGCGGCCTGGCGGCGGCCGACGATCTCGCGGGCGAGGAGGTTGGCCTGCTCCTCGGTGCCGACGGTGGTGACGATCACGATTCCGGCCACGAGAGCCAAAAGTACCCAAGCCCCGGCGGGGAGTCAACGCGGGCGCTGCGCCCGTCAGCGCCAACTCCGGGTCTCGGCATCGTAGGCGAGGACGCGCACCTTGCCGGTGCGGCCGAAGACCCGCACCGCCACCAAGCGCTTGCCGTCCGTGAGGTAGAGCGAGCCCGGGGTCGAGGTGCCGAGCGGCCCGAAGGAGGCGAGGTCCGAGCGGTTGAAGCGCACCGGATCGCCGGCGAGGCGGCCGCGAGGATCGCCGGGATCGGGCGGCGGCGGCCCGGCCGGGAAGCCGAACCAGAGACGCGGCCCGAAGTGGGCGAGCGGCCGCGGCGGCGCCAGCTCGGGGTCGACGCCGGCGGCGATGTCCGCGTTGAGCACCCCGTCGCCGTCGCCGTCGCGGTAGAGCGCGAAGGTGACCGTGCCGTCCGGACGCGGCCGGAACTTCACCGCGGCGTTGGTGTCCCAGCGCACGGCGGCCGAGCGCGCCAGGCGGAGAGTGCCCACGAGCTCGGCGGCGGCCACCTCGAGACGGAGCGCCGCGGTGGCCTCGAGCAGCGGCGGCGCGGCCATGAGGAGCAGCCCGAGCAGCAGGCTCGAGGCGACGAGCAGCTCGACCAGGGTGTAGCCGCGTTGGCGCGAGCGCATGGCGAGTCTCCGGCGGGAGGGGGCGGGACGGCGCGCGAGCGCCGCCCCGCCGGAAGTGGACGCCTTAGCGGGAACCCTGCTTGGCGGCCCCGCGCGGGACGCTCACCTTCTCGGTCAGCGTCGTCTGCCCGGAGGTCGTCACGTAGGGCTTGAGGAGAGCGAAGGTGCGCTCGCCGATGCCGCGCACCAGCATCAGGTCCTCGGTCGCCTTGAACGGGCCGTTCTTCTTGCGGTACTCGACGATCCGCCCGGCGACCGAGGGGCCGACGCGGGGCAGCAGCGCGAGCTGCGCCGCCTCGGCGCTGTTGATGTTGACGACGCCGCGCTTGGCGGTCTCGGCGGCGTGCGCCGCCGGCACGGCGCCGAGCAGGATGGCGAAGAGGGCCAGGGCCGCGGCCCATCGTGAAGCGTTCCGCATAGGTCGTCCTTTCCGTAGAGGTCGAGAGTTGTCGGTTCGACTGGCTGATTTGCGTCGCGTGCTGCGTCGTACGTTCCTTCCTGCGCTGGCTGGCGTCGTCGCGTCCGTCCGGGTCTCCGCACCTCCTCTCCGGTCGTTGGCGGCGGCGCAGGATCAAGTCCGCTGCCAGGTGAGGCAGCAGCGGGTAACTTATTGATGTGGGTGAAGTTATGGTCTTAGCCGGAAACCGCGGCCAGAACCGGGAGCGCCAAGGATCTGGACGGCGCTCGCGACGAGGGAGAGCGCGAGGGCGCCTGGGAACTGGACGGGCGCCAAATCCCTTGCGGGCCCTGGGATAGATTCACCCGCCGATGAAGCACGAGCGCTCGGTTCCGCGGGAGTGGCTGGAGGCGTTGATCATCGCCGCCATCTTCCTGCGCTTCACCAACGTCTTCGTGGTGCAGACCTTCTACATCCCGTCGAGCTCGATGGAGGACACGCTCCTCATCGGCGACCACCTCTTCGTCAACCGCTACATCTACGGCCCGGCGCGCAGCGCGCTCGAGCGGAAGCTCCTGCCCGCGCGCGCGATCCGGCGCGGCGACATCGTCATCTTCCGCTCGCCGCAGGACCCCACGGTCGACGTGGTCAAGCGCTGCGTCGGCCTCCCCGGCGACAAGATCGACTTCGTCGACAAGGAGCTCCACATCAACGGCAAGCGCGTGGAGGACGACTCCTACACCCAGCAGCGCGACTACCGCGTCTACGCCGACCAGCCGTTCTCCGATCTCCAGGGGAGGATCCGCGACCAGTTCGGGCCCTTTACCGTTCCGCCCGCGCACTACTTCTGCGCCGGCGACAACCGCGACCAGTCGCTCGACTCGCGCTTCTGGGGGCCGCTGCCGGCGCACCTGGTCAAGGGGCGGGCGCAGCTCGTCTACTGGTCCTACGGCGGCGGCACCTCGGACGGGCGCTTCGCCGGCTGGCTCGACGAGCTGGGGCGCCTCGGCAAGACCGCCGTCGGCTTCTTCACCAAGACGCGCTGGGACCGCACCTTCCACCTCGTCCGCTAGTCCCGCCGCCCGCCGCCGCCCGCCGCAGCGCATGGCCACGGAGAAGCCGTTCCTCCGCGAGATCCTGGAGGCGCTGCTCGTCGCGGTGCTCTTCGCCACCTTCGCGCGCACCTACGTGGTGCAGGCGTTCAAGATCCCCACCGGCTCGATGGAGGAGAACCTCCTCGTCGGCGACCACATCCTGGTCAACAAGTTCATCTATGGCGAGGCGCGGACCGGGCTCGAGCGCCGGCTCCTGCCGCTGCGGCCGGTCCGCCGGGGCGACGTCGTGGTCTTCAAGTACCCTGAGGACCCGGCGCGCGACTTCATCAAGCGTTGCGTCGGGCTGCCCGGGGACACCGTCGAGATCGTCGACAAGCAGCTCTACCTGAACGGCCGGGCGGTGGCGGAGGAGGGCTACACCTACCACGCCGACGAGCGCACCTTCCCGCGCAGCCCGGCGCTCGAGGCCTGGAGCGTCCGCGACAACTTCGGCCCCTACGTGGTGCCGCCGGCGCACTACTTCTGCCTCGGCGACAACCGGGACAACTCGCGCGACTCGCGGGTCTGGGGCCCGGTGCCGGAGAGCCACGTCAAGGGGCGCGCCTTCATGGTCTATTGGTCCACCTCCGAGGGGGGAGAGACCTACGAGTGGCCCGGTCTCGCCGGCAAGCTCCGCCAGCTCGGGCGGCTTGCCCGCCACTTCGCGAGCGCGACGCGCTGGGAGCGCACCTTCGAGATCGTGCGCTGAGCTAGACTTCGCAGGCACCAAGGAGGGCCAGCCCATGCCGCGCAAGTCCGCCGAACGGGGGGACGGCAACCTCGGTTGCATCGTCTGGCTGTTGGTGCTGGCGGTCGCCTTGATGATCGGCTGGGAGGCGATCCCGGTGAAGATCCGCACCGCGGAGCTCTACGACCACATGGTGGAGCTGTCGAAGTTCTCCGCCTCGGCGACGCCCGAGGAGCTCGAGCATCGGATCCTCGAGCGGGCGCGGGAGCTGGAGCTGCCGCTCGACAAGGAGGGCGTGCACGTCGAGCGGATCGGCGACCGGATCAAGATGGAGGCGCACTACACCGTGCCGCTCGAGTACCCCGGCTACTCGTACCAGTGGAAGTTCGACCACGTGGTGGACCGGCCGATCTTTATTTTCTAGAGAAGAGCTCTAGGGATAGCAGGCACCGTCGGCGGGGCGCTGCGCGACGCGGTGCAGCGAGGACGGGAGGCTCCGGCGGCCTTACTGCATTGACTTCGATACCCCCTCCCTGGCCCTCCCCCGCTGCGCGGGGGAGGGAGCTTCCCTTCCGGTAGCGACCGCATGCGAAGAGGGGCTTGGCTTCAAATCTTGGGCTGCGGGATGCTGCCGGGGGCGCTGGCCGGGGCGCAGGTGGCCGGGCTCCTCTTCTTCCTCAACCCTTATCTCCCCTTCCGCGCCGGGCCGCTGGCGCGCGCGGTCGTCCAGTATGGACTCTTGCTCGGCGCCGTGTCGCTCGCGGCGCAGTTCCCCTGGACCTGGGGCCGGCCCGGGCGCGCGCGCCGCCTGTTGCCGTGGGGGCTCACCGCCGCGCTCGCCGCCGCGGCGCTCCTCGACTGGACGCACGCCTCCTACTACGCCTATTACCTGCCGGCGGGGATCAACCGGCGGCTGCTCAAGGCGGCGCTCTGGCTGACGCTGGCGGCGCTCGTCTGCTTCTACACCGCATTCCTCCACACGCTCCAGCGCCGGCCCTACGGCCGGCGCAGCCGCTGGTTCCTGGGCCTCGTGGCGGTGCTCTCGCTCTACGTGATGATCGAGCGGCGGGAGAGCTTTCGCCCGCGGCCCGAGGCGCCGCGCTGGCCGCCGGCGGTCGAGCGGGGCGAGCGCCCGCGGCTCTGGGTGATCGGGCTCGACGCCGCCACCCTCGACGCCCTGCTCCCGCTCGCGGCGCAGGGACGGGTGCCCTTTCTGGCGCGCCTGCTCGAGGAGGGGGCCTACGGCCGCCTCGCCTCCTTCGCCCCGCGCCGGCCGGCGGCGCTCTGGACGACCCTGGCGACCGGCCGCCACCCAGCGGAGCACGCGGTGCTCGGCGGCGTGCGCTACCGCGCGCGGTTCCTCGGACCCGGCCGGGAGCTGCGTCTCCTGCCGGTCGGCATCGGCTTCGCGCGCTGGGGGGTGCGCGCGGCGCGCGGCGCGCCGCCTGGAGCGGGACGCGAGGCGGCGGCGCTCTGGGAGGTGCTCACGCGCCTCGGGGTGGTGAGCGGGGTCGTGGGCTGGCCGGCGGCGGGCGCTGCGCCGGGGCTGACGGTGCGGGTCGTGGCCGGGGACGCGCCCGCGGGC
>DASUNQ010000382.1:0-21872 GCA_036277075.1 Thermoanaerobaculia bacterium
GCTGGCCGCAAGCGGGGAGGCGCGCCGTGCCGCCTAGGCCCGAGCCCGACCCGATGGCCGCCGTCGTCGAGCGGGTGCGGCGGATCACCACCGAGAACGAGCGCCTCTTCCGCCAGTTGATCGCCGGCGAGCGGCGCTACCGCGGCCTGGCGCGCGCCGTCTGGCAGGTGCAGGAAGAGGAGCGGCGGCGGCTGGCGCGCGACCTCCACGACGGCCTCGGCCAGACCCTGACCGCCTTGAAGACCCAGCTCGCGCGGCTCGAGCAGAAGGCCGAGGACCTGGCGCCCGCCCTGCGCGAGCGCCTGGCCGACTCGGTCGAGCTCGCCGGCTACGCGCTCAACGAGACGCGCGAGATGTCGCGCCTCCTCCGCCCGCCGGTCCTCGACGATCTCGGCCTCCTCCCGGCCCTCTCCTGGCTCGCGCGCACCCTCGACGAGCGGGCGGGGCTCGTCGTCGAGCTCCGCGCCGAGGGCTTCGAGCGGCGCCTGCCGCCCGACCTCGAGACCCTGGTCTTCCGCGTCGTCCAGGAGGCGCTCACCAACGTCCTCAAGCACTCCGGCGTGCCGCGGGCGCGGGTGACGCTCGCCCTGCGCGACGGCCGCATCGCCCTGACCGTCTCCGACCGCGGCGCCGGGTTCGACACCGACGCGGCGCGCGACGAGCGCCCGGGCTCCGGCCTGCGCGGCATGCGCGACCGGGTCGAGCTCTTCGGCGGCACCTTCCGGATCGTCTCGGCGCCGGGCGAAGGGACGGAGGTCGAGGCCGTCGTCCCGCTCGCCGGCGAGGAGGTGGAGGAGGAGATCGTGGAGGAGGGCGCGGCGTGAAGGTGCGCGTCCTGGTCGCCGACGACCACACCATCGTCCGCCAGGGGCTCGTGTCGCTGCTCAACGACAGCGGCGAGTGCGAGGTGGTGGCCGAGGCGGCCGACGGCGTCGAGGCGCTCGAGAAGGCGCACGCGGTGCAGCCCGAGGTGGCGGTGCTCGACCTCTCGATGCCGCGCCTCTCCGGCCTCGAGGTGGTGCGCCGGCTGCGCGAGGAGCTCCCCGCCACCCGCGTCCTCGTCCTGACCGTCCACGAGGAGGAGGAGTACGTCCTGCCGATCGTGCGCGCCGGCGCCGCCGGCTACCTGGTCAAGGACAGCGCCGCCTCCGAGCTCCTCGCCGCCGTCCGTGCCCTCCGCGCCGGCCGCGGCTACTTCGGCCCCCAGGCCGCGCGCGTCCTGGCCGAACAGCTCCAGAACCCCGAAGGCGCCCCCGAGGACCCCTACGGCACCCTCACCGCCCGCGAGCGCGAGGTCTTCCACCTGGTCATCGAAGGCAAGACGACCAAGGAGATCGCCCGCGCCCTCGGCATCAGCCTGAAGACCGCCGACAACCACCGCTCCCGAGTCCTCGGCAAGCTCAACCTCCACAACACCGCCGAGCTGGTGCGCTACGCGGCGCGCAAGGGGCTGCTGGCGTAACGGATGCGCCAGCTACGCGGCGCGGAGCTCCAGACGGTCAAGATCGATCAACGCACCCGCTTCAGGAACACCATCTCCGTTCCACCGATCCCGCGGATGCACCGCAGCGAATCGTAGTCTCGGGGGCGACGCCGATCTCGAGCAACCGGTCGGCTAAAAAAATCGTCCCGGCAGAGCCCGTGTCGAGGATGACGTCTTCGATGCGCAGGGGGGATCGTTGGAACGACGCTGCGGAACGCGCCCCGGGCGGCGGGCACGCCCCGGCCAGCCCGGGGGAATGGCTTCCGAGAGGCGCGGAACGAGCTCCCGAGGCGTCGGAATCGATTCCCGGCGCTCGGGAATGGGTTCCGAGGGCTCGGGAATCGATTGCGGGACGGCCGGAAGCGAATCCGAGCGCTCCGGAATGGATTCCGGGCCGCGCGCAATCCGTTCCCGGCGCCCGGGAATCGATTCCCGGCGGCTCGGAGGAGATTCCGGAGGCTGCGTAGGAGGTTCCGAGGTTCCGGGAGGGCATTTGGCGCCTCGGTCGGGACGTCGGAGGGTCTCGTGGGGGCATCTCGGGGCGGGAGGCGGGCGTTACGGGTCATGTTCAACTCCTTGGAGCCGGCCTCGGGCGGGATGCCCGGGCCGGGAGAGGTTCGGCTGGTATCCAGCCGTTGCCCCGGAGTACAATCCGCCGACACGTGGATCTCAGCGAACGAGCCCGGGCCGAGACGGAGCGAGTGCTCGCGGCCCTGCGGACGCACATCCGGCGCGCGGGCCTCTCGTTCCGCCAGGTCGAGCAGCGCCTGGGACAGCGGCACGACTACCTGCGGCAGGTGCTCAGCGGCGCGATCGAGCTGCGCTATGAGCACGTGGCCGGCGTCCTCGCGGCCCTGGACGTCGCCCCGGTGGAGTTTTTCGAAGAGGTCTATGGCCCGCCCGACCTGCGCGGCCGGCCGACGGCCGAGCCGCCGCACCCCGCCTACCCGCTCAGCGCCCGGCTGGTGCGGCACGCCAGCCTGCGCGTGCTGATCTGGCGGCTCAAGGAGAAGGGGATCTTCAGCGAGGAGGAAGTCGAGCACATCTTCGCGGAGCTCGACCGCGAAAAACCCTTGATACCGCCCCGCTACTAGCGGGCGAGCTGCGGCAGCTCTTCGTTGAGCTTCCGACCGACCTCGCGCAACAGGTCGACGGCCGCCCGCCGCGAATGGGCGATCTCCTGGAGCTTCAAGAGCGAGGCGATCAGCTCGCGCGCCACGCCGAGCGACTGGAAGAGAGGGATCGTCTCGCCGATGGTGCGGATCAGCTCCGGCACTCGGCCCTGGCGGGCGTAGACCTCGGCGAGGTCGAGGGAGACGACGGCGACTTCGACCGTCAGGTCCTTGCGCATGTAGGCCTCCCGCACCAGGTCGAGGCGGAACTCCGAAGCCCCGTAGAGGCCCAGCTCACGCTCAACTTTGCCCTTGACCCAGTCGACCCGAAGGTCCACCAGCTCGTCGGTGCACTCCTTGAACTGCGGTTCGGCGAATGCGAGCAGGTCGTAGGCGTGGCCAGGCTGTCCGAGCTCAACGAAGCAGTTCGCGAGGTTCTGCGTGGCCGCCCAAAGAAGGTCGAGGTCGTGAGGCCGGTCGGTTAGCATCGGTAGGCAGCGCTGGAGGGGAGCGATCGCGTCCTGGGGCTGCCCCATCGCAACTCTGACGAGCGCAAGTCCAATGAGGGCACTAGCCTCGCCCCTTCGATCGCGCAATTTCTGGTAAAGGCGAGCTGCCTCTTCGTGGAGCTGTATGGCCGTCTCAAAGTCGCGCTGCACCAGACGGAACGAGGCGGCCCTGATCGCCATCCACGCGCGGAGGCCGCGGTCACCACTGCCTTGTTCGAGGAGTTCGTAGGCCTTCGAGAAGGCGGTTGCCGCCTGAGTGATTTCGCTGCGTACTCGATGGGCAACACCAGCCTGCCCCCAGGCACGTGCCGATGCGTCATAGAGCAGCGAGCGCGGTCCTGTTCTTGTCCTCATCGCGGCTTCCGCCGCCGCGATCGCCAATCGGGCGAACCGGAGCATGTCGTCGGGGTCGCGGTAGCGCATCTCGTGACTGCGTTCGACGTACGCTGCGGAGAGTTCCAGGGACGCGTAACGCGTGCCATTGCGGACCTTCAACTCTTGCCGCTCAGCGGGTACTCGATCGAGCTCGGCAAGAAGCTTCCGCACAGGGAGATGACGACGCTCTAGCTCGGCGTAGGTATCCCGTTCGGCTGCCGCGAAGGCTTGATCGTAGGCGCCAGCCGGCAGAGTGGTACCGAGAATGTCCTTGAGAAGGCGCCGCCCCCCGCGGCTTTCTTTCGGGAAGGCGGCAAGAGGGAGAGATGTCGTGCAGGTCTCACAGCCGGCGAGGAGGTGATCGCGGACCAGGCGTCGCTCCTCGGCCGTCGCCTCGCCGGCTGCGAATCGGATCAGCACTTCGGCAGTGATCGAGTGCTCGTGGGCCACGGGTAGAGCAATTTTATACTGAAACGCGCGCCTGCAACTCCTCCGCGTTTCAAGACTGATGACGCGCGCGCACGCCCCGGCCCTCGGGCGCCTCAGGAGCAGTCACCGGCGGGCAGGGCCTGGGAACGCCGGTCGGATCGAGGCCGCAAGTGCTGTGCTCTACCACCGGCCGCAAGCGACCGCCATCGCTTCCGCCCGGCCCAGCCGGTGCGCTCCTCCCCAACCAGCCGGCGATCCGCTCCACCCACCCAGCCATCCAGGCGCCGGCATCCGTCAGCACCAACGGCGTATCCATCGGCCCTGCCCAGGCAACCGGTGCTGCCACCAGCAGACACACTACCGCCGTCAGCCCGCAGGCTGTCTTCCGTAAACCGTTCATGGGGCTTTTCTCCGGCGGGTCGGAGCCCGACCGGAGCGGCGGGACGCCCGCATCTTGAGAATGTCACACGAAAGCGGAAATGCAGACCGCGGTGCTTGTCCTATCCAGTGCCGTTGAGCACCTCGCGCACCTTGCTCGTCAGGCCGGCGGCATTGAAAGGCTTCTGCAGGAAGGCGGTGCCGAACTCGGCGAGGCCGTCCTGCTCGACGGCGTCGTCGAAGTAGCCGGACATCAGCAGCACCGGCAGCGCCGGGCGGGTGGCGCGCAGGCGGCGGGCGAGGTCGGGGCCGCTCAGGCCGGGCATGACGACGTCGGTCAGCAGCAGGTCGATCTCGCCGGCGCGGGCGGCGGCGAGGCTGAGCGCCGAGTCCGAGGAGTCCGCCTCGAGGACCCGGTAGCCCTTCCCCTCGAGCACCGTGCGCGCCAGCCGCCGCAGCGCGCTGTCGTCCTCGACGAGGAGGACCGTCGCTTGCGCGGGCGGCCGGGGGGCCGCCGCCTCGCGCGGCGGCGGCGTGGCCGCGTTGCCGGCGCGCGGCAGGTAGATCTTGAAGCGGGCGCCCTGGCCGGGCTCGCTGTAGACCAGGATGCAGCCGCCGCTCTGGCGCACGATGCCGTAGGAGCTGGCGAGGCCGAGGCCGGCGCCCTGGCCCGGCTCCTTGGTGGTGAAGAAGGGCTCGAAGAGGCGGCGCCGCGCCTCGGGGTCGATGCCGACGCCGGTGTCGGCCACCGCGATCTGCACGTAGCGGCCCGACTCGAGGCCGCCCTGCCGGGCGGCTGCCACGGCGTCGAGCTCGACGTCGGCGGTCTCGATCGTCAGCCGCCCGCCCTCCGGCATCGCCTCGCGCCCGTTGACCGCCAGGTTGAGCAGCACCTGCTCGATCTGGTCGGGGTCGGCCAGCACGCGCCCGACGCCGGGCGCCAGCTCGACCTGCAGCTCGACCTGCTCCCCGAGCAGGCGGCGAAGCAGCCGTTCGACGCCGCGCACCAGCTCGTTGGGATCGAGCAGGCGCGGCTGCAGGACCTGCCGGCGGCTGAAGGAGAGGAGCTGGCGGGTGAGGGCGGCCGCGCGCCGGGCGGCGAGGAGCACCTCCTCGAGCTCCTTCGCGGCCTCGGGGTCGTGCGCCACCCGCGCCGCGGCGGAGCTGCCGTAGCCGAGGATCACCGTCAGCAGGTTGTTGAAGTCGTGCGCGACGCCGCCGGCGAGCCGGCCGACGGCCTCCATCTTCTGCGTCTGGCGGAGCTGCTCGTCGAGCAGCTCGGACTCGCCGCGGCCGTCGGTCATTGTCCCTCCCGAGACGCCGGCATCCTGGCGCGGCCGGCGGCGCGGCGCCATCGGCGGCCGTCCTACGCCGTGTCGGCGTCCGTCCTACACGGCGCGGCCGCTCCGACGGGCGGGGTAGAATCGCGGCTCCGAAACGGAGACGGCGTTGACCCCGCGCGAGCCCGGGAGCGTCCTCGAAGGCAAGTACGAGATCGTCCGGCGGCTGGGGAGCGGCGGCATGGGGGAGGTCCACCTCGTCCGCCACGTCCACTTGCAGGAGCTGCGGGTGGTCAAGATCCTGCGCCAGGACCTCGCCGCCGACTCCTCGGCGCAGCAGCGGTTCCTGCGCGAGGCGCGGCTGGCGACGCAGATCAAGCACCCCAACGTCGCCATCCTCTACGACTACTCGCGCCTCGACGACGGCAGCTTCTACACCGTCTGGGAGCACATCGAGGGGCAGGACCTGGGGGACCGCCTGCGCCGCGAGGGCCCCTTCCCGGTGCAGACCGCGATCCAGCTCGCCATCCAGGCGCTGCGCGGGCTCGCGGCGATCCACGCCACCGGCGTCATCCACCGCGACATCAGCCCCGACAACCTGATGATCACCCGCGACCGCGCCGGGCGGCTGCGCGTCAAGATCATCGACCTCGGCCTGGCCAAGAACCTCGGACCCGACCCGGGGGCCTTCGAGATCACCGAGGTCGGCATGTTCATGGGCAAGCTCCAGTACTGCTCGCCCGAGCAGGCCGGCGCCGGCGCCGACGCAGCGCTCGACCACCGCAGCGACCTCTACTCGCTCGGCCTGGTGCTCTACGAGATGGCGACCGGCGCGCCGCCGTTCCACTCGGAGAACCAGGCCGGCTTCATCTTCAAGCGCCTCTCCGAGGACCCCCTGCCGATGGTCGGGCGCAACCCGGAGGTGGAGGTGCCGGAGGACCTCGACCGGGTAGTGCGGCGGGCGCTGGCGCGCGACCGCGACCAGCGCTACCCGGACGCGGGCTCCTTCATCCTCGCCCTCGAGCGGGTGGCGCACGGCATGGCGGCGCACGAGACGCAGGAGGTGCCGATCCTGGCGGCGGCCGCGCGCCCGGCGCTGGCGCCGCGCCCGCGCAGCTCGAGCGAGCTGACGCGCGAGGAGCGTGTGGAGCTGCTGGCGCAGATCGAGCGCGCCGCCGCCCGCACGCGCGAGGTCTCCGCGGCGACGGCGCCGGCGGAGGCGGCGCTGGCCGCCGGCCGCTTCGAGGAGGCGCGCGCGATCGTCGCCGAGATCGAGGCCGCCAACCCGCGCAGCCTGGGGCTCGACCGCATCAAGCAGCGCTTGGCGGCCGAAGGGGAGCGGCGGGCGCGGGCGCAAGCGCTGGCCGACACCGAGCGGCTGCTCGACGGCTACCTCGAGCGCCGGCAGATGCCGCTGGCGCGCCTGGCGCTCGAGACCCTCCTCGAGCTCGCCCCTGACCACCCGCGGCGGGGGGAGCTGGAAGGGGCGCTCGCCGCCGCCGGCGCCGACGCCGAGGAGCAGCGCAAGCTCGCGGCGGCGGTCGCCTTCGCGCGCGCCGCGCTCGAGCGCGGCGACTTCCGCACCGCCCGCCGCGAGGCCGACGCGATCGCTCGGCTGGACCGCGCGGCGACGACGGCGGAAGCCTTCCGCGTCGAGGTCGAGGAGGCGGAGAGGAGCCGGCAGCGGAACCTGGAGGTCGAGCGGCTCTCGACGCGGCTGGAGGGCGATCTCGAGGCCGGGCGGCTGGAGCAGGCGGCGCAGGAGCTCGAAGCGCTGGCCGAGTTCCCGGTCTCGCGCGTCACCCTCGACGGCTACCGCGAGCGGCTCGCGGCGGCGCGCGCCCGCGCCGAGCGGCAGGCGCAGGCCCAGGTCTACGAGGCGCGCTTCCGCCAGGCCCTCGAGGCCCGCGACTGGCTCGCCGCCCGCGCCGCGGCGGGCGAGCTCGAGGCCCACTTCCCCGCGCACCCCCGCGCCGCGGCGATGCTCGCCGAGGCCGACCGCGCCGAAGCCGACGCCGCGAAGCGCCAGGGCATCGAGCAGGGCGAGCGCCAGGTCGAGAGCCTCCTCGAACGCGGCGACTGGCGCGGCGCCGAGCTGGCCCTCGAAGTCCTCGCCCAGCTCGACCCCCAAAACCGCCACCGGCGGCGCTTCGAGAAGGCGGTCCGGGCGCTGCAGAAGGGGTGAGGTTAGACTTTCTCCCTCGATGGCTACCGTCGATCTGACCCAGCCCGCGGCCGCCGCGGTCACGGCGGCCGTGCCGCGGCTGCTGCGCTACGCCTTCATGAAGCTGACGCGGGACTTCGACTCGCGGTTCGAGGCGCTTCTCCTCACCGGGCGGGTGTCGAAGTGGTACAGCGAGGTGGGGGCCGAGGCGACGACGGTGCCGGCGGGGCTCGCGCTCGAGGCGGGGGACGCGCTCTGCACGCTGCACCGCGACCTGGGAGCCATCCTCGCCGCCTACCTCGATCCGGCGCGCACCTTCCCGGGGCTCGGCTTCGGCGCGCCCGACCGCCGCCGCCCGGACCCCGAGCCGCTGCTCTACCGCCTCGCCTGCCAGCTCCTCGGCAAGGCCGACGGCTTCTCGCAGGGGGTCGAGCGCTCCTTCCACTACGGCTACCTCGCGCCCGACGAGGGCATTCTGCACGTCGGCATGATCAGCCACCTCGGCGCGATGATCCCGGTCGCCGCCGGCTGCGCCTTCGCCTTCCGCCAGAGCGAGAGCGACCGCGTGGCGGTCAACTTCATCGGCGACGGCGGCACCTCGACCGGCGACTTCCACGAGGGGCTCAACATGGCGGCGGTCTGGCGGCTGCCGCTCGTCCTCGTCGTCGAGAACAACCGCTACGCCTTCTCGACCCCCACCGACCTCCAGTTCGCCTGCCGCCAGCTCTCCGACCGCGGCCCCGGCTACGGCATCGCCGCCGAGACCGTCGACGGCAACGACCCCGACGCGATGGCCGAGGCCCTGGCGCGGGCGGTGGCGCGCGCCCGCGCCGGCCAAGGGCCGACGCTGCTCGAGGCGATGCAGGGGCGGATGCGGGGCCACAGCGAGGGGGACGACTCGCTCAAGGTGGTGCCTGCCGACGAGCTCGCCGCCTACAAGGCCGCCGACCCGGTCCCCGGCTACCGGCGGCGGCTGGAGGAGGACGGCGTCCTCGACGCGGCGACGCGCCAGCGGCTCGACGCCCGGATCGCCGAGCTCGTCGAGGGCGCCATCGGCCGCGCGCTCGAGGCGGCTCCGCCGGACGTCGCGGTCGCCTTCCGGCCGGTCTTCGCGCCGGTGGAGGAAACGGAGCCGACCCCGGCCGCCGCGCCGGCTCCGGCCCCCGCGACCCCCGCCCGCGAGACGACCTACGTCGACGCCATCAACCAGGCACTGCGCGAGGAGATGGAGCGCGACGAGTCGGTCCTGATCCTGGGGCAGGACATCGGCGTCTTCGAGGGGGCCTTCCGCACCACCAAGGGGCTCCACGCCCGCTGGCCGCGCCGTGTCTTCGACACCCCGATCGCCGAGAGCGGCACGCTCGGCATCGCCGTCGGCGCCGCGCTCCTGGGCTACCGGCCGGTCGTCGAGATGCAGTTCGGAGACTTCATCTCCTGCGGCTTCAACCAGCTCGTCAACGTCGCCGCCAAGCTCTACTACCGCTGGCAGGTCGCCTGCCCGATCGTCGTGCGCCTCCCGACCGGCGGCGGCGTCGGCGCCGGCCCCTTCCACTCGCAGAACCCCGAGGGCTGGTTCGCGCACACCGCGGGGATCAAGGTCGTCTGCCCGGCGACCGCCGCCGACGCCAAGGCCCTCCTCAAGGCCGCGATCCGCGACCCCAACCCGGTCATGGTCTTCGAGCACAAGTTCCTCTACCGCCGCATCAAGGAGGCGCTGCCGGAAGGGCTGGAGGCCGGACGCCTCGGCGAGGCGCGCGTCGCCCGCCCCGGCCGCGACCTCACCCTCGTCGGGTACGGCGCCTCCACCTGGACCTGCCTCGAAGCCGCGGCCGAGCTGGCGAAGGAAGGCGTCGAAGCCGAAGTCGTCGACCTGCGCACCCTCGTCCCCTACGACGAGGAAACCGTCCACGCCGCGGTCAAGAAAACCGGCCGCGCCCTCGTCGTCTACGAAGCCCAGCTCACCGGCGGCTTCGGCGCCGAAGTCGCCGCCCGCATCGCCGACGCCGCCTTCCCCTGGCTAGACGCCCCCGTCCGCCGCCTCGCCTACCCCGACCGCCCCGTCCCCTACGCCAAGAACCTGGAGAAGGCCCTCCTCCCAGACCGCGACAAGGTCCTAGCCGCGGCCAGAGAGCTCCTAGCCTTCTAGCTTTTTCAGCTTCGTTTGCGGGGCGGGGGGAAGGCGTTGCGGGGGTGCCCCGGCGGGAAGCTCTGAGCGAGCGCCGTGCAACCCCCGCCGCAGTCCCCCGCCGATCCCGGCGCAAAGCGAAGCGCAGGCGCGCGCCCCCCGCCGCAGTTCTCCAGGCGCGCGCCGGTTCCCGCCGGGGCACCCCCGCAACGCCGGGTGGGGGCGGGGGTTACTTCTCGAGCTGCTTCTCCAGCTCCTTGATCCGCTTCTCCAGCTCCGCCAGCCTCTTCTCGAGCTCCTCCTCCCGCCCCCGCAACCGAATGAGCCCCGGGTGCGCCGCCCCAGGCTTGAGCTCCATCTCGAACTTCTCCCCCAGCTTCCCCATCTTCTCCGGATCGATCCTCACCATCATCCGCTCCCCCGGCCCCCCCTCGCGGATGAAAAACGGCGCCAGATCCAGCTCCGCCCGCTCGCGCCGCTCCAAGCTCGCCGTCACCGTCTGCGCCTTGCCGTCGCGCCACAGCTCCACCGTCGCCGCCTGCCCGTCCTCGGCGTCGCGCAGCGCCGCGCGCAGGTCGTGCGGCCCCTCGATCGACTCGCCGTCGATGCGTGTCAGGACGTCGCCAACGCGGATCCCCGCCTTGTCCGCCGGGCTCCCCGCCTCGACACTCGCCACCAGCACCCCGCTCTCCTCCGGCACCCCGAAGTGGCTGCGCAGCTCCTTCGTCAACGGCAGCGTGCCGACGCCGAGGAAGCCGCGCGGCCCACCCAGCAGCTCGCCGTGCGGGAGGAGGCGCTCGACGAGGACGTCGCGGTGAACCTGCTTGTCGGGGGCGGGCTTGGCGACGCGCTTGACGGGCGGCTGCGGCTCCTTGGCGGCGGCCGGCAGGGGAAGCGCCGCCACCGCCAGCAGTAGGGCGGCGCTCGTGAGGAATCCGGAAACTCGTCGGTTCATGCGTCGTCTCCTAGAGAAATCGGTTCAGTTCCTGGTCTTCCGGACTGCGCCCTCGGCGGGGACGCGGCTCAGGTCCACCACCAGGTCCACCTCGTCGTCGCCGCCGAGGTAGAGCACCGGCGGCGCCGCCGCCAGGGCCTCGATCTCGCTCTCCAGCGCCCGGTGCTCGCGCCGCAGCTCCTCGAGGAGGCGCCGGGCCTCGGCGGCTTCGATCCGCGACTCCGCTGCCGGGTCGTTGCGGCCGGGGCGGAGCGGCCCGGCGGCCGCCGCGACGGCGAGGGCCGCGGCGGCCGCCGCCAGCCCGACCGCTGCGAGACGAAAGGGGTGCCTCGGGGGGTCGTCCAGCCGTGCCAGCAGGCGGGCGGTGAAGTCCGCCCCTGCCCGCTCGCGCGGCAGCGTGGCCAAGATGCGCTCTAGCCGGTCGTCTTCCATGATGCGGCGCCTCCGTTCCAGTAGGGCTCGAGCGCGCGCCGGAGCTGCCGGCGCCCGCGGTGGATGCGCGACTTGACGGTCCCTTCGCGCACGTCGAGCTGCGCGGCGATCGCGGCGTAGGACCAACCCTCGATCTCGTGCAGCACGAGCGGCACGCGCCAGCGCAGCGGCAGCTCCGCGACCGCCGCCGCCACCTGCCGCTGCAGCTCGTCGCGCAGCAGGCCCGCGGCCGACGAGGCCGGCTCGGCGGCGCGGCCGGCGAGGTCGAGCAGCGGCTGCAGCAGGCGGAGCCGGCGCGCGCGCCGCGCCTCGGAGCGGACGAGGTTCGTGGCGATGCGGTAGAGGTAGCCGCGGAGCTGCCCCTGCTCGCTGTAGCGCGGCGCCGAGCGGAAGAGGCGGAGGAAAGTCTCCTGCGCCAGGTCCTCGGCGCGGTCGCGGTCGCCCGCGAGGCGCGCCAGATAATTGACGATCGGGTCCTTGTAGCGGTCGACGAGGGCGACGAACGCTTCGCGGTCGCCCTCCCCGACCCGGGCCATCAGCTCGTCGTCCCCCGCTCCGGGGACGGCCCTCGCCGGCTCGTGCATCGCGCCTCCAGCCGAGTGAAACGCGCGAGCGGCCGGAAGGTTCCCGAGCCCGGTGATGGCTCGGCAGGCAATGGATCACGGGTCCCCGTCGCTAGAATCCGTCTATGAGCGACACCGGTCACCACCCCACGGTCTTCGACAAGATCCTGGCCGGGGAGATCCCCTGCCACCGCGTCTACGAGGACGAGAAGGTCCTCGCCTTTCTCGACGTCGGGCCGCTCTCCGACGGGCACACGCTGGTCATCCCCAAGGAACGGAAGGCGCGGCTCGACCAGCTCTCCGACGAGTCGGCCGCCGCGATCGGGCGGGTGCTGCCGCGGCTCTGCCGCGCGGTCCTCGCCGCCACCGGCGCCGGCGCCTACAACGTCCTCCAGAACAACGGCCCCGAGGCGCACCAGGCGGTGATGCACGTGCACTTCCACATCATCCCCAAGCACGCCGGCCGCGGCCTCGGCGTCGGCTGGAGCCCCGGCCGGCTCGACGACGCCACCGCCCGCGACCTCGTCGCCAGGATCCGCGCCGCCCTGGAGGCGTGATAACCTTACCTTAGGTAAGGAGACGCCGCCGATGACGACCGCAACCATCACGAGCAAGGGTCAAATCACGCTTCCGAAAACCGTTCGGGAGCATCTTCGACTCGGAGAGGGGGACAGGGTGGACTTCGTGATCGAGGAGGGCGGCGCGGTGCGGGTCGTAGCGCTCAAGCGCTCCGTCCGAGAGCTCGCCGGCTTCGTCCCCTACCGTGGTGAGCGTCCCTTGACGATCGAAGAGCTCGACGAAGCGCTGAGCGAGGCGCTCGCCGAGGACGATGCGCGCATTCGCAGAGGAGAGTGATTGCGAGGCGTCGACACGAACCTGCTCATCCGCTTCTTCACGCGGGACGAGCCGCGGCAATTCGCACGCGTCAACGCGCTCTTCGAGCGCGCCGAGGACGCTGGCGAGCGCTTCTACATCTCGACGCCCGTGCTGTGCGAGCTGGTCTGGACATTGCGCCTCGGCCTGTACGGTTGGAGCCGGACGGAGCTGTCCTCCCTCATCGACCTCCTGCTCGGCACTCCGCTCTTCGAGATCCAGGACCGAGAGCTGGTCCGGCGCGCTCTCGCGGACTTCCGCCGAGGGCGCGCCGGCTTCGCCGATTACCTGCTCGGTTGGCAGAACCACGCCGCCGGTTGCGTGGATACTGTGACGTTCGACCGAGACCTCAGAGGGCATCAGCTCTTCAGCGTGCTCCGCTCGCCGCCCGGCGCGAGTGGAGGAGTGGATTGAAGGTCGTCGAGCTCCGCGGCTGGGGGCTCGAGAACCTGGTCGTCGCGGAGCGGCCCGACCCGGTGCCGGGGACGGGGCAGGTGGTGGTGCGGATCCGCGCCGCGTCGCTCAACTACCGCGACCTCCTCCTCGTCCGCGGCGAGTACAGCCCGAAGCAGAAGCTCCCGATCGTCCCCTGCTCGGACGGCGCCGGCGAGGTCGCGGCGGTCGGCGCGGGCGTGACGCGGGTCCGCGCCGGCGACCGCGTCTGCACGACCTTCCACCAGGCCTGGCTGGCCGGCGAGCCCACCCGCGAGCGCCTGCGCGCCAGCCTCGGCAGCCCGCTCGACGGCACTCTCACGGAGCTCCTGCTCCTCGACGCGGAGGGGGTCGTCGCGATCCCCGAGCACCTGAGCGACGAGGAGGCCGCCACCCTCCCCTGCGCCGCGGTCACTGCCTGGAACGCGCTGGTCACCGAAGGGGCCGTCGCCGCCGGCGACACCGTGCTCGTCCAGGGGACGGGCGGTGTGTCGGTCTTCGCCCTCCAGCTCGGTGTGCTCCTCGGCGCCCGCGTCATCGTCACCTCGAGCTCCGACACGAAGCTCGCCCGCGCCCGCGACCTCGGCGCCTGGGAAGGGATCAACTACCGCGAGGTGCCGGCCTGGGGCGTGCGGGCGCGCGAGCTGACCGGCGGGCGCGGCGTCGACCACGTCGTCGAGGTGGGGGGCGCCGGCACGTTCGAGCAGTCGCTCCAGGCGCTGCGCCCCGGCGGCACGCTGAGCCTGATCGGCGTCCTCGCCGGCGCCGCGCTGGAGCTGCGCCTGCCGGCGATCCAGATGCGGATGCTGCGCGTCCAGGGGCTCCTCGTCGGCCACCGCGACAGCTTCGAGGCGATGAACCGGGCGATCGCGCACCACCGCCTGCGGCCGGTCGTCGACCGCGTCTTCCCGCTCGCCGAGGCGCGCGCCGCCTTCGAGCACGTGCAGGCCGGTGCGCACTTCGGCAAGGTGGTGATTCGCGTCAGCTAGCCGCCGCCGAGGAGCGTCAGCCCCGCTTCGGACACCCGCTGCCGGAAGGACGCGACCTTCTCGGTAAAGAGCTTCTCGACCGCCGCCAGCGCCTCGGCCGCGGCGCGCTCGCCGCGCTCGATCCGCGCCCGCTGCGTCGGCCCCGGCGCCTCCCAGCTCGACTCGAGGTCGAACTGCGCGTAGCCGATGACCGCGAGGGCGTCGGCCTCGCGCCGGATGCCGCGCGTCGCCGGCGGCACCCAGAGCGTCCGCTCTAGTGCCTCGAGGTCCTTCAGCAGCTTCCGTCCGTCGGCGGCGAGCGCCTTGCGCGCCTGCTTCCGCTCGTCGTCCGGCGCGGCGCCCGCGGCAGCCGCCTCGTCCTCGGCCTTGAGCCTCGCCAGCACCAGCTCGAGGTCCTTGCGCGCCGCCTGCACCCGCTCGATCGCGCCGCTCACCCGCTCGATCGTCCCGCGCACCGTCTCGAGCGCCGTCCAGCGCGCGGCCCACCCGGCCTCGTCCGTGGCGGCGCCGGCGGCGGGCAGCACGCGCACCGTGCCGCTCGCCTCCTGGCCGCCGTGCTTCACCGTCACCCGGTACTCGCCCGGCGGCACCGTCGGCCCGCTCTGCTCCTCCCGCGGCGGGTCGCCGGGGCGCGGCGGGACGCGGAAGGGGGCGCTGCCGAGGTCCCAGACGGCGCGGTTGACGCCGCGCCTGGCGGGTCCCTTGAAGGTGCGGACCACCTTGCCGGCGGCGTCCCGCACCTCGATCTCGACCTTCGGCTCCTTCTCCTTCTCCGTCTTCTCCTCCTCGTCCTCCGCCTCCACTTCCGCCGGCGCCGGCTCGCTCTTCGCCGGCGGGACGTCCTCCTCCGCCGGCAGCCGCGCCGCCGGCGAGGGCGCGGCGGCGGGCGGCGGCTCCTGGCGGTGTCGCTGGCGCTCCTCCCGGCGCCTCCTGCCCTCCTCCTCCTCGTCGGGGTGCGGCAGCCCGGGGCGGTCGAGCGCGTAGGTCAGGATCGCGCCGTAGGGCTCGTTCTCGCCGCGGAAGGTGCCGGCGCCGCCGCCGCGACCGGCGCCGCTCGCCTGGCGCAGGAAGTAGGGACGCGCGTCGGCGATCGGGAAGAGGTGGACCGGCTTACGCAGCGCCGCCTCGTCCAGGGCGCGGAGCGGACCGAGGTCGTCGAGCACGTAGGCGGCGCGGCCGTGCGTGGCGACGACGAGGTCGCCGTCGCGCGGGTGGACCAAGAGGTCCATGACCGAGACCGTCGGGATGCCGTGGCGCCAGCGCAGCCAGCGCCGCCCGCCGTCGATCGACACCCAGAGCCCCATCTCGGTGCCGAGGAAGAGGAGGTCGGGGTCGACCGGGTCCTGCGCGATCGCCAGCGCGTAGCCGTCGAGCTCCTTGGTCGCCAGGCTCTTCCAGCTGCGGCCGAAGTCGTCGGTGCGGAAGACGTAGGGCGCGAAGTCGGAGCGGCGGTGGTTGTCGAAGACGGCGAAGGCCGTCGCCGCGGCGTGCGGCGACGGCGTGACGTGCGGGATCCAGGTGTTGGCCGGCACGCCGCGGACGTTCTTCTCGACGCTCGTCCAGCTCTTGCCGCCGTCGCGCGTGACGTGCAGGCGCCCGTCGTCGGTCCCCACCCAGAGGAGCCCGCGCTCGATCGGCGACGGCGCGACGGCGACGATCGTGGTGAAGTTCTCGGCGCCGGTGACGTCGGGCGTGAGGCCGCCGCTCTCCTCCTGCTTCTGCCACTCCGGATTGTCGGTCGTGAGGTCGGGGCTGATCGTCTCCCAGGTGCGGCCGCGGTCGGTCGAGCGGTGGAGGTACTGGCTGCCGTAGTAGACCGTCGCCGGCTCGAAGGGGTCGATCGCCAGGCCGGCGTTCCAGTTGAAGCGGAGCTCCCCGCCGGCGCCGGGCGCCGGCTCCGGCGGGCGGACGTAGGAGGTCGCGCCGCTCGCCAGGTCCCAGCGCAGGAGGTTCCCGCCCTGCCACATCGAGTAGCCGGCGCGCGAGTCCGCCGGGTCGGGGCGGACGTCGAAGCCGTCGCCGAACCCCACCCGCTGCCAGTGCTGATTGCGAACGCCCCCGTCCTCCCGCACCGTGTTGGGGCCGCGCCACGAGCCGTTGTCCTGCATGCCGCCGTAGACGTTGTAGGGGTCGTCCATGTCGACGGCGACGTGGTAGTACTGGGCCAGCGGCAGGTTCTCGACGAAAGACCAGGTCTCGCCGCGGTCGCGGCTGATGCCGACGCCGCCGTCGTTGCCGTCGACCAGACGCGTCGGGTCGCGCGGGTCGATCCAGAGGGCGTGGTGGTCGCCGTGGATCTCGCGCGAGCGGCCGAGCACCTTGAAGGTCCGGCCGCCGTCGTCGGAGACGCGCAGCCGCGAGGTCAGGCTGTAGACCCGGTTCGGCCACACCGGGTCGACGCGCAGGTCGGCGTAGTAGAAGGGGCGCTCGGTCGTCTCCGGGTCGCTCGACACCTCCTGGAAGCTGCGGCCGCCGTCGTCGGAGCGCAGCACGACCCCCTTCTCCTCGGCCTCGACGAGGGCGTAGACGACGCGCGGGTCGGACGGCGCGACGGCGACGCCGATCCTCCCGAGCGGCCCCTCGGGCAGGCCCTCCCGCGGCGTCAGCTCCCGCCAGGTGGCGCCGCCGTCGTGGGTGACGAAGAGCCCCGAGCCGGCGCCTCCCGAGCGGAAGAGCCAGGGCCAACGCCGGTACTCCCACATCGCGGCGAAGAGCTTGTTCGGATTGCGCGGATCGATCGCCAGGTCCGCGGCGCCGGTCCGCTCGTCGAGGTAGAGGACCTTCCGCCAGGTCCTGCCGCCGTCGGTCGTCTTGAAGACGCCGCGCTCGGCGTTCTCCCCCCAGAGGCGGCCCATCGCCGCCACCCAGGCGGTGTCGGGGTCGGTGGGGTGGAGGACGACGCGCGCGATCCGCTCGGTCGCTTCGAGCCCGAGATGGATCCAGGTGCGGCCGCCGTCGAGCGAGCGGAAGACGCCGCGGCCGATCGAGACGCTGTTGCGGACGTTGCCCTCGCCGCTACCCACCCAGACGATCTGCGGGTTGGGCTGGAAGAGGGCGACGTCGCCGATCGAGGCGACCCGCTCGCGGTCGAAGAACGGCTCCCAGGTGAGGCCGCCGTTGGTCGAGCGCCAGACGCCGCCCGAGGCCGCGCCGACGTAGAGCAGGTCGGGGTCGGAGGCGGCGCCGGCCACGGCGGCCACCCGGCCGCTCATCGCCGCCGGGCCGATCGAGCGGAGGCGGAGGCCGGAGAGGAGCGCCGGGTCGATCTCGGACGCGACCGGCGGCGCGAGGACGGCGGCGAGGAGAACGGCGGCGAGGACGGGGGCGAAGGGGCGCGGTGCGCGGCGGAACATGCCGCGAACGCTATCGCAGGCTCAGCGGCAGGCGGCGCAGGTGCGGCAGAGGCGGCGGTTGAGCAGGTTGCCGCCGGCGAGGAGCGCGCTGCCCGCGGTCACCAGCGCCGCCTCCCAGGGCTGCCGGGCGCCGAGCATGCCGGCGGCGAGGGCGGCGAGTGCCAGGGCGAGGAGCAGGAGCACGCCCCGCCGGCGGTGGCGGCCGAACCCCCAACAGAGGCTCGCCGAGCCGAGGAGCGCCGAGGCGCCGACCAGCAGCCGCTCGACACCGTGATCGAGGTGGAGCGCCGTCGAGGCCAGCGGCAGGAAGGTGAGGAGGAGCGGCGTCGCCAGGCAGTGCAGCGCGCAGCCCAGCGCCAGCAGGGAGCTCCAGCGGCCGAGGCGGTCGGCGGCCGCGGCGGGCAGGAGAGCGAGAGGGCTGGCGGGCTCGGGCATGGTCGGACCGCGCTGGCGGGACGCGATAGATAGCGCAGTATCCTTCGCGTGTCTATGCGCCCCCGCCGCCGAGCCCGCGCCCGCCGCGGCGTCTTCTGGCTCCTCCTCGGCTTCCTGTCCGCCGGCCTGGCCTCGTGGCTCTTCTTCAAGCGGCGCGACCGGGCGCTGGAGAGCGGCGCGGGCGAGGGGCGGCAGCCGGCGCCGCGGGAGCCGCCCGCGCCGCCCGCCGAGCACGCCTACTGGGTCGCCGGCCCGGCCGCCAACCTCCACGTGCGCGACGGCGGCGGCGAGCCGCCCGGCCGCGGCCTCCCGGTCCTCTTCGTCCACTCGCTCGCCGGCAACGGCGGCCAGTGGCGCGCCCAGCTGGACCTCCTCCGCGCCGCCGGCCGCCGCGCCGTGGCGCTCGACCTGCGCGGCCACGGCGCCTCCGAGCCGGCCGAGGACGGCGACTACTCGATCGAGCGCCTGGCCGGCGACGTCGCCGCCGTCGCCGACCAGCTCGGCCTCCGCCGCTTCGTCCTCGCCGGCCACAGCCTCGGCGCCCTGGTGGCGATCGAGTACGCCGCCCGCCACCCCGATCGGGTCGCCGGTCTCCTCCTCGTCGACCCCAACGGCGACCTCACCGACACGCCGCGCGCGAGCTTCGAGCCCTTCCTCTCCTCCCTCCGCGCCGACCCGCACGGCGAGCTGACCTCCTACTACCGCCAGCTCCTGGTGCACGCTCCGCCGGCGGCCGCCGCGCGCGTCCTCGCCGACGTCCGCGAGACCGCCGAGGAGGCGATCGCCGGCGGCATCGAGGCGGCGTTCGCCTACCCGCCGCTCCCCGCCCTCGACGCCTACCCCGGCCGCAAGCTCGCGGTCGTCTCCGATCTCAACGACTTGCCCGTCAGCCTCCACAGGCGCCGCCCCGACCTCCCCACGCGCTGGATCCCCCGCACCGGCCACTGGCTCCAGATGGACGCGCCGGAGGCGTTCAACCGGGTGCTCGAGGAGTTCCTCGGCGCGCTGTAACAAGCTCCCCGGAGGCTCGTCTTAGAGATGGAGACGAAAGGAGGGCCACCGGCCGTGATCGCCGCCGCCCACGCAGATTCGGTGCCGCAGGGACCGCCGTTGCCGCTCGCGGCGCTGTTCGAGGAGCACCACGCCGCGGTCTTCCGCGCCGCCTACCGCATCACCGGCGACGCGGCGGACGCCGAGGACGTGCTGCAGACCGTGTTCGTCCGCCTCCTCCGCCGCGAGGACGACCTCGACCTCTCCGACAGCGCCGCGAGCTACCTGCACCGCGCCGCGGTCAACGCCGCCCTCGACCTCCTGCGGTCGCGCCGGCGCTCGCGCGCGGTGGCCCTGGCCGACGTCGAGGGCGGCCTCGAGGAGACCGAGCCCGGCCCCGAGCGCAGCCGCGGCGCGCGCGAGCTCGCCGGGCGTCTCCGCGCCGCCTTGACCCGCCTCTCCCCCAAGAGCGCCGAAATCTTCGCCCTCCGCTACTTCGAGGAGCGGAGCAACCTCGAGATCGCCCGCCTGCTCGGCGTCTCGCAGACGTCGATCGCCGTCATCCTGCACCGCGCCCGCCACCGGCTCCGCAAGGAGCTGGCGCCGCTTCATGGAGGTCTGTCATGAGCCGTACCCCGAAGATCGACGCCGCCGCGCTGGACCAGCTCATCGCCCAGGCCCGCAGCGAGACCCCCGACCCGGCGACGGTCGAGGCGGCCGCCGCCCGCGTCTGGGAGCGCCTGGCCAGCGGTTCCGCATCCGCGGCCGCCCCGGCGCCGGGCCCGACCGCCGCCGCGGCCTATGCCGCGAGCGCCCCGGGCTGCGCCGAGTTCACGAGCGTCATCCCGGCCTACCTCGCCGGGACCCTCGCGCCGGCCCGCGCCCTGCTGCTCGAGGACCACACCCGCGAGTGCCTGGCCTGCCGCCGCGCGCTCAAGGAGGCCCGTGCCGCCCAGAGCGCGCCGGGATCGGCGGCCGCCGCGGCGGACCTGTCCGCCGCCGGCTGGAGCGCGCGCCGTCCCGCCGCCGCCCGCCGCGCCGAGACCGCGCTGCGCCGCCGTCCGCTCGCCCTGGCGCTCGCCGCCATGCTGGCGCTCGTCGCCGGCGCCGGCCTCGTCACCCTCCTCGGCGAGCTCCTGACCGGCGGCGCGCAGATGGCGCGCGTCGCGTCGGTCCAGGGGGACCTCTTCCGCCTCGACGGCGCCGGCGTCGCGCCGGTCGCCGCCGGCGACGCCGTCGGCGAGGGGGACGAGCTGCGCACCGCCAAGGGCTCGACCGCCGTCCTGCGCATGGCCGACGGCTCGCTCATCGAGATCAACGAGCGCGCCGGCCTGGCGCTCGACGGCGGGCTCAGCGGCAACACGATCGAGCTCGCCCGCGGCCAGGTCATCGTCCAGGCGGCCAAGCAGCGGCCGCGCCGGCTCTTCGTCGAGAGCGGCGACGCGGTGGTGTCGGTGACCGGCACGATCTTCTCGGTCAACCACGGCACCAAGGGCTCGCGCGTCTCCGTCGTCGAAGGGGAGGTGCGGGTGGCGCAGGCGCGCCGCGAGAGCGTCCTCCACGCCGGCGACCAGATCGCCACCCACGAGAGCGTCGAGCACGTCGCCCTGGCCGACGAGCTCTCCTGGAGCCGCGACCGCGAGCGCTACCTCGCCCTCCTCGGCGAGCTCGGCGAGCTGGGCCGCGACATCGACGCCCGCCTCGACTGGCCGGGCCTGCGCACCTCGACCCGCCTGCTCGACCTGGCGCCGGCCGGGACCCGCATCTGGGTCGCGCTGCCCAACCTCGCCGAGAACCTGGCCGAGACCCAGCGCAGCCTCGACTCCCGGATCGCCGAGAGCGACGTCCTGCGCCAGTGGTGGGAGCAGACGATGCGCTCGGACGAGACGGAGCGGCGCTTCCGCGAGGTCCTCGGCCGATTCGAGGCGCTCGGACGTCACCTCGGTCCCGAGGTGGCGGTGGCGGTGACCGACGCCGGGCCGGTGGCCCTGGCGGAGGTGACCAACCCCGCCGCGCTGCGCGCCGCGATCGAAGACGAGATGAGCCGCGCCGGCACCGCCGGCGGGCACGAGCACCACCTGACGATCGTCGACGACCCCGCCGCGGCCGCCGCCGGACAGATGTCGGTCTGGATCGGCGACGACGTCCTCGTCGCCGCTCCCGAGCCGGCGCTCCTCGCCGCCGTCGCGGCGGCCGCCGCCGGCAACGGCCAGGGGGGCTTCGCCGGCACGCCGTTCCACGGCCGCCTCGCCGAGGCGTACGCGGAGGGGGCGGGCTGGCTCTTCGGCGCCGACGCGAAGAAGCTGATCGCCACTCACGGCCCGCACAGTGTGCACGGCGGCGAAGCCGCTGCCGAGGGCGAGGCCGACGGCCCCCGCCACGCCGAGGCCCTCGGCATCCTCGACCTCGAGCACTTCGTCGTCGACCACCGCGAGACCGCGGCCGGCGGCCAGACGCTGGCGGCGATCTCGTTCGACCGCCCGCGCCGCGGCGTCGCCTCCTGGCTCGCCGCCCCGGGGCCGATGGGGAGCCTCGGGTTCGTCTCGCCGGAGGCCACGATCGCCGCCGCCTTCGTGGTCAAGGACCCGACCGCGATGCTCGACGACCTGCTCGCGGCCGTCCCCGAGATGGGCGAGGCGCTCGCCAAGCTCAGGAGCGAGCACGGGCTCGATCTGCGCGAGGACCTGGCGGCGCCGCTGGGCGGCGAGGTGGCCTTCGCCGTCGACGGGCCGCTGCTGCCCAAGCCCTCCTGGAAGCTGATCCTCGAGGTCTACGATCCGGCGCGCCTGCAGGCTACCCTCAAGCGCTTCGCCGCCGAGGTGGCGCAGCGCGACGGGCACCCCGCGGTGACGCTCACCGAGGATGAGGCGGGCGGCCGCACCTGGTACACCCTGCGCTGCGCCGGCGGGGCGGAGGGCGAGGAGGCCTTCGAGGTCCACTACACCTTCGCCGACGGATTCCTCCTCGCCGGCCCCAGCCGCGCGCTGCTCGAGCG
>DASUNQ010000383.1:0-20403 GCA_036277075.1 Thermoanaerobaculia bacterium
AGGCGCCCCCGGCCGGGCCGCTCGCCCGCCCGCCGCTGCGCAGCCGCCCCGAGCCCTCGGGCTTCGCCGACGGGGTAGCGCGCGCGGTGGCGCGCATCGCCGCCGGCGAGATCTTCCAGGTCAACCTCTGCCGCCGCCTTGAGGCGCGCCTCGCGCGCCGCGCCGCCTGGCCGCTCTGGCGGCGGCTGCGGGCGGCGAGCCCGGCCGCCTACGCCGCCTTCCTCGACCTCTCGGCCGGCGGCCGCGCGCGGGCCCTCCTCTCCGTCTCGCCGGAGTGCTTCCTCACGCTGCGCGACGGCAGCGTCGAGTCGCGGCCGATCAAGGGGACGCGGCCGCGCGGCGGCGACCGCCGCAGCGACGCGGCGCTGGCGCGCGAGCTGGTCGAGAGCGCCAAGGACCGCGCCGAGCTGGCGATGATCGTCGACGTGGTGCGCAACGACCTGGGGCGGGTGGCGGTGACCGGCGGCGTCGAGGTCGCCGCCCACGCCGAGCTGCTGACGCTGCCGACGCTGCACCACACCGTCTCGCGCGTCCGCGCCCGGCTGGCGCCGGGGACGACGGCGGCCGACCTGCTGCGCGCCAGCTTCCCGCCGGCATCGATCAGCGGCGCGCCGAAGATCCGCGCCGTCGGGGTGGCGGCGGCCGAGGAGGAGCGGCGGAGAGGGCCGGCGATGGGGGCCTTCGGCCGCATCGCGCTCTCCGGCGAGGTGGACCTCGCGGTGGCGATCCGCACCGCGGTCGCGGCGCGGGGGCGGGTGGCCTACCACGCCGGCGGCGGCATCGTCGCCGACTCCGATCCCGAGGCCGAGCTCGAGGAGACGCGGGTCAAGGCGCGCGCCTTCCTCGCCGCGCTGGGCTGGGCCGAGGCGGGCGCCTGGTGAGCGCCGCCGCCTGGTGGAACGGCCGGCCGGTCGCGGCGGAGGCGGTCGCGCTCGCGCCCGACGACGCCGGCTTCCGCGGCGACGGCCTCTTCGAGACGCTGCGGGTGGACGGCGGCCGCGTCCGCGACCTCGACGCCCACCTCGACCGCCTGCTCGCCGGCCTGCTCCGCATCGACCTGCCGATCCCCGAGGGGCGCCGGGAGCTCGCCGCGGCCGTGCGCGCGGTGGCCAAGGCCGCTCCGCGGCCGTGCGCGCGGCTGCGGATCGCGGTCACGCGCGGCGCCGGCGGCGTGCCCACCCGGCTGGTCACGGCGACGGCGTACGAGCCGCCGTCCCGGTCGGCGTATCGCCAGGGCGTCGCCGCCGTGGTGCTCCACGACCTGCGCCTCGAGAAGCGCGGCACGCTCACCGGCTTGAAAAGCCTCTCCTACGGCGCCCACGCCCTGGCTCAGCGCCGGGCCGAGGCCGCGGGTGCCTGGGAGGCGCTCCTGCTCGACGACGACGGCCTCTTCGTCGAGGGCTCGCGCAGCAACCTGGTCCTGGTTCTGGAAGGGGGCCGCGCCTACACGCCGCGAGCCGCGGACGGGTGCGTGCCGGGCACCGTGCGCCGCCGCCTGCTCGAGGCGGGGCTGATCGACGAGGGCGAGGTCTTCGACGAGGACCTCGAGACGGCCAGCGAGGTGCTCCTGACCAACAGTCTGGTGGGCGTGCTGCCGGTGGGCCGGATCGGCGAGCGGCAGTGGGTCCCGGGCCCCGTCGGCCGCCGCCTGCGCAAGGCCGTGCGCAGGTAGCGGCGACGGGGACACCGGGGAGCGGTCCTAATACAAATTGTCGATCCCGTTCTCGTCGTCGGTCTCGGTCGAGGCCGGACCGTTGTTGCAGGCCGAGACTGACGGGTACATCGTGGCACCGGAGACGCTGGTATGGCCGAGGCCGAGGCCGTGGCCGATCTCGTGCACCATCACGCCTTCGATCCGGTACTCCGAGCCCGAGCAGGCATCGCCCGCGTCGGCCCAGTTGTGGGCCGTGTTGGTGACGATGTCCGCGTCGTAGATGCGGTAGGTGCCGTTGCCGCGCGACTGGTAGTAGCCGGTGAACGTCGCGGCGAGGCAGTTGCCGCTGCAGGCGCCGGTGGGGTCGCGGAAGTTGAGCATCGGCACGCCGTCGCCGAGCGAGAAGCCGGAGACGGACGCTACCGTCGCGTTGACCACCGGCTTGCGCTCGGTCGGCGCGCCGTTCCAGGCCGCCGAGGAGGTGACGGCGTTGCGGGTGGCGTTGCGGCCCATGTCGGTGCTGGCGATCGATGCCTGGCCGCGGCTGTCGACGCGATAGTTGGGGGCCGCGTCCCAGGTGCGGCGCGGCGAGAGCAGGACGTAGGCGGCGAGCGATGTCGCGACCAGGGCGAGCACGACCGCCAGGGAGAGGGAGGACAGGAGTCGGGTTCTCTTCATGGCTCGGTTCCCCTCGAGGTCAGTTGGCGTGACGTGCCGTGCGCGCCGCCTCGGCGCGCAGGAGGGTCTTGAACTCGTCGAGGCGATAGGGGCGTGCCGGCGCCGCCGACCGGGCGCCCGGCGCCACGACCAGCGCGGCGTCGGCCTCGAAGGTGGGGATCGCCACCTCCGCGCCGTTGCGGTCGTGGCCGATGCGGTACTGGCCCAGCCGGTAGCCGACGACGCGCGCGAAGCCGCCGCGCTCGTCGCTCAGGAAGAGCAGCACCCGCTCTCCCGGCCGGAACTCGGGAAAGCCGTGGGCCTCGATCGTGTAGCCGCCCACCGTGCCGCCGAAGGTGCGGACGACGGCGACCGTGGGGGAGTTGCCGATCACCGCCTCGTGCACGCGGACCAGGGCCTCGGTCTCGATGATCTGCCCGGACGCGTCCCAGAAGGAGTTGATCGTCAGGACCTCCCCCACCACGACCGCGGCCGATTCGGCGATCAGCTCCCGCGGGCTCATGTGGATGAAGGTGGAGGCGGCGGCCGGCGCGGCCAGCGCGAGGCAGAGCAGCACGACTGTCGACGCAAGACGCTTCATGCAGGTCTCCTTGGTCTCCGGAGTTGCGGTGTGGGCTCCCGCGGCGGGGCCCTCAATATGAGAGGTGTGTCGCGGACGAAAAAGCGCGTCGCCTAACCGAGCGCCATGAGCGGCACGGTCAGGAAAAAGGCGGCGTAACCGACGAGGAGGCAGCGCATCGTGCCGCAGAGGCGGACCAGGCCCGGGTCCTGGAGGAAGCGGTAGCGCCGCGCGAGGAGGAAGCGCAGGAGGCCCAGCTCGCCGCGCCAGCCATTAGCCGGGAGGAGAGAGGGGCGCCCGATCGCGTCGTAGAGGATCGGGTGGCGCGTGCGCAGCCCGTGGCAGAGACGGGCGACGAGCAGGGACCATCCGAGAACGGAGATCCAGTAGACGACGAAGAGCAGCGGCAGCAGCTTCATACGGTTCGTAGGAGGAAACGATACTCGGCCGCCCCGGCCGCCTCAACCCCCGGATCGCGCGCCGCTTGGCAGGGGCGTGACATACACTCGCCGCCGGCCCTGGAGGACGCGATGAAGATCCCCTCCCTGATCCTCAAGCAGCTCTACACGCTCGGCAGCCTCGAGAACCTGGAGGAGGGCGTCGGCTTCGCCCTCAAGAACCGCCTCTCGGACGCCACGGTGACGCGCATCGGCGAGGTGCGGGTCGACGGCCGCGAGGTGCCGCCGTCGCGGCTCACGCTCGACTTCGACGGCCAGTCGCTGCCGGCGGCGCAGGTGACGGCGGCGAACGCGATCCCCTTCCCGCTGTCGCGGGTGGTGCGCATCCGCGCCGGCATCGACCCCTTGCCCAAGGGACAGCACGAGATCGCCCTCGCCTTCGAGGCCACGCCCTTCGGCTCTCTCGCCTTCAAGGTCAAGGACGCGATCGCCGAGGAGCCGGCCAAGCGCACCAGCGTCCCCCACGACAAGGAGGACGACTACAGCCGCGAGATCGTGGCGCGGCGCCAGCGCTTCGTCGAGGAGTACGCCGGCGTCAAGCTCCAGCACATCGACAAGTTCTCCTTCGAGCCGTCGGCCACCAAAGGGAACATCGAGAACTTCACCGGCGTGGCGCAGGTGCCGATCGGCTTCGCCGGGCCGATCAAGGTCAACGGCGAGCACGCGCAGGGGGAGTACCTGATCCCGCTGGCCACCGCCGAGGGGACGCTCGTCGCCTCCTACAACCGCGGCATCAAGGTGCTCAACCTCGCGGGCGGCGTGATGTGCACCGTCGTCGGCGACAAGATGCAGCGGGCGCCGGTCTTCGTCTTCGACGACGCGCGGCAGGGCCGGGACTTCGGGCGCTGGATCGACGAGCACATGGACGAGATCCGCGAGCACGCCGAGGCGACCTCGAGCGTCGCGAAGCTGACCTACATCGACCGCTACCTCTCGAACCGCTTCGTCTTCCTGCGCTTCAACTACACCACCGGCGACGCCGCCGGGCAGAACATGGTCGGGCGCGCAACCTTCGCGGCCTGCTCCTGGATCCTCGAGACCGCGCCGAACATCCGCCACTTCTACCTCGAGTCGAACTTCGCCACCGACAAGAAGGCCTCGCAGGTCAACATCATGCGCACGCGCGGCAAGCGGGTGACCGCTGAGTGCGTCATCCCGCGCGACGTCCTGGTCCAGCACATGCGGGTCGACCCCGAGACGCTGCACTTCCATTCCAACGTCGCCAACGTCGGGGCCTTCATGTCGGGCGCCAACAACAACGGCTGCCACTCGCCGAACGGCATCACGGCGATGTTCATCGCCACCGGCCAGGACGTGGCGAACGTCTCGGAGTCCTCGGCGGGCGTGCTCTACACCGAGGTGACGCCGGGCGGCGACTTCTACATCTCGCTGACCATCCCGTCGCTCATCGTCGCCACCCACGGCGGCGGCACCGCCCTGCCGACCCAGCGCGAGTGCCTGGGGATCCTGGGCTGCGTCGGCAAGGGCAAGGTCAAGAAGTTCGCCGAGATCGTCGCCGGCGTGGCGCTCGCCGGCGAGATCTCCCTCGGCGCCGCGATCTCCTCCCTCGACTGGGTGTCGAGCCACGAGCAGTACGGCAGGAACCGTTGACCACGCTGCAGTTCCTCGGCGCCGCGGGGACGGTGACGGGGTCGAAGTTCCTGCTCGACAGCAGCGGCTCGCGCGTGCTCGTCGACTGCGGGCTCTTCCAGGGGCTGCCCGAGCTGCGGCAGCGGAACTGGGAGCCGCTGCCGGTGCCGCCGGCCTCGATCGACGCGGTGGTGCTGACCCACACGCACCTCGACCACACGGGCTACCTGCCGCGCCTCCTGCGCGACGGCTTCGGCGGCCCGGTCTTCGCCACCAAGCCGACCGCCGACCTGATGGCGATCCTGCTCGCCGACGCCGGCAAGCTCCAGGAGGAGGAGGCGTCCTACCGCAACGAGAAGGGGGTGACGCGCCACCGCCCGGCGCTGCCGCTCTTCACCGAGGCCGAGGGGCGGGCCGCGGCCGAAGCGGTGCGCATTGTCGATATGGACGCGCGCTTCACGCCCCTCCCCGGCTGGAGCGCGACCTACCGCACCGCCGGCCACGTGCTCGGCGCCGCGCACCTGGAGCTGGCGGCGCCCGGCGGCGGCCTCCGGCTCCTCTTCTCGGGCGACGTCGGGCGCTACGACGCCCCGATCCTCGACGACCCGACGCCGATCGGCGCGGCCCCCGACGCGCTGGTCGTCGAGTCCACCTACGGCGACCGGCTGCACTCGCCCGAGCCGATCGAGGACCAGCTCCAGCGCGCGGTGCTCGAGGCGGTCGAGCGCGGCGGCGCCATCGTCGTGCCGGCGTTCGCCGTGGGGCGGACGCAGGACCTCCTCTACCACCTCGGCGAGCTGGAGCACGCCGGACGCATCCCCGAGCTCCCGGTCTACATCGACAGCCCGATGGGGATCCGGGCGACGGACGTCTACCGCCGCCACGCCGGGGAGTTCGACGAGGCGATGCGCGCCATCGTCGCGGCGGGGCGCTCGCCGCTGCGCCGCGGCGGCCGGGTGCGCTTCACCCAGGGCCGCCAGGAATCGATGGCGCTCAACACGCTGCCGGGGCCCTTCATCGTCGTCGCCGGCGCCGGGATGCTCACTGGCGGGCGGGTGCTCCACCACCTGATCCACCGCCTCCCCGACCCGCGCAGCACGATCCTCTTCGTCGGCTTCCAGGCCGAGGGCACGCGCGGGCGGCAGCTCCTCGACGGCGCGACGTCGCTGCGGGTCTTCAACCGCGAGGTGCCGGTGCGGGCGCGGGTGGAGAGGATCGACGGCCTCTCCGCGCACGCCGACGCCGGCGAGCTGCTGCGCTGGCTGCGCACCGCCGAGGGCGCGCCGCGCCGCACCTTCGTCGTCCACGGCGAGCCCGGCCCCGCCGCCGCGCTCGCCGAGCGCATCCGCGAGGAGCTGGGATGGAAGGTGAGCGTCCCGCCCCATCTGGAGAGCTACGAGCTCGACGGCAGGTAGGCGCGAAGACGTTCGCGGAAACGCGGTAACCTTCTGCGCACGATGCGCGCCGAGCCTCGCCCGGTGAGCGCCGCGGAGGCGCGAGCGGAGGCGACTCCGGCGGCGCCGGTCGATCTCGCCGGCTTCGAGCTCCTCCCCGACCGACCGCCGAGCGGCCTCGTGCGGCGGCTCTTCACCACCTACCGGCACCTCTTCGGGCTGCTCTTCGGCGGGCTCGCGGCCTATGCCCGCGGCGAGACCGGGCTGGCCGCGAAGCGCCGCTCGCGCCTCCTGCACGGCCTCGCGCGCCTCCTCGCCGCCCTCGCCCGCCCGTTCCTCGACAAGTCCCTCGTCGCGCGCCCCTTCCCGGTGCAGCTCCGGCGGCGGCTCGAGATCCTGGGGCCCACCTACATCAAGCTCGGGCAGGTCCTCGCGCTGCGCCAGGACCTCCTGCCGCCGGCGGTCACCGAGGAGCTCAAGAACCTCCTCGACCGCCTCCCGGTCGTCTCCTTCCCGCGCTACCTCGAGCTGATCGCGGCCGACCTGCGCCGGCCGGTGGGCGAGATGTTCGCCTCGATCGACCCGGCGCCGATCGGCTCGGCCTCGATCGCGCAGATCCATCGCGCCACGACGCGCGAGGGGGACTCGGTGATCCTCAAGGTCGTCAAGCCGGGGATCCGCGAGACCCTCAACCGCGACGCCAAGCTGCTCGGCATCCTCGGCGCCTTCCTCCAGCTCTTTCTGTCGCGCTACCGGCCGCGGCAGGTGATCGCCGAGTTCGTCGAGTACACGCGGCGCGAGGTGGATCTGCGGCGCGAGGCCGACAACGCCGAGACCTTCGCCGCCAACTTCCGCGACCTCCCGGACGTCGTCTTCCCGCGCATCTATCGCCAGTACAGCGGCCGCGGCGTGCTGTGCATGGAGTTCCTCGACGGCTTCAAGCCGAGCGACCCGCGGATCGAAGAGCTCTCCGCGGCCGAGCGCGACCGGGTGGTCGACCTGGGCGCCGCGGCGATCATCCGCATGCTGTTCAAGGACGGCTTCTTCCACGCCGACCTCCACCCCGGAAACCTCCTCGTCCTGCGCGGCCGCGGCGGCGCGGTGCAGGCCGGGTTCATCGACCTCGGGATGGTGGGGCGCTTCGACGGCGACCTGCGGCGCACGCTCCTCTACTACTACTACACGCTGGTCCTGGGCGACGCCGAGAACGCGGCCCGCTACCTCTCGGCGGTGGCGCAGCCCGGGCCCGGCGCCGACCCGGCCGGCTTCCGCCGCGAGGTCACCGAGATCCTCGTCCGCTGGCACCGCAGCGCCAGCTTCCGCGACTTCTCGCTCGGCCAGCTCATCCTCCAGTCGGTCAACCAGGGAGCGCAGCACGGGATGTACTTCCCGGTCGAGATGGTGCTCATGGTCAAGGCCCTGATCACCTTCGAGGGGGTGGGGCAGATCCTCAAGCCCGGGCTCGACGTGGCGGCGGTGTCGCAGGCGCACATCCACCGCATCTTCCTCGACCAGTTCAACCCGCTGCGTATCGGCCGCGAGAGCCTGCGCGGCGCCCCCGAGCTGCTCGACGCCATCGTCAAGGCGCCGATGCTGGTCACCGAGGGGCTGCGGCTCCTCCAGCAGGCGACCCAGCGCCACCCCGAGAACCCGCTCACCGGCCTGCGCGGCACTCTCTTCGGCGGCTTCTGCCTGATCGCCGGCGCGGTGCTCGCCGGCGCCGACGGGCCGTGGCCGATCTGGGTCGCCCTCTTCGTGGTGGGGATCCTCACCGCGCTGCGCCGCCGGTGACCGCGGCCCCCGCGCCGTACGAGCCTTTCGATCCCGAGTACACGGCCTCGGTCGTCGAGGAGGTCTTCGGCCCCATCGTCCGCCACTACTTCCGCGCCGAGCTGCTCGGCGCCGAGAAGTTGCCGGCGCACGGGCCGCTGATCCTCGCGCCCAACCACAGCGGCAACGCCTTCCCCTACGACGGGATGGTGCTCGACGGGTTGCTCTGGCAGCGCGACGGCCTGCGCGGCGAGGCCAAGCTGCGCTCGGTCTTCGAGAAGGAGCTGGCGGTGACCTGGTGGATGCGCCCCTTCGGGCTCGACAACTTCTGGCGCCGCTGCGGGGGCATCGACCTCACCTTCGACAACTTCGACCGCCTGCTGGCGCGCGGCGAACGTCTGATCTACTACCCGGAAGGGGTGCCGGGGATCGGCAAGGGCTTCTTCCGCCGCTACCAGCTCCAGCGCTACTCGACGAGCTTCGTCCTGCTCGCCGCCCGCCACGGCGCGGCGGTCTACCCGGTCTCGATCGTCAACGCCGAGTGGGTCATCCCCTTCTGCTTCACGGTGCCGGCGCTCGACCGCCTGATGCAGCGGCTCTTCCGGGTGCCCTTCCTGCCGCTGCCGGCGGCGCCCCTCGCGCTGCTCTTCCCCTGGATGTGGTACCTGACGCTGCCGGCGCGGATGATCTTCGTCGTCGGCGAGCCGCTCGACATGGCGGCGCGGCTGCGCGCGGCGGGGATCGACCTCGACGACCCCGACCGGGCCAAGCTCCGCGAGGTCGCCGAGGGCGTGCGCCGCGACTGCCAGGGCGAGCTCGACCGGCAGGTCGCCGTCCACGGCCGCCGTCCCTACGAAGGCAAGTCCCTGCGCCGCGAGCTCTGGGCGGCGCGCCGGCGGCTGCTGTCCCTCCTCCCCTGCGGCTGGCCGGTCTCCTTCGTCCGCCACGACCGCGATCGCCGGCGTCCGCCGGCGCGCCATCGCCTCCACGCGCTGCTGCGCGACTGGGACCTCCTCGGCTTCTACCTCCCGTTCGGCTGGCCGCTCCTCGGCCTGACCCGCCGGCTCCGCAGCCCGCCCTGCGGCTACCGCGGCTTGAGCCACGCGGAGCGGCGCGCGCGCGAGGGGACCTTCCACTGGCACCTGCGGGACCGGCCGCTGCCGCAGCGGGCTGCGGCGGAGTAGGATCCGCGCAATGAACCCGCAACCGGCGCCTGCCGCCGGGCCGCCTCCGCAGGCGCCCGGACCGGCGCCCGCCGCACCCGCGACCGCCGCCGGCGACCTCTGGCGCACCGTGCGGCGCGCCGCCTGGCTCTCGATCGGCCTCGGCATGGCCCTCGAGGTCCTCCTCCTGACGCTCGCCGCTTACGCCGGCACGCAGGGGTCGAGCCCCCGGCCGTTCGTCGCCGACCTGGCGCAGAAGGTCTCCTGGTCGTTCCTGGTCTGCGTCGGGCTCGCCTTCGGCGTCACGGCCGCGCGGGCGCGCCCGGCGGTGATGGGCCTGCTGGGACTGGTCTCGGCGCCGGTCGCCTTTTACGCCGCCCGGGCGCTGCACGAGGGGGTGGCCGGCGCGCTCGGCGTCGCCGGCGCCGCCGCGGCCGGGCCGTCGCCGCTCCTCGTCGCAGTGCTCAAGGCGGTCGAGTACGGCTTGCTCGGCGCCGCGCTCGGGCGGCTGGGCAAGCGGGACGGCGCGCCGGTCGGGACCTACGCCGCCCTGGGTCTGGCGACCGGCCTCGTCTTCGGCGGCGCGATCCTGGGGCTCACGGCGGCGGCCGGCGCCAAGTCCGACCTGGTGAGCCTCCTCGCCCGCGCCATCGACGAGGTCCTCTTCCCCGCCGGCTGCTCGCTGGTCCTCTACGCCGCCGACGCGATCGGCAAGCGGCTGGCGCCGGGCTAGGCGCCGCGCCGCCGCCGCTTACCCGGGCTTCGCGACACAGAGGCAGTAGTACCGCTGGTTGTACGAGCCTTTGAGGTCGAGCCCCGTCGTATAGCAGGCGGCGCGGTCGTCGAACTGGCTGCCGTAGAGCCAGGTCCGGACGTTGCCCTTGGGCCTCCCCGCCACGCGGCACACGAAGGCCCGCTTGGTCACCGACACGAAGGTCGCCTCGTACTCGGCGAGGGTGCCGGGCGCCTTCGCCTTGCAGGTCTCGGAGCAGGTCAGGGGCCCGCCCGGGCCGTTGTTCGCGAACCACCCCGCGCGGTAGGGCGCGAGAGCGCCGTCCTGAATGGGGTCTGCCTGGACGCTGAGCGGAAGAAGCGCCAGGACGGTGGCCGTCCCGAGGATGAGAGCGCTTCTGCGGATGAAGAGCCGTGCTTTGTGTCGCATGTGTAGAGCCTCCCTACCCACATAGGCTCTCCCGGACAAGCGGGCGTTACGCCTGTCCCTACAACCCCAGGACGAGGCTACCGGTTGCCATCGGCGCGCAGCCTAGGTCGGCCGGACCGATCGCACAGGACCTGCTGAACAACGATGTCTACCGCGCTCCCGCCGAGAGAAGTGGTGAGGCGCCAGCAACCAGGATGCGGATACAGCGCATAGCTCGAGTGGAAGGCATACCTCGCCTGCTGCGATGAGCTCGCGCCACCGGGAATGACGCTGGGCTGGCTAGCATTCGGGATGATGAGTTGTGAACTTGGGACACTCCCCTCGCGCTGGAAGGTCACTACAGCTCCGCCGGTTACTCTCTCACCGCGGACCTCGAGTGAGCCAGCGTACCCCCGATCGACGATCCACAGTGTCTTAACCGGCCGCCCGTCGTGCCAGCACCCGAAGCTGCCATCGACCATCCAAACCGGCTCGCTTCCGGCTGCGGGTGCGACCGAGGGGAGCTCGAGGGTCAATGGCGAGGGGTGGCACTCCCCCGCCGCAGGCAGAGCGGGTGAGGAGGCACATGATTGAAGCAGTGCGCTGAGAGCTAACAGGAGACAGGCGAATTTCCACATCGCTCATGGCGGCCCGCTAACGTTCTGCCCCTCACCGGCAGACGGCGGAGCCGGCGTCCGCGTGCAGGGGCTGAGTGGGCGTTACCCACTAGCTCAGGCCTGGTAATATACAAGTTTGTCATAATGGTCCATCAAATTGATGAACTCACCACGGTCTTTATCGACCAAGTTGCGCATCTTCAACGCCGTCGGACTCGGCACGCCGCTGGCCGCACTCTCCCAGTGGAAAGAAGCCAAGCGTACGCTCCAGGACTCGTATTTCTTGTGGGTCAATATCTCGTAGAGGACTTCGTAGAAGCTAGTGCTAAATTCGTTCTTCTTACCGTCGCCGCTCGCGAGAACAAGGATTGTCGGTGCTGTAGGGTGGAGTGCGACTAGGCGCCACATATGGCCAATAATCGAGTGATCCACCCCACGCTCTTTCCACTGCTTATCTCGGAATAGCCCCTGGGTATCGTAGTGGTGACTCTCGTACTGCGCCCAAACACCCTCCATTCCAGGAGGTACTCCTCCTGAGACGATTTTCGTACTGACTCCGCGCTTGCCGCCACCGAGAATCCGATCGAGATTCCGGATACTTAGGCGAGCCTGTCGCTCAGGTGTGCCGGGAGCCTTGATCCGAGTGGCTGCTCGCACCACCCCAGATGTTGCTGTGATCAACAAAAATGTGGATGAAAGGCAAGATCTCGGGTGCCATGCTCTGTCCCTAACGAGTGCCGTGCCCAACGCCTTACGCTTCACCGCGCGAACGGCGAAGCCGGCCGTCCGGTGCAAGCGGGTGTTGGACGGTGCCTAGGGGTATGGCACGCGGTTGTCCATGTCCTGCAGGAATTCGGCATATTTCCGGACTGCCTCATAGAACTCGTCGAACGTGCCGATCGCGCGATCCGCGAAGGCATGAATGGCGTTCCTGCGTCTCTGGATCTCAAGTATCCACGAGTCATAAGCGTCGTGAGGTGCCCATACTGACTTCTGGAAGAAGACTCGCAGGCGATCGAAGGCGACGCCACTTGGATCGACCGTCGCACCTCGCTTATCACGGATTGCATTTTGGTCTTGGCAGTAATCGTCGTAGTAGACGCACGCGAGCCATTTCAGCGTTCCCTCCACGAGGGCTCCCAAGTTGGCCCACGCGAGGATGAGACAGCCATCTGCATCCGGGCATGCTTGGTCGAGCCGCGGCGCGATCCAAAGCGTGAGGGTCCGCGAAAGGGATACCTGCCAATCCAATCGAGATCTGCTCAGGAGTTGCGCCGCTTCGAGTGGCGCCCACCCGAAGGCCTCCGACCAGAAACTGGTGATGGCCTCGTTCCTGCGAACGATTCGATCCACTACAGCCTGCAACGTTTGCGAGTCGGACATCACGCCCTCTGGCCCTCCTGTTCGGCCAACAATCGACGGGTGAGCGGTGCCGCCGAGGCGGCCATCAACTCCACCCGCCGGGTTAGGCGCCATGCCCATCATCGATCCTCTAGCAGTTCTTCGTAACGGGGCCACACTTTCGCAACCTTGGTTAGACACACTTGGAGCAGCGATCGGAAGCCGCAAGTGCTTCACGAGATCTCGCAGTGGTGTGTTCACGCCCCAACCCGCTTTCTCGAGCTTGCCGTCAATCGCGGCGAGTTCCTTCATCATGGCTTCAGAGACATTGTAGTGGTGCTGGGTGAGGTTGGCAGGTGTCCGCTCAGCCTCGCGCATCATCGTGTGGAATGCAGCCCAAACCGACGGGGGGCAACGGTGGACGATGTTGAGGACCATATTGTTGGAGGCGGTCTTTCTTCATGTCCTCTGCAAGAGTCTCTCGAATATCTGCGAACATCTCCTGCAACTCAGCGCGCCGTTCTCGCAGGTAGGCGAGTCGCTGTTCAGCTCGCCAGCGAGAGTGGTCGGACAGAATTGCCACGCCGGTACCCGCCAAGCCGATTACACCACCGATGAGTACACCCCAGAGCGTCTCAGTCACTTGCCACCACCTCGCGCCGCCCAACCTCCGCTTCTACGGATTGGACGACTCTCGAACGAAGGCTGCGGGGGTCTGTAGAGTGTCCGCACAGTGCTCCTGCTCGCAAGCGGCTGCTAACCGCTAGCTGCCTCTTCTCTATACGTTACGAGATCATAGCGGGAAGGGAAGCGGAGGCGCAAATGGGCGCCTGACGCCACGTTCAGAGTTCGTCGTGGGCCGAGCTAAGGCTTGGCATGGCTGCGGAGCACGGTTGATGACTCTGCTTACCCGCAAGGCCGCCCGCCGGAGCAGGCTGTATCGGATTGCGGTTCGAGATGGGGCGGGGGGTCGAGGTGGAAGTACGCTCGGGGCGGCTGGTGATCCGGGCGATTTGAGGCGTGCTCTTCGACGAGTAAGTCCTTAGAGTTGGGGAGGGTACGCGCTCCAAGCCAGATTTCTGGAGGCGCTGGAGATTCATCTCCGGCTGCTCGAGATCTATCTCGGACGGCGGAAGATAGATCTCGAGGCCCGGAAGATCTATTTCCGGGTGCCAGAGATAGATCTTGGAGCCCAGGAGATAGATCTTGGTACATGGAAGTCTTATCTTCCGGCCCGGAAGATAGATCTCGGTCTATAGGAGATCTATCTCCGAGCGTCCGAAATTCATCTCTGAGCGTCCGAGATGAATCTCCGGGGTCGCAAGATGTTATGCAGGGAGGCAGGCGGCTCGCCTCGACCTAGGTCACGATCCCGGCTGGGCCGGTGGCGGCGTCGGTGGCGCGATCGGGGTGTTCTGGAAGGCGTCGATCAGCCACTCCTCGCCGTGCCTCGACACCACCCACGTCTGAATGGCGCCGGGCTGCGGCGATGCGGGGGATTCTCCGGGCTTCAGGATCGTGCTGACCGAGTGCATCACCGCCACGTCGGGCCGCAGGAACCGGATGCTCTTCACCTCGGCCCAGACCCGTGTTCCCTTGTAGAAGGTGTCGAAGATCCTCTGGTGATTGGCCGCGTTCTCCTGCCTGCCCTCGAGGTGCATCCCGTTGACGACGACGTAATCGGAGTCCTCGGCGAACTGCGCGGCGAAGGCCTCGCCGCTGCCCCGGTTCCACCCCTCGATGCACTTCGCGACGAGCGCGCGGATGGCGGCTTCATCGGCCGCGTTCGGAGCCGTCTGGCTCGTACCTCCTTGGGCGAAGACGGGCAAGGACCACACGATCAACGCGGTGAGGGCGATGCAACGGTTTCTCATGGAGAGGTTTCCTCTTTTTTGGAGTCAGTGGCGTGCTCGACGAGAACGCGAGAGACACGATCAGGCCCGCTCGAGGTGGCCCGAGTAGCCGTAGCGCTCGAGCTCCTCGGAGACCGTACCCTCCACCCGCTCGACGAGCTCGGGCGGCTCGTGGCGCCAGCGCCCGAGGCTGGAGGGAGAGCTTACGGCCTGGACGCAGCGCTCCGTGACCTGCGGGTCATCCACCCCCAGGAAAGCGAGAATGCGCGTGACTTCGGGCCCGGGGTCGAGGCAGAGGTCCTCGAGCCGCGACACGAGGTACCGCCCGGGCATGCGACTCTCCCCCCACGCCTCGGCCCGGCGATTGAGCCGCGCCCAGTGCAGGGCCTTGCGGCAGTGCTCTTCCAGCCGGGTCTCCTCGGGGCTCAGCAGGTGGGGCTCGAAGGCCCGGTAGGGGAACTTGCGATAGAAGGCGTGGTCCCGGCCGTCCCGCAGGGCATGGATGAACCGCATCCCCGGGTAGAGCTCGTCGAAGAAGGGCAGCAGATAGAGCGTGCGAGGGTCCTTGAAGCCCCAAGGTACGCCCTGCCGGGGGTTGGCGAGCCGCAGGCAGAGCCGGCAACGCCGCCGCATCCGGCGCAGCTCGGCCGGCGGCAGATCTCCGCTCAGATAGGCCTCCCCCCAGCGGGAGAAGAACCAGCGGTGCAGAGGCATGCAGTCGCGCGATCGGCTGTGGTTCCAGATGCCCATCGAGAACCCGGCGAGCGCGCAGATGTGGTGATAGACGCGGGTGCCCGACCCGCCCATCCCGCCGATGACCACCGGCGCCTGCCTCGACATCGCCACCTCCTGGGATTGCGGTCGCAACTGTAGCGAACGCAACGGTTTCGGAGGACTCTAGCAAGACGGTACCTGCTCGGCCAGCCTTTGCCCTTCTGGCTAGATGAGAAGATTTCGATGGTCGGCTCAGACGCCTCGGCGGTCGCCGGGCTCAGCCTACGCCGTCTGCGCCGACACTTGTGCCGTGCAGTAAGCACACCGCCGTGCCGCAGCGGGGATGCTGCTCAGGCACTCCGGGCATTCTCGCGTCGGCTGCGGCTTCGGCTCGGACGGCTTGACCCGCGCGAGCAGGCGGCTCATCGGTAGGACGACGAGGAAGTACACCACGGCGATCGTGATCAGGAAGGTGAGAACGTCGTTGAGAATGTTGCCCCACAGGAGCGGCCCGGTGCGTATCGCGGAGAAGTCGGTGACACCTCCGGCCGCGGCGATCAGCGGTGTGATGAAGTTCTTCACCACCGAGCTGACGACCGCCCCGAAGGCGACCCCGATCACGACGGCGACCGCGAGGTCGACCACGTTGCCGCGCAGGACGAAATCTCGAAATCCCTTGAGCATCGATCAGGCCCTCCGATCCAGGTGCTTGCCCCCCGCCTCCAGCCCGACGCCGCGCCAGAGGTCGCGGCCGGCGTCCTCCAGTAGGCGCCGAGCCGCCGCCGCTCACCCGACCTTCGCGACGCAGAGACAATAGTACCGCTGGTTGTACGAGCCCTTGAGGTCGAGCCCCGTCGTGTAGCAGGCGGCGCGGTCGTCGAACTGGCTGCCGTAGAGCCAGGTCCGGATGTCGCCCTTGGGCCTCCCCGCCACGCGGCACACGAAGGCCCGCTTGGTCACCGACACGAAGGTCGCCTCGTACTCGGCGAGCGTGCCGGGGGCTTTCGCCTTGCAGGTCTCGGAGCAGGTGAGGGGTCCGCCCGGCCCGTTGTTGGCGAACCACCCCGCGCGGTACGGCGCCAGAGCGCCGTCCTGAATGGGGTCTGCCTGAGCGCCGAGCGGGAGCAGGGCCAGGACGGCGGCCGTCCCCAGGATGAGAGCGCTTCTGCGGATGAAGAACCGTGCTTTCGGGTCGTTGTGTCGCATGCGTAGTCCCTCCTTACCCACATAGGCTCTCCCGGACGGGCGGGCGTTACGCACGGAAGATAGATCTTGATCTCTAGGAGATCTATCTCCGAGCGGCCGAGATGAATCTCCGGGGCCGAAAGATGTCACGCGGGGGACCGGGGCTTGCGGACCAGCCAGCGGTGAACCGACGCTCTGTACTGTCGGTAGCTGGCGCCGAACTTGTCGGCCAGCGTCGGCTCCTCGTAGAGGACGACGAAGAGGTGCATAAGCACCAGGAACCCGAGGGCGAGCAGGACGATCGACGGCGAGGAGACGACCAGGCCGGCTCCGAGCATCACGGCAGCCCCGCCGACGTACATCGGGTTGCGCATCCAGCGGTAGGGACCGGAGGCCACGAATTCGCGCGGCGGATCGAAGGGGGCCGGCGTGCCGCGGCCGCGGGTGACGAAGGTCGCGATGCACCAGCCCGCGAGCAGCGCGCCCGCGGCGGCCAGCACGTAGCCGACCGGGCGGAGCCAGAGCGGCAACGACACCGGGAGCTTCTCGTCGTAGGGCCTAACCGAGACGGCGAGCCAAGCCCAGAGCCAGAAGAAGGCCGCGGAATAGACCGCGCCACGCAGAACGGTGAAGCTCTTGGACAGAAGCGATGCTTGCAACGGCTTCCTAGGCCCGCTCCAGCAGCTCCTCGAGCCGCCCGAGCGCCTCGTCCAGGCGGTGCACCGCGACCGGCCGCCGCGGGCCCCGCTCCTTTGCCTTGCGCTTGGCCCCCGCTTCCAGCCCGACGGCCTGCCAGAGGTCGCGCTCGGCGTCCTCCAGCACGTCGCGCCGCAAGGTGACGCCGTGGCGGGCGAAGACCGGCGCCAATTCGTCGTAGCGGGCGAGGAGGTCGCGGCGGGTGGCCTCGTAGGCGTGCTCGGCGACCAAGCGCCGCTCGGCGAAGCCGAAGATGTTGGTGAAGAACATCGCGTAGTCGTCGCGCCGCGGCTGGAGGAGCACGATGTCGGCCCCCTCGTAGCGGGTACGGTAGGCGGCCATCCCCGCTTCGAGGCGCGAGTGGATCAGCGTGCGGAAGGTCTGCGACAGGACAGTCGGCAGGCCGCGGTTGACCAGCCGGCCGTGGCGCATCAGTCCCGCTTCGACGGCGCGCACCGTGTCCACCGGCACCAGCGGATTGATGCAGAGGAGGAGGTCCACCCCCGCCTCCAGCGCCACCGAGGCGTGCAGGGTCTTGAGCAGCACGCCGTCGACGTAGCAGCGGCCGTCGATCTCGACCGGCGGGTAGAGGCCGGGCAGCGCGCTCGACGCCTGCACCGCGCGCGAGATCGGCACGTGGTCGAAGGGCGGCTCGCCGAAGCGCACCGCCTTGCCCGAGTCGAGGTCCACGGCGACGACGACGAGGCGCCGGTCGAGGCGGCGGAAGTCGTCGCTGCGCCCCTTCAGGGCGTAGATCCGCTCGAGGTAGGCGCGGATCGGCTCGTTGTCGAAGACCCCCACGGGCAGGGCGCGCGACAGCCGCGTAAGCACCTCGCCCAAGGCACGCTCCCCCGGCGCCGCCAGGTAGTCGCGGATCGCCTCCCAGAGCAGGCGCGGCACGGCTTGGCCGCTCTTTTTCCAGAGCGAGAAGGCGGGGGTGAGGAAGGTCTCGGGGACGAAGGGGTGCTCGCCCGGCTCCGGCGAGACGATGGCGCGGCACATCTGCGCCGTCGTCATGTCGTTGGCCAGACAGGCGGTCAGGAAGGCGCCGGCACTCACCCCGACGTAGATGTCGAGCCGGTTGAGGTCGAGCCCGTCGAGCGCCTCGTCGAGCGCGCGCAGGGCGCCGATCTCGTAGATCGCCCCCTCCGGGGCGCCGCTGGCGAGCGCGAGGCCGATGCGCGGCGCCGCCGCGCCCCGCGTGCCGTCCGGTCCTCGCGCCCGCTCGCCGCCGGGAGCGCCTGCCGGGAGCAACTCCCTAGACGCCGCCCATCGTCTTGCCCGCGGGCGTCACCACCGGCCCGCCGGCGCCGGGGCCGGCCACCGGGTTGCCCGCGGAGTCGACCACGACGTGGTCGGCGGCGGCGGCCGAGGAGGCCGCCGGCCGCGCCCGCAGCCCGTCGATCTTGGCCGACAGCTCCTCGACCCGCGAGGTCAGGGTGCGGATCTCGTCGCGCGTCGGCACGCCGAGGCGGTGCAGCGTCGCGGTGAGCGTCTCGTCCATCGCGTTGCCGAGGTCGTTCCAGGTCGAGCGCGCGCTGTCCTTGGCCTTCTCGAAGCCCTCGCCCATGGTCTCGCGACTCTTGTGCTCGACGTCCTTGCCGCGGTCGACGAGGCGGCTGAAGGTGCGCGCCCCCTCCTCCCCGGCGGTGGCGAGGGCGCCGAGGCCGGCGAGCCAGACGCGGCGGGCGCTCTCCATCAGCTCGTCCTGCAGGTTCTTCGACGAGCTCGTGCCGCCGGTCGTGCCGGTGGTGCCGCTCGCTGTGGTGCCGGTGGTGGTCTTGGTCTCCATGCTGCTGCCCTCCCTGGGTGCGTTCGTTTATGAGGTCTTGCGGCCGGTGCGGCGTGGCGCCGGCGCGGTTTCGTTCTCGAGGCCGGCCAGCGTCGCCTCCAGCTCCTCGAGGCGGATGCGCAGGCGCGACATCTCTTCGCGCGCCCGCCGCACCGGCCCCAGCCGATCCACGGACGCCTGCACGAGCCGGTCCACCCCGTGCCGGGCCTGCGCGACGCCGGTCGTCATCGCCTGCTGGCCGGCGCGCACGAGCTCGTGGAGCAGATCCGAGGGGAGACACGCCGTGCCGCGCCGCCCCTCGTCGAGGATGATCTGGGTCAGGGTCTGCGCGGTGACGTCGGCGGAGGTGGCGTTGTCCAGCACGCGCACCTCCTGCCCGGCGCGGACCCAGGCGGCGATCTCCTCGAGTGAGACGTAGCGGCTTTCCTCGGTGTCGTAGAGCTTGCGGCTCTCGTAGCGCTTGATGAGGCGGATCATGCGGGGCCCTCCGGTTTCGCGGGCGCGGCGGCAGCGCCGCCGCACCACGGCAAAATTACCGCACTGCGGCAAAGAAGTCAACCGGTACGCCGCGGCGCGGCAAGGGAACGGCGCCGCTCAGGACGTCCGGCTGACGTAGCGGCTCCAGGCGGCGAGGCGGGCGCCGAGGAGGTCCGCCACGGCGGCGAGCGCTTCGAGGTCGCCCGGCTCCTCGGGCAACAGCGGCAGGTCGACGAGCGGCTGCTCGCGCGGCAGGAGCTGGGCCAGCTCGGCCAGCCCGCGGCGGTCGCGCCGGCCCAGCCAGCGGAGGAGCTCCCGGCCGCCGGCGGGCGCATCCGCCGCCGCGGTCACTCCCGGCTCGTCGGGCGCCCAGGGATGGACGCGGTTCACCACGATCCCCGCCAGGTGGTAGCCCGCCTGCTCCAGGCGGCGCGCGAAGAAGAGGGTGTCGGGGATGCGATCCTCCCCCGCGCCGGCCACCAGCAGGAAGCGCGTGCGCGGCGAGCGCAGCAGCTCCTGCACTGCCGCGGCGCGCTCGCGGAACCCCTCGTAGAGCGGCGCGAAGGCCTGGAAGAACTCGTTCATGTCGCGCAGCAGGTCGAGCCCCACGACCTCGTCGAGCAGGCGCTCGGCGTGCCTGGCGAAGGGGCCGAGGCTGCCGGCGCCGCGCAGGCGCCCCGCGGCGTCGAACCAGCGCCGCAGCGCCACCCGCAGCACGCCGCTGTCGAGGAAGGCGACGATGCGCGCCGGCGCCTCGAGGAAATCGAGCGCCTGGCGGGTGGGCGGCGTGTCGAGGACCACCTGCGCGTACCGCCCCTCTGCGGCGAGCTCGTAGAGACGCTCGACGGCCATGTACTCGAGGATGCCGCCGAGCGAGCCGGCGAGGTGGCGGTAGAAGCGGTTGTCGAGGATGCGCCGCCGCGCCTCCGCGTCCGGGGCGTAGCGCTCGACGAGGCGGTCGAAGGTGCGGCGCGGGTCGAGCAGGCTGGCGGCGAGACGCCCCGGCGCGCCGAGCGGCACCTCCGCCTCGCCCTCGGCGGCGCCGTCCGCCACCCCGAGCGCGTCCTTGAGCCGGTGGGAGGGATCGAAGGTGACGACCAGCGCGTCCCGGCCGGCGCGCGCCGCGGCCACGCCGAGCGCCGCGGCGAGCGTCGTCTTGCCCACTCCGCCGGCGCCGACGACGACCGTGAGCGGCCGCTCGTCGGAGATCAGCTCCATGCCGCCTCGTGGTGGCGGCCGCGCGCGGCGAGCAGGCGCGGGCCGGGCTCGACCGGCAGCAGCGGCAGCTCGACGCGCGGGCCGCGCCAGGCCGCGGCGAGGC
>DASUNQ010000384.1:0-3427 GCA_036277075.1 Thermoanaerobaculia bacterium
GCCTTGACCGCCGCCCAGCCCGGCCGCCGCCTGCGCGAGCTGCTGGACGTGGGGGAGGGCGAGCTTCCGGCACGCCGCGCAGCCGAGCAGGTGCGCCAGGACGCTCGCCTGCCGATCGGTCAACGCGGCGACAAATGGCAGAAGCTCCCCATTGCGGAAGTGTTCCATCGGGTCTCCTCCTCTTCCCATCAGCCGAGTTGCTGCTTTTGCCTCCAGAAGACCTCTAGCCGCCATCAACTCAGCTAATCCTGCCATATTGTTGCCTGGGAAGGCAAGAAGGTGCGGTGGTAACGCCTCCCTTCTGCGGTTCCAGCGAAGCACCTGGTATCACGGTAACCCGAGGCGCAGAGGCGTGGAAACGCGGCACTACGCTGGTGGCAAAAGCAGTCATCCCGCGAGCGCCGACGGCCAATCCGGCCGCCCCGGCCGTCCCGTGGAACCTAGGAGGTTGTGATGGTGGGTCGAAAGATTCAGGGAATCGTCGGAGCGTTCGCGGTAGCGGCGCTCCTCGCCGCGGCAATGCCGGCCGAGGCCGCGGACGGAAGGAGCCGCGGCAAAGAATCACCTACGTGGGCGTGCGCGTGGGAGGCTCTAGCGGACCTCTGGCAGGCGGCGCTCGAGCGGGTGGGGGTGTGGGGGACCCGAGCGGCGAGTACACCGAGGGCGTCAGTGGCACGGGGGTCTGAGCCTCCGCCGCCCACCCCTTCCGGAGACGAGGGCAGCGGTATTGATCCCTGGGGAGCCCCCAAGCGCTAACCCGCTATGACAGAATACGCCCTCTAATCTGCTCAAAGGAGAGGACGACCGCTTGCGCGATCACCCCACGCCCGAGACCCTCGACCGGTTCCTGCGTGGGGAGCTGCCGAGGGCGCAGACCCTTGCCGTAATCAAGCACCTCGTGGGCGGCTGCCGCTTCTGCTCGGCGGCAGCCGCTCCCGTGTTTTTCTGGTTGCCTCGGGACAGAGAGCGCGTGGAGCTCGAAGAAGCCGGCGCCGCGTACGACCTCGAGCTGGACCGCGCCTTCGCGGCGGCGGGTCGCACGGTCAAGCGCCACGCGCGGGAGGCCCGGCTCGTCCGCCAGGCACATGCCGCTCTCGCCGCGGAAGGGTACGCCGGCGTGAACGGCCCCGCCAGCCGGAGGTTCCGCGGCGTGCCTCTCTGCCTCGCGCTGCTTCGGCGCAGCCATGAGCTCAGGCACGAGAACCCGACGGAGATGCTACGTCTCGCCCGCCTCGCTCTGGTCGCGGTCGGGCGGCTCGACGTGGGCCGGCTCGGAACGCCGCGGGTCGCGGATCTCGAAGCGCGCGCATTGGCCGCCTTCGGCAATGCACAGCGCATCACCGGCGATCTGACCGCCGCCGAGCGCTCCTTTGAGCAGGCCCAAGCGGCCTACGAAGAGGGGACTCAGGACCCTCAGCTCAGCGCGGACCTCCTCTCGATGCGGGCCGCCCTGTCTGTCGGCCAGCGCCGCTTCCCTCAGGCGCTGGACTTGCTGGAGAGAGCGGAGGCGATCTACCGGGAGCTGGGTGACCATCACCAGGAGGGACAGGCGGTAGTCCAGAGGGGTCTCTACACGGGATATTGCGGCCAGCCGAAGGAAGCGGTGAGCCTCCTTCGGCGCGGGCTCGGCCTCATCGATGAAGCTGCCGACCCTCAGCTCGCCCTGGCCGCGGTTCACAACCTCGTCCGCTCCCTCGCCGACTGCGGCGAGCTTCGTGAAGCGCGCGGGCTGCTGTGGCAGAACAGTGGCCGGTACCGCCAGCACGCCGACCGCATCATCCTCCTGAAGCGCTCATGGCTCCAGGGCCAGATCGCTGCCGGCCTCGGAGAGCTCGACCGCGCCGCCGATCGCCTCGCCGAAGCGATGCACGGCTTCGCGGAGGCCGAGCTCGGCTACCAGGAAGCTCTCACCGCCCTCGACCTCGCCGCCGTTTGGATGCGCCGAGGCCGCTCGCAGAGCGCCATCGAGCTCATCGAACGAGCCGCCGAGACCTTCGCGGCCATCGGCATCAGCCGCGAAGCCGTCGCCTGCCTCCGCCTTCTCCAAGAAGCCTGCGAGCTCAAGCTAGCCAACCACGTCTACGTCCAAGCCGTCTCCACCTTCTTCCGCCGCCTCGAACACGACCCCACCGCGCGCTTTCAGAAGTAGAGAAGCTACCGCATTGCGGTGGAGGTCTCCGCTGATTGGGCCAGGCAGCGAGGGCCCAGGAACTGCTAGATCTCGTCGAGCAATTCTTCCAGACGCCGGCGGTCGATTCCCAGAGTTCGCAGGTTGCTACGGAGCACTGTCGGTGGAGGTCAGGAGAGCGACAGCCTGGAAGGCGGGGATTCTGACCTCGAGAGGAAAAGGCTCGCCGAGTATGCTGTCCGCAGGCTCGAGATGCGCCGACAGGTCGGCGTCGCGCTCGTTCGGAGGGACCAATCCGCTTCCAACGAGGCGGTGCCACCCGAGCTCGACGAGGGCTTGCTCGAGTGTGTTGCGCTCGACGCAGCTCTCGACCCAGAGGCGGACCGCCTCGGCAAGGAAGCTCTTGGCCTCTTGCTCGGTGTCGCCCTGCGAATAGACGTCCAGGCTCGGGCAACCTGACACCCAGAGGTCGACTCGCTCACTCCGCACGAAGCACCGGAGCCGAACGTTGAGCTCGACGGTGCCGGTAGCAGGGGTCTCTGCGGCGGATTGCATGTGAGGCGTCCCAATTAGATCGTAGCGCTCGGAAGTGTAGCACTGGCGTGGCCCGGGCGTTGCTTCCTCCAGCGAGCCGACCACATCTACGTCCAGGACGTCTCCACCTTCTTCCGCCGCCTCGAGCACGACCCCACCGCGCGCTTCCAGAAGTAGTCGGAGCAAAGCGGTCCCTAGCGCCCGCCGAGCGGCGGGTACATCGCCGGCGGGCGGTCGAGGTCGACCTGCTCGACGTCGGCCCAGGGGACGTACTCGGGGCGCTTGCGGCCCTCGACGAAGACCAGCATGCCGAGATTCGCCTCGCCGAGGTCGCCGCTGCGCTCGAGCTGCAGCTCCTCGCCGCTCTGGAGGGTCACCCTGGCGCCGTGGGGCGCGATCGAGGCGATCAGGCCGAAGGGGATGGTGTAGTGCACGCCCTGGTATGGGGCGTCGAGCGTGTCGGTGGTCTCGCTCTCGTCGAGGTCGAAGACCAGCCGGCCGGCGAGGCGGCGGCCGGTGCGGGTGGTGACGCTGCCCGCGAGCGGGCGCCCCGGCGGGAAGTCGCCGTAGGCGGGGCCGCTGCCGCCGGGGCCGAAGTCGGCGCGCTCGAAGGTGTCCCAGAAGATCTGCACCCGGCCGTAGCGCGGGTCGTCGACGAAGATCCCGCGGTTGCCGGCGCCGACCTCGGGGGTGTCGGAGAGGACGATCTCGCGGCCGTCGCGAAGCGTCACCAGGGAGCTGTCGCGCGAGCGGCGCGCGATGGAG
>DASUNQ010000385.1:0-5910 GCA_036277075.1 Thermoanaerobaculia bacterium
GCGGCAGCGCGCCGCGCACGACCGGCCCCCGCGCCTCGAGGTCGCGGCGCGAGACCGCGTAGCCCCGCCGCTCGCCGCGCTCGAAGGCGGCGCGGTTCGCCGCGTAGTCCTCGGCGTCCTGGAGCGCCTCGCGCAGCCGCAGCAGCGCCGCGCCGCGGGCGCCGCCGGCACGGCGCATCCCCTGCTCCCCGAGCACCGCGACCATCGCCGCCGGCGCGCGCACCACGAGGTCGCTCCCCGTGCCGAGGTGGATGATCGCGGCCTGCCCCGCGATCAGGCTCTCGCCGGGACCAGGAGCGACCACCGCCCGGGTCAGCCCCTCGATCCGGTTGACCGGGATGAGCATCGAGTTCGGGTTGATCGCCCCGGCCACCGTGAGGGCGGCGGTGATCTCGTCGTCCTCGACGGCGAAGTCGCGCGTCTCGTCCACCTGGTCGACCTCGACGACGCCGAGGCGGGTCAGGGAGTCGAAGAGGCCGGGGGTGACGACCTTGCCCCGGGCGTCGATCGTCCGCGTCCCCGCCGGCACCGCCACGTCCCGGCCGACCGCGGCGATCTTGCCGTCGCGGACGAGCACGGTGCCGCCCTCGATCGTTCCCTGCGGCCCGACGGTGTGCACGGTCCCGCCGACGATCGCCAGTGTCTCGGCGGCGAGCGGGAGCGCCGTCGAGAGGAGGACCGCCGCCAGCGCGCGCCTCACCGCCCGCCCTCCCACTCCGTCCCCGGCCCGATGCTGAAGTCGGTCCGCGGCATCCGCGCCGGGTTGCCCCGTTCGTAGACCAGCGCCCCGTCGACGTAGACCTGGTCGGCTTTGGTGTAGACGCTGAAGGGGTCGCCGCTCCAGACCACGACGTCCGCCATCTTCCCCGGCTCCAGCGAGCCGGTCATCTCCGCGATCCCCATGGCCTTGGCCGGGTTGATCGTCAGCCAGCGGATCGCCTGCTCGCGCGTCACCGGGATGCCGGCGCGGTTGGCGGCGCCCATGACCTTGGCCGCCTCCTGGTTGAGGCGCTGGATCCCCTCGGCGGAGTCGGAGTGGACGATGGCGCAGCCGCCGGGCGCGGCGTCGACGAGGGCGATGTTCTCGCGGATGCCGTCGAGGGCCTCCATCTTGAACCCCCACCAGTCGGCCCAGAGCGCGCCGCAGGTGCCGGCGGCGCCCAGCAGGTCGGCGATCTTGTAGGCCTCGACGCCGTGGTGGAAGGCGGCGATCTTGAAGCCGAACTCGCGCGCCAGGTCGAGCATGATCGCCATCTCGTCGGCGCGGTAGCAGTGGTTGTGGACGAGGATCTCGCCGGCGAGGACGCCGGCCAGGGTCTCGAGCCCGAGGTCCACCTCCGGCGTCTCGTCGTCCTCGTCGTCCTCGCCGCCGCCGTTCTCCCGGTTCTCCCCGTTCTCCTCGTGCTCCTCCCAGTCGCGGCGGTAGCGCTGCGCGGCGAGGAAGGCCGCGCGGTAGCCGGCGACGTTGCCCATCCGCGTCGAGGGGGCGCGCCCCTTCTCGCCGTAGACCCGCTTCGGGTTCTCGCCGCACGCCATCTTGAGGCCGTAGGGAGCGCCGGGGAACTTCATCCCCTGGACGGTACGGGCCGGGACGTTCTTGAGCGTCACGCTGCGGCCGCCGATCAGGTTGGCCGAGCCGGGGAGGACGAGCATCGAGGTGACGCCGCCGGCCAGCGCCAGCGGGAACTGCGGGTCCTGGGGCCACACCGAGTGCTCGGCCCACACGTCCGCGGTCACCGGGTCGGTCGCCTCGTTGCCGTCGGAGTGGGCCTCGACGCCCGGCGAGGGGTAGACGCCGAGGTGCGAGTGGACGTCGATGATCCCCGGCGTCACCCAGCGGCCGCCGGCGTCGACGACGACGGCGTCGGCCGGCGCCGCGACCTCCCGGCCGACCGCCGCGATCCTGCCGTCGCGCAGGAGCACCGCGCCCCCCTCGATCGCGGGGCCGGCGGCGGTGAGGACGGTGGCGTTGCGGATCAGGGTCGGCCGCGAGGGCAGCGGACGGTAGGTCGAGGGGTAGGGATCGCCGCCGCGGGTGGCGGCGCCGGGCTCCGGCACGGCCTGCTTCGCCGCGTCGGTATCCGGGGTGGCCGTCGTGGCGCAGCCGGCGCAGAGCGCCGCGAGCGTGAGGAGGAGCGCTGCGAGGGTCGGGCGCATCGGGGAAGACCTCCCGCGGAACGGCCGCGGATCGTAGCACGCGCATCGCGCGCTCCCCGCCGCCGGGCACCGCTCTTGAATGGCGATTTCTCCAGGAGGTCCCTATGCCTTCCCGCCGTCTCCGTCTCGTTCCCGCCGCCGCTGTCCTCGCCGCCCTCCTCCCCGCCCTCCCCGCCCCCGCCTCCGCCCAGTACTTCGGCCGCAACAAGGTGCAGTGGGAGAAGTTCGACTGGCAAGTGCTCTCGACCGAGCACTTCGACGTCCACTTCTACCCGCCGGCCGCGCGGGAGGCGGCGGACGCGGCGCGCATGGCCGAGCGCTGGTACGACCGCCTGACCTCCGTCTTCGGCTTCGACCTCCGCGAGCGCAAGCCGATCATCCTCTACGCCAACCACAGCGACTTCCAGCAGACGACGGTCGTGGGCAGCCTGATCGGCGAGGGCACCGGCGGCCTGACCGAGCCGCTGCGCAGCCGCGTCGTCATGCCGCTCACCGGCTCCTACGCCGACACCGACCACGTCCTCGGCCACGAGCTGGTCCACGTCTTCCAGTTCGAGATCCTGCTCGGCGGCCGCGAGCAGGGGCGGAGCGGCGGAGCGCAGGTGCCGCTCTGGTTCATCGAGGGGCTGGCCGAGTACCTGTCGCTCGGGCGCGAGGCCTCGCACACCGCGATGTGGCTGCGCGACGCGCTGGCGCGCGAGGACCTCCCCGACCTGCGCAAGATGTCGCGGCAGTCGCGCTTCTTCCCCTACCGCTGGGGCCACGCCTTCTGGGCCTACGTCGGCGGCCGCTGGGGAGACCGCGTGGTCGGCAACCTCTTCACCGCCGGCGCGGCGCTCGGCGTCGAGGCGGCGCTCGAGGAGGTGCTCGGGCTGCGCGGCGAGGACTTCTCGGCGGCCTGGAGCGAGGCGATCCGGCGCGACTACTCGCCGATCGTCACCCGCCGCACCGCGCCGCGCGCCGCCGGGCAGCGCCTGCTGCCGCAGGGGGACCGGGTGCGCGACTCCTACGTCTCGCCGGTCGTCTCGCCCGACGGCAGCCAGGTCATCTTCCTCTCGACCCGCAGCCTCTTCACCTTCGACCTCTACCTTGCCGACGCCCGCACCGGCCAGATCCGCGACAAGCTCCTCTCGGCCGACGCCGACCCGCACTTCGACGCCCTGCGCTTCCTCGACTCGGCCGGCACCTGGTCGCCGGACGGGCGGAAGTTCGCCTTCGTCGTCTTCGCCAGGGGGGACAACCAGATCGCCGTCCTGGACGTCGGGTCGCGGCGCATCGAGCGGCGCATCCAGCCGGAGGGGATCGGCGCGATCTGGAACCCGGCCTGGTCGCCGGACGGCAAGACCCTCGCCTTCTCGGGCGCCAAGGGGGCGATGACCGACCTCTACCTGCTCGACCTCGAGAGCGGCGGGCTGCGCCAGTTGACCGACGACCGGCACGCCGACCTGCAGCCGGCCTGGTCGCCGGACGGCAAGACCCTCGCCTTCACCTCCGACCGCGGCCGGGGGACCGACTTCGCGACCCTCCACTACGCGCCGCTCGCGGTGTGGCTCCTCGACGTCGCGAGCCGCGAGGTGCGGCCGGCGGCCGCCGGCGCCGACGCCGGCTGGGGGCGGGCGCACCAGGTCAACCCCGCCTTCGCGCCGAACGGGCGCGAGCTCTACTTCCTCTCCGACCGCGAGGGGGTCAACGACCTCTTCCGGTTGGAGCTCGGCGGCGGCCTGTCGCAGGTGACGCGCCTCGCCACCGGCGTCTCGGGCATCACCACGCTCTCGCCGGCGCTGTCGGTGGCGCAGCGCAGCGGGCGGGTCCTCTTCTCGGTCTTCGACGACACCTCCTACGCCATCCACGCCCTCGAGCCCGAGCAGGCGCGCGGCGAGCCCGCCGGTCCGGTGCGCGATGAAGTGCCGGTGGCGGCCCTGCTGCCGCCGGTGCAGGCCGAGGCGCGCTCGACCGTCCAGGCCTACCTCGACGACGAGGCCGACACGCCGCGCCAGGCCGAGCGCGAGACGCAGCTCGCCGACTACAACCCGGACATGAAGCTCGACTACCTCGCCCCGGTCGCCGGGGTGGCGGTGAGCAGCTTCGGCAACGTGGTGGGGGGCGACATCACCGCCCAGTTCGGCGACATGCTCGGCCAGCACACGGTCGGCGTCACCCTCTTCGGCACCGGCGGCGCGCTCGACGAGTTCGGGGCCCAGGCCTACTACCTGAACCGCGAGCAGCGCTGGAACTGGGGGGTTGCGGGGGGGCACGTGCCGCTGGTCTCGGCGCGGACGCAGGTGCGGCCGACGACCGTCGTGGTCGACGGCCAGACGGTGCAGGGGCGCGAGATCCAGCAGCTGCGCGAGACGGTGACGCTCGACCGCGTGTCGCTCGTCACCCACTACCCCTTCTCGATCCGCCGCCGCTTCGAGGCGGCGGTTGGCTACACGCGCATGGACTTCGACCTCGAGCTGCTGTCGGCGACGGTCGTCGGCGACACCATCGTCGACCGCTCCGAGGAGAGCCTTCCCGGCGAGGAGCCGCTCGACCTGATGCAGGGCTCGTTCGCCCTGGTCGGCGACAACTCCTACTACGGCTTCACCTCGCCCGTGCGCGGCGAGCGCTACCGCCTGGAGATCGAGCCCACCTTCGGCACGCTGCAGTTCCAGTCGTTCCTCGCCGACTACCGGCGCTACCTCTTCCGCCGGCCGGTGACGCTCGCCTTCCGCGCCCTCCACTACGGCCGCTACGGCCAGGACGCGGAGAGCGAGCGGCTCTCGCCGCTCTACATCGGGCACGACACGCTGGTGCGCGGCTACCGGCTGGGCTCGATCGACGCCGACGAGTGCACGGTGGTCCCCGGCGACCCGCGCGCCTGCCCGGAGTTCGACCGGCTGATCGGGAGCCGCCTGGCGGTCGCCAACGTGGAGCTGCGGCTGCCGCTCTTCGGGACGCGGGACTACGGGTTGGTCGAGCTGCCCTGGCTGCCGACCGAGCTCTCCGCCTTCGTCGACGCCGGTGTCGCCTGGACCGCCGACGAGTCGCCCGAGCTCGAGTTCGTGGAGCGCTCGGTCGAGCGCATCCCGGTGGTCTCGGCCGGGCTCTCCGCGCGGGTCCTGCTGGGGGGGTTCGCGGTGCTCGAGTTCTACTACGCCGTGCCCTTCCAGCGGCCGGCGGAGGAGCACGTCACCGGGTTCGTCATCTCCCCCGGCTGGTAGGGGGCGGCGCCGTCAGCGGGCGGCGCGGACGGACGCGGGCGAAGCGGCGCCCGAGGCGATCAGCTCGGGGTGGTAGGAAAAGACGAAGCTGCCGCCCTTGAGGGTGTCGATCATCGGCCGGGCGACCGCCTCGGGGACCGCGGGGCAGCCCCAGCTGCGGCCGATCCGGCCCTGGGCCCGCGCCTGCTGGGGGCTGACGTACCAGGCGCCGTGCATCACGATGTAGCGCTCCTCGGCGCGGTCGTTGAGGCCCTCGTCGAGGCCGTGCAGCTTCATCGAGTAGCCGTTGCCCCCGACGTAGGTGCCGCCGGTCAGGAAGAGGCCGAGGCTGGTCTGGCGGCTCTCCGGGACGTTGGAGAAGCGAGTCGCGTAGTTGTCGCCGGTTCCCTTGCCGTGCGCCACGAGCTCGCGGTAGAGCACTTCGCGCCGCGCCAGGTCGAGCACCCAGAGGCGGGGCTCGGTCGAGGGCAGCGAGTAGTCGATCACCGTCAGCAGGTCGCTGCGGGCGGAGACGCCGCGGGCGCGCGCCGCCTCGACCGCCTGCAGGGCC
>DASUNQ010000386.1:0-26381 GCA_036277075.1 Thermoanaerobaculia bacterium
GCCCGCGGGCGCCAGCGGCGGGCGAGCGGCCGCAGCGGGCCGCGATACAGGCTGCGGGCGGCGGCGGCGCGAAGCCCGCCGCTCATCGCTTCACCGCTCGCGCCGCGACGACGACCGGGAAGTGCGGGTCGCCGGCCTCGAGCTCGCGCCGCGACAGCTCCTCGCGCGCCATGCCGGTGAGGAACGCGATCCCGGTCAGCACGTTGCCGTAGGCGCGGACCGCCACCTCGCCGCCGCCGAACGCCTCACCGAGGAGGCGCTCGAAGGCGGCCGGCGTGAAGCGCCAGGAGTCGGTGGGGGCCGAGGCGCTGATCCGGCTCACCACCGGCGCGGTGGCGAGCAGCACCCCTCCCGGGCGCAGCAGCCGGTGGGCGTGGCGCAGCGCCGCGCGCACGTCGAAGATGAGGTGGAGGGTCTGGGTCAGGATGAAGCAGTCGAAGGCGTCGGAGGGGACCGCATCGGCGGCGGCCAGGTCGGCCAGGATCGTCGCCCGCGGGTTGGCGGGATCGACGTCGAGCACGTCGCGCCGTTCGACGCCGCTGTCGAAGCGGTCGGTGTAGCCGCTGCTCTGCACCTCCAGCACCCGGCCCCGGACGTCGTCCCGGTGCTCGGCGAGGAAGCTCTCGATGTAGTAGCGGTCGACGGGCGTGCCGCGGTCGAAGCCCCAGAAGTCGGAGAGCGGTGTCGTGCGGCGGAGGGTGCCGAGGAGCGCCGGCCGGCGCAGGCGGCGGAAGAACGGCTTCACGCCGTGCGCCCCCCACGCAGGCCGTAGAGCAGCCCGCCGGCGGTCCCCGCGAGCACCAGGATCTCCTCGCGCGCCGCGCTCCACCGCCCCCGCCGTGCCGCCCCGACCAGCAGCCGCGCGCGCATGACCAGCCATTGGCCGAGGATCGCGAGAGCGTGGAGGTCGCGGCCGCGCAGCCAGAGGCCGCAGCAGGCGCCGATGCCGCGGCCGTAGCTCGCGCGGGTGGCGAGGCGCCGCGGCCGCGTCTGCCGCTCGTGGTAGACGACCGCCTCCGGCTCGTAGCGGATGCGCGCGCCGGCGCGCAGCAGCCGGTAGAGGAGGTCCATGTCCTCGCCCGCGCCGCCGGGCGTGCCGGCGCCGAGCCGCTCGTCGTAGCGGCCGACCCGCGCCAGCCATTCGCGGCGTAGCGCGAAGTTGCCGCCGGTCCCGACCAGCCAGGGCAGCGCGCGGCCGGCGAAGTCGGCGCGCGCGGCGCCGGTGCGGGACGAGACGGCGTAGAGACCCGGCTCGTCGGCGCCCAGCGGGAGGACGCGTCCGGTGACCGCGTCCGGCGCGTCGGCCGCCGCGAAGGCCCGTGCGAGCGCGGCGACCCAACCGGCGTCCGGCACGCAGTCGTCGTCGGTGACGGCGACGAACGGCTGCGCCGCCCGCGCCCAGGCCGCGTTGCGCGAGGCGGCGAGGCCGCGCCGCTCCTGGCGCAGGTGGACGACCTCCAGGCCGGCCTGTCGCGCCGCGGCCACGGCGCCCTCCGCGCCGCTTCCCTGATCGACGACGACGACCTCCGCCGGCCGCAGGGTGCCCTCCGCGAGCGCGGTCAGACACCGCCGCAACCCATCGGGACGGTCGAGCGTCGCGACCGCGACCGTGACCTCCGCCCGCGCGTTCACGGCGCCTCCTCGCGCAACAGCCGCTCGTAGAGCGCCTCGTAGGCGGCGACCGCGCGGTCCCAGCCGAGGTGCGCCAGGGCCCAAGCCCGGGCGCGTGTGGCGAGGGCGATCCGTGCCTCGCGGTCCGCGAGCAGACCGGCCACCGCCTCGGCGGTCTCTTCGTCGCCTTCCGCGAGCACGAGGGGGGCGCCCTCCAGTCCTTCCGCGGCGCGCGGCGAGGCGACCACCGCCTTGCCCGCGGCCAACGCCTCCAGGACCTTGACGCGCATGCCGCCGCCCAGGACCAGGGGCGCGACGACGACGGCTGCCCGGTCCAGCCACGGCTCGACGCTCGGCACCCGCCCGGTGAGCGTGACGCCGGCGCCGGCGGCGGCACGCAACTCTTCCGGCGGCGCGTCGCCCACCAACCAGAGGACGGCTTCGGGGCACCGTTGGCGCACGCGCGGGAAGATCGAGGCCGCCAGGCGCAGCGCGGCGTCCAGGTTCGGAGGGTGCGCGTAACTGCCGGCGAAGAGGACCGCCGGCGGTGGCCGTCCCGCGGGATCGAGGGAGCGCACCGGGAGCGTCGTGGCCAGCGGGATGATCACCACCGGCCGGCCCGGCGCGCGCGCCGCCATCTCCCGGCGGTCCCGTTCGGTGAAGACCACGACCGCGTCGGTGTGCCGTGCCACGCCGCGCTCGTACCGCTCCCACGCCATCAGCTCGAGCCACTGGCGCGGCCGGCGCCCTCCGTGCCGGGAACGCCAGCGTTCCTGCGCGGCGGCGGCCCCGGGCTCGTACTGGTTGAGCACTCGCCGCACCGGCCGGCCGTCGAGCGCCGCGAGGTACTGGCCCATGACGTGGTATTCGGCCTGAACCACCTCGGGCCGCCACTCCTGCACCAGGCGCCGCAGGCGCTCCGCCAGCGCGGGCACCGCGCAGTACTCGGCCCACTTCGGCCGCAGCGCGGCCAGCGACGAGAGGGCGCGGACGTGCTTGTGGACACGAGCGCGCAGGTCGGGCGACCGGCGCGGCCCACGCCGCGGCAGCTCCTCGACGATCCGGCAGCGCGCCGCGAGCGCGGGCTCCATGTCGACGTCCCCTTCGCCGCGCAGGTGGAGCAGGGCCACCTCGTGGCGCTCGGCGAGCCCGGCGAGAAGCTGCGCGGTGACGCGGGCGCCGCCGTGCGGCGCGTCGGGGTGCGGCGGATACGGCGAGAGGAAGAGCAAGCGCCGCGGGCGGCCGGGCTCAGGCGGCGCGGCGAGCATCCCCGGGTCTCCCGAAAAGGTCTCCGGCGTGCGCCGCGAGGACACCGACGTAGGCCGCGTCCGGCCCGCGCTGCGCGCTGCGCAACGAGATCTCGACCCAGGTGTGGACGAGGAGCAGGGGGACGAACGCGCGCTCGAGCCGCAGCTCCGCGCAGTAGCCGGCGAGGGCCGCGTCCGCCGCCTCCGCGACCGGGTCGCCCGCGCGCGGCGCGATCAGCGTCTCGTGAAACACGGCGTGCCGCGCCGCCGGAGCCGGGGCACCCCGCGCGAGCTCCGCCCAGTGGGTCAGGAAGTGAAGCAGGTCGCACAGCGGGGGGCCGGGCTCCAGGCCTTCCCAGTCCAGCACCCGGAGCCGCCCGGCGTCGGAGAGGAGGTTCCAGGGTGTGAAGTCCCGGTGGCGCAGGACGACGGGAAAAGGCAGCCCGCGCAGGCCCTGCGCACGCTCGCGCGCCGCGCCGAACAGGCGCGCCTCGTTCTCGCCGGTCCCGAAACGCCGCTCGAAGGCGGCGCACGGCTCCTCGATCCAGGTCTGAGCCTCCCGCGGCCCCCAGGGCGAACGTCCCTGCTCGGTTTCGCGGTGCATCCCCGCGATCCAGGACGCCGCTTGCCGCAAGTCGGCGAGCTGGTCGCCGAGCGGCCGCCGCCAGCGGCTGCCGGTGAGGAGCAGGGGACGACCGGAAAGGTACTCCTCGATACCGACCGCCAGGCCGCGGTGGCGAACGACGCCGCGAGGTCCGGGGACGGCTCGCGCCGTCTCGGCGCTCAGCGCCTGCTTCATCCGCACCAGGACCGCCTGCTCCGCCTCGGTCTTGCCGTTGAAGGCCGCCAGACGGGGCACCTTGAGAACCGCCGCCGGGCGAGTGCCGCGCCGGGGGAAGGGCAGCGCCAGCACCCGCTCGCGGCCATGGCTCACGAGCGCGGGCTCCAGGTCGCCGCGCCGGAGCTCGGGCGGCAGTCCGGGATCGGCCAGCAACGCGGGCCGGGAGGCGGCCGGCGCCGCGGCCGCGGTCCAGGCGAAGAAGCGAGTGAGCAGCAGGGCGGCGGAGCGGCCCGGCAGGAGCCGCAGCCCCGTCTGGACCGCCAGCTCGCGCGCCGTGCGAGTCGGGTAGAGGGTGCGCGCGAACCAGCGCACCGCCGCCGGCGCGGCCAACGGCAAGCAGACCTCCCACCGCTCGGGCTCGGGCCAGAGCGCCCAGGTTCCCGTGGTCGTCAGGCCGCAGCGCCGCAGGCGCGCGAGGCCGCGCCGCAGGGGCGCCGCCGGGTCCCAGAGGCGGCGCCGTTCGTCGCTCTCCACGTACGCGGCGCCTCCGGGCCGCAGGGCGCGAGCCGCCGCTTCGAGCGGCGTCGGCGTTCCGCGGAGGAGGGCGACGACGTCCGCCGCCGCGGCGCTCGGCACCTCCGTGCTCACTCGCTCGGCGATCCCGGCCTCCCGCGCCGCGTCCGCCAGGCCCGGCGGCCCGCCGAGGAGCAGCAGGTGGCCGATGCGGTCGTCCGCGGCCGGCGGCAGGAGAAATCGCCAGTCGAGGCGCGCCAGCAGAGCGCCGTCGGCGCTCACAGCCGCTCCAGGAGGAGCCGCCGCCAGAGCAGCAGGTCGCCGGAGAGCCGCGGCCGCCGCTCCGGATAGCGCCAGAACTTGAGGACGTCCCGTCCGATCCGCTGCAGCAGGATGAGCACGACCACGCGCCGGAGGCGGCTCAGGCTCGCGGGCCGATGATGCTTGCGATAGAAGCGCTCCAGGCTGGCGAAGAGCAGCGCGGCCATCTCGTGCCGCGCCTGCGAAGTGCTCGCCCCCTCCACGTGCACCACGCTCGCCACCGGCGTGTAGTGGACCTCCCAGCCGGCCGCCAGCGCGCGCCAGCAGAGGTCCAGCTCCTCGGCGTACATGAAGTACCCCTCGTCGAAGCCGGCCACGGCGGCGAAGGCCTCGCGGCGGATCGCCAGGGCGGCCCCCTTGACCCAGTGGCCGGCGCGGCTGGGGACTCCGCGGTACGTCGGCCGGAACCGGCGCAAGAAACGAACGACGTACATCAATCCGCTGTTGAGCGCGAGGAAGTTGAACGGCGTGAGGAACGGGTAGCACGACGGCTGGAGGGTGCCGTCGGGGTTGAGCAGCCGCGGCCCCACGATGCCGGCGCGCGGGTTCTCGTCGAGATAGCGGGCGAGCGCCGCGAGCGCCCCCGGCCGCAGCCACGTGTCGCCGTTGAGCAGCATCGCATAGGGCGACCGGCAGGCGGCGAGGCCCTGGTTGGCCGCCGCTCCGAAGCCGGGATTGCCGTCGTTGGCCAGGAGCCGCGCTTCCGGGAACTCCTCGCGGACCATCCCGGCGCTGCCGTCGGTCGATGCGTTGTCGACGACGACGAGCTCGCCGGAACCGCCGCCCAGCTCGGCGCGCACGCTCTCCAGGCAGGCGCGCAGGAGATCGCGGGTGTTGAAGCTCACCACGACCACGGCGACGGCGGTCGCCATCGCGCCGCGCTCAGTGTCCCCGGAGGGCGCCACGCCAGATGGCGACGTCCTCCGCCAGCCGCCGGCGTGCGGGATCGTCGCGGGTGAGGGAGAGGCGGAGACGGTCGCGCGTCAGCCGGAGCAGCATCGCCGTGCGGATCATCGTTTCCAGAGCGGCGATCCGCCATCGCGAGTAGTGGCGGCGGTAGAACAGTCGCGCGCTGGCGATGCGCCGCACCTCCATCGCGGCCCGCTGCGTCCGGGTGCTGGCGCCGCCGACGTGGACGACGGTCGTCACCGGCGCGAAGTGGACCTCCCAGCCGGCGGCCTGCAGCCGGTAGCAGAGGTCGACCTCCTCGCTGTACATGAAGAACGCCGGGTCGAAGCCGCCGACGGCGTCGAAGGCCTCGCGGCGCAGGGCGAGTGCCGCTCCGAGGAGCCAGGGCACCCGGCGCGGCCGGTCGTGGGGGCCCTGGCTCAGCAGGTAGCCGTCGCGCGCCGCCGGCAGGCGGCGCAGCCAGCGGCCGGCCGGGGTCTTCTCGAGGCTCATCTGGAAGGTGCCGAGGAAGGGGAAGCAGGAAGCCTGGAGCGTGCCGTCGGGGTGGGCGAGGCGCGGCCCGGCGGCGGCGGCCCGCGGATGCGCGTCGAGATACGAGCCCAGAGCCGCCAAGGCGCCCGGCGCCACCCGGGTGTCGGAGTTGAGGAGCAGCACGTAGCGGGCGCCGCAGAGGGCGACCGCCTGATTGGCGCCCGAACCGTAGCCGCGGTTCTCCCGGTTGGCCTCGAGGACGACCTCGGGGTACTCGCTCGCCACCATCTCGGCGCTGCCGTCGGAAGACGCGTTGTCCACCACCACGACGCGTGCCGGTCCTTCGGCGCGGAGACTGGCCAGGCACTCGCGCAGCAGATCGCGGCTCTGGTAGTTGACGACGGCGACACCCCACTCAACGGCCACCGTCGACCTCCTGGTACAGCTCGCTCACCGAGCGCACGAACGCCTGCCAGCCGAAGCGCTCCTGCGCGGAGGCGCGGGCCGCCGCCGCCAGCCGGGCGGCGAGCGGGCGGTCGGTGAGCAGGCGCACGATGCCGCTCGCGAGCTCCTCCGCCGCGATGCCGGTCAGCACGGCGCTCTCCTCGTCGAGCACGGCGCGGTGCGCCGGGATGTCGGTGGCGACGATCGGCCGGCCCGCCGCCAGGTAGTCGAAGATCTTGAGCGGGAGATTGTCGCCGTACGCCCGCGGCGACACCAGCACGTCGGCCAGCGCCAGGAAGCACGGGATCCGCTCGCGCGGCTGGCGGCGCACGACGCGCAGGGCGCCGTTGCGCACCAGCTCGGCGTGGCCGCGCTGCACCGTGGTGGCGCCCGACTCCTCCGCCCCCACGAGAACGAAGCAGGCCTCCGGCACCGCCTCCCGCACCCTCGGGATCGCGGCGAGGAGCTCCGGCAGCCCCTGGTAGCCTTCGAAGGTGCCGCTGTAGAGCACGACCGGCCGGCCGGGGTGGATCGCGAGCTCGCCGCGCAGCCTCTCCACCTCCTCCGGCGCGGCCTCGGCAAGGGTGCTGCCGTACCGCCACTCGTGCAGCTTGGTCTCGGGCGCCACCGCCCGCACGCGCGCCGCCAGGCCGGCGCTGCTCACCACCGAGCTCGCGTTGCGCAGCAGCCATCGCTCGCTGCGGCTCAGCGCCGCCTGCACCCGCCGGCCGCGGAAGGCGGCGTGCTGTCCGGCGAGCTGCTCGGGCAGGCTCGACTGCATGTCGTAGATCACCGGCACGCGGAAGCGGCGGCCGAAGAGGACCGCCGGGAACGCCGCCTCCTCGAGCGCGTGGATGCAGCGGTAGGCGCCGCGCTTGAGACGCGCGAAGAGCGCCGGCACCAGCACGGCGTCGAGCAGCAGCTTGTTGAGCGAGAAACCGATCGGCACCGAGCGCACGCGGAAGAGATTGGGAACCCGAAAGTAGCGCACGCCCGGAATTGGCACCGTCCTGCCGAGCGAGAAGGTCAGCAGGTCCACCTCGTAGGAGAGCTGAGTCAGGGCGAGCAGCAACTGATGCACCGCGATGGGCGTGCCGCGGTCCTGGTAGAACGGCTGTGGCGCGACGACGAGCACGCGAGGCACTGGCACCTAGACCCTCCCGGCAAAACGCCCGGCGCTGTGGAACAAGCCTCTGCGCATAATTTGAGCACGAAACCTGCCAACGGTGTACCGTGAGGTTGACAGGTCGTGGACCCATGGCCGTGGCGGTTTGGGGCCGACCTGATAGGTTGCCGGCTATGAGCGCCTCGGAGGTCGTCCCCCATCCGGTCCTCGACCCTTCCGCCGCGGCGGCGGAGGCGCGGCGGCCGTTCCCCGCCTCGCGCAAGATCTACATCGAGGGGACGATGCCCGGCGTGCGGGTGCCGATGCGCGAGATCCGCCAGCAGCCCACGCGCGGCGCGGACGGCGGGCTCGCGGAGAACCCGCCGGTCGCGGTCTACGACACCTCGGGTCCCTACACCGACCCGGAGGCGGAGGTGGACGTCCGCCGCGGGCTGCCGCCGCTCCGCCGAGCCTGGGTGCTTGGGCGAGGCGACGTCGAGGAGCTGCCGGCGGTGAGCTCCGAGCACGGCCGCCGCCGCGCCGCCGATGCGCGCCTCGCCGCCCTCCGCTTCGGCCCGGTGCGCCGGCCGCTGCGCGCCCGCCCCGGCGCCAACGTCACCCAGATGCACTACGCGCGGCGCGGCGAGATCACGCCGGAGATGGAGTTCGTGGCGTTGCGCGAGGACGTCGCGCCGGACTTCGTGCGCGCCGAGATCGCCCGCGGCCGCGCCATCCTGCCGGCCAACGTCAACCACCCCGAGAGCGAGCCGATGGCGATCGGCCGCAGCTTCCTGGTCAAGATCAACGCCAACCTCGGCAGCTCGGCCGTCACCTCCTCGATCGAGGAGGAGGTGGGGAAGATGACCTGGGCGATCCGCTGGGGGGCCGACACGGTGATGGACCTCTCGACGGGCCGCAACATCCACGAGACCCGCGAGTGGATCCTGCGCAACAGCCCGGTGCCGGTCGGCACGGTGCCCATCTACCAGGCGCTCGAGAAGGTCGGCGGCCGCGCCGAGGAGCTGACGTGGGAGCTCTTCCGCGACACGCTGATCGAGCAGGCGGAGCAGGGGGTGGACTACTTCACCATCCACGCCGGCGTCCGGCTCCCCTTCGTGCCGCTCACCGCGCGGCGGGTCACCGGCATCGTCTCGCGCGGCGGCTCGATCCACGCCAAGTGGTGCCTCGCCCACCACCGCGAGAGCTTCGCCTACACCCACTTCGAGGAGATCTGCGAGGTGATGAAGGCCTACGACGTGGCCTTCAGCCTGGGCGACGGCCTCCGTCCCGGCTCGATCGCCGACGCCAACGACGCCGCGCAGTTCGCCGAGCTCGAGACGCTCGGGGAGCTGACCAGGGTCGCCTGGCGCCACGACGTGCAGACGATGATCGAAGGCCCGGGGCACATCCCGATGCACCTCATCCGGGAGAACATGGACCGCCAGCTCGCCGCCTGCGGCGAGGCGCCCTTCTACACCCTGGGGCCGCTCACCACCGACATCGCCCCGGGCTACGACCACATCACCTCGGCGATCGGCGCCGCGATGATCGGCTGGTACGGCTGCGCGATGCTTTGCTACGTCACGCCGAAGGAGCACCTGGGGCTGCCGGACCGCGACGACGTCAAGGCGGGCGTCATCGCGTACCGCATCGCCGCCCACGCCGCCGATCTCGCCAAGGGGCACCCCGGCGCCCGCCGCCGCGACGACGCGCTGTCGAAGGCGCGCTTCGAGTTCCGCTGGGAGGACCAGTTCAACCTCGCCCTCGACCCCGATACAGCCCGCGCCTTCCACGACGAGACCCTGCCGCAGGAGGGCGCCAAGACCGCGCACTTCTGCTCGATGTGCGGGCCGCAGTTCTGCTCGATGAAGATCACCGAAGAGGTGCGCGCCTACGCCGCGGCGCAGGGGCTCGAGGACGAGGAGGCCGTCGAGCGCGGCCTGGCCGAGAAGTCGGACGAGTTCCGAAGGGCGGGGAGCGAGATCTATCGCTAGGCGCCGGGCGGCGCGTCGCGGGCGCCGTAGCTGGCGAGGAGGTGGCGGAGGAAGGTGGGCTCGACCGGCTTGACGAGGTGGTCGTCGAAGCCGGCCTCCTGGGACAGCCGCCGGTCCTCGCGCTGGCCGTAGCCGGTGACGGCGACGAGCAGCAGGTCGCTCCCCTCTTTCAGCCGCCGCAGCCGGCGCGCCACCTCGTAGCCGTCCATCTCCGGCAGCCCGATGTCGAGCAGCACGACCTCGGGCTTCGTCCGCCGCACCTCCTCGAGCGCCGCGGGCCCGTCGTAGACCAGCGAGGGATCGTGCCCCCAGATGCGCAGCAGCACGCCGAGGCTCTCGGCGGCGTCGTGGTTGTCGTCCACGACCAGGATGCGCAGCCCGCGCACCGTGCGCCCGGCGACCGTCGTCTGCGGCGGCGGCGCCGGTTCCGGCTCTCCGCTCGCCTCGGCGGCCGGAAGCGCCACCACGAACTCGCTTCCCAACCCCGGCCCTTCGCTCGCGGCGGCGATCGTGCCGCCGTGGAGCTCGACGAGGCTGCGCGCCAGCGCCAGCCCGAGCCCGAGGCCGCCGTCGGCGCGGCCGCTGGCGGGCTCGGCCTGCACGAACGGCTGAAACAGCCCCTCGCGCAGCTCCCCCGGGAAGCCGATGCCGGTGTCCTTGACCCGCACCGCGACGCGGCCGTCCTCGAGCGCGGCGGAGAGGTCGATGCGCCCCTCGGGGGGCGTGTACTTGGCGGCGTTGTTGAGCAGGTTGGTGAGCACCTGCTCGAGCCGCGCCGCGTCGCCGCGCAGCTCGACCGGATCCGCGGGCAGCGCGACGGTGAGGATGTGCCCGCGCTCCTCGATCAGTGGCCGGCTGGCCTCGACTGCGTGCGTGACGAGGTCGTGCAGGAAAATCCGCTCGCGCCGCAGGCGGATCTGCCCGAGGGTGACGCGCGAGACGTCGAGCAGGTCGTCGACCAGCCGCGAGAGGTGCCGCACCTGCCGCTCGACCACGGCGCGCGACCACTCGAGCGAGGAGGCGTCGAGGCGCAGGGCCTCGACGGCGTTGCGGATCGGGGCGAGCGGGTTGCGCAGCTCGTGCGCCAGCAGGGCGAGGAACTGGTCCTTCCGGCGGTCGGCATCGGCCAGCTCTTCGGCCTGCCGCCGCAGCTCCGCCTCCATCCGCTTGCGGTCGGTGACGTCGCGCTGGCTCCCCCAGGCGCGCAGGAGCTCCCCCCCCTCGAGGACGCCGACGAAGTTGTTGACGAAGAACCGGCCCCCGCCCTCGCGGTCCACCTCGTGCGACTCGGCCCCCTGCAGGCGGTAGCCCGAGCGCACGAAGGCGCGCAGGAACTCGACGTTGTGCGCGTCCGAGCGCGGCAGCAGGTCGGACAGGCGCGCGCCGACCAGCTCCGCCGGCGCGGCGAAGCCGTACCTCCGCGCCATCACCTCGTTGCACTCGGCGAGATAGCCGTAGCGGTAGAAGTGCTCGATCTGCTCGCTCTCGGCGAGCGCGACGGGACAGGGGCGCTCCAGCTCGCAGCGCCAGCAGCCCTCGGAGGAGAGCTCGAAGAAGGAGCGGTAGCGCTCCTCGCTGGCGCGCAGGAGGCGGAGGCGGCGGCGCCGCTCGGAGTCCTCGTGCAGAAGGACGACGAGCCCCCCCTCGGGGAGGGGCGAGGCGCTGCCGCGGACCGGCGTCTCGAGCCCCTGGCGCCCGCGCACCACGGCCTCGCCGAGGTCGCGGGGCGGGTCGCCGGGCCCGGGAAGGGCGAGCGGCTCGCCGCTCTGCTCCCCGCGCAGCGCCAGAATCTCGGCGAGCCGGCGGCTCCCCGCCGGCTCCCAGTCGGTTTGCGTGAGGCGCACCGCCTCGGCGGTGGCGTAGACGACGCGCCCGCCGGCGTCGGCCACGAGGACGGCTTCCCGCAGCTCCCGCAGGGCGCCGTCCAGAAGTTCCTCGACCTGGCGCTCGTCCACCCCTGACCTCGGCGATGTCATGGCGACGGCTGTACCAGCCCCCCTCTCGGCCGGAAAGCCATGCGATTCTCATGCAAGCTCAACGATGCGTTCAAGGACGCACTGCACGGGGACTTGAAGCGGCGCCCGCGGGGGCGCCGCTCGACGGCCGGGGGGGGAGAAGAGGGGGCTACTCGAGCGGCCGCAGCCAGCTCGTGCCGGCCAACCGCTCGGCGAAGGAGAAGCTGACCTGCTGCTTGCAGGCGCTCCCCTTGGGCGCGTTGGCGCAGACCAGCGGCAGCCCCGAGATCGACCAGAACTCGCCGGCGTGGACCGGCTTGATCACCGCCAGCTGCACCTCGGCCTGGGTCGTCGTGCAGTCGCGCTGGCCGGCGCCGGTGCAGGCCGGCAGCGCCTGGAGCGTCGCGCCGCCGAGGCCGCCGTCCGGCTCGATGTCGACCGCCAGCTCGAAGGAGGCGCGGCCGTCGGTGCCGTCGAGGTCGATCGGGTGGACGTCGATGCGGTAGGCGGTGCGCACCGCGCCGCCGCCGATCGGCTGGGCCTGCTCGCCGCGGTAGATCGCCACCAGCTTCGAGCGCAGGAACGAGCGGGTGTCGTTCGAGCTCGTGCTGAAGGCGAAGGAGCGCACCGTCTTGGCGAGCACCGAGAGAGCGTGCAGATCCGCCGGGCTGAGCTTCATGTGGCACGGCTGGAGCAGCCCCGCGAGCCCGCGGCCGGGCTTGGCGTCGGTCGCCACGCCCTGCAGCCCCGCGATGTTGTCGATCACCAGCAGGGTGGCGAAGTTCTGATTGTTGGCCGGGTCCGCCGTCGGGTCGAGCACCACCGCCATGGCGTCGTCGCGCTGGTAGTCGACGAGGTCGGAGTTGAGCCGGCTGCGGGTCAGGCTCATGGCGTCGAGCTGCGGCCGGTTGGGGTTGCGCAGCAGGCGCGGCTCGTGCGGATTGCCGGTGAACCAGAGGTGGTGCTCCGGCGTCGGCGCGAGGTCGCTGTCGGTCTCGAACTGCTCGGTGTAGGCGAGGCCCGCGAGCCCCCCCTCGACGTTGCCGTAGGTGTACGACAGGACGACCGGCTTCTCCGACACCGAGCTCGCCATCCGGATGTAGGAGCGGGCGAGCAGGCTGGTCAGTTGGGCGGCGTTACAAGCGACCTCGGCGTTCGTCAGCGGCTGCGGCGGCTGCGCCGCGGCGGGAGCGGCGGTGAGAGCGAACACGAGGGCCAGAGAGAAGAGCTGGGGAGTCGGTCTCACGTGGGGTTCCTCCAGGCACGGACCCGGTAAAAGCAAAGGCAGTGCCAAGAGGCGTCCCGCCCCCGCGGCGGGCGGGAGCCGGAGCATAGAGTAGGGTGGTGAGCGCGCCCCGCTACCTGGTCAACGAGATCTTCTACAGCCTTCAAGGGGAGGGGGTGCGCGCCGGCACGCCCAGCCTCTTCCTCCGCTTCGCGCGCTGCAACCAGGCCTGCGCGCAGGAGACCCACCGCTTCGACTGCGACACCGAGTTCGTCTCCGGCCGCTGGCTCGAGACCGGCGAGCTGCTGGCCGAGCTGCGCGCCGCGGGCCCGCGGTGCCGCTGGATCGTGCTCACCGGCGGTGAGCCGGCTCTCCAGGTCGACCCGCCCCTGATCGCGGCGCTGCACGCCGCCGGCTACGCGCTGGCGATCGAGACCAACGGCAGCGTCGCGCTGCCCGCCGGGCTCGACTGGGTGACGGTGAGCCCCAAGGTCGCCGAGCACGCGATCCGCCAGCGCCGCGCCGACGAGGTGAAGTACGTCCGCGGCCACGGCCAGGCGATCCCGGAGACCGTCGTCGAAGCCGACCACTACCTGATCTCTCCCGCCTTCGACGGCCCCGAGCTCGACCGCCGCGCTCTCGAGTGGTGCATCCGGCTGGTCAAGGAGAACCCGCCCTGGCGGCTCTCCCTCCAGCAGCACAAGCTGTGGGGCGTGCGGTGAGCGCGGTCGAGGCTGGTACGTTTCTTGACTCCGGGACCGGCGTGGCCGAGCCCTTCGACCTGCGGGTGATGTCCTACAACGTTCTCGGACAGGCGCACGCGCTCACCGGCTCGTACCTGCGCTGGGTGTCGCGGGCGATCCAACGGGAGGGGCCGGACGTGGTCGGGCTCCAAGAGGTGCATCGCGGCACCTGGATGGCCCGCTTCGCCGATCAGATCGACGAGCTGGCGCGGCTGACCGGCATGACCGCGCACTTCGAGGCCAGCCTGGCGGGCGAGGGGCGCGACGGCCGCCGTTGGGAGGTGGGCAACGCCGTCCTCACCCGCGGCGCCATCCGCTCGGGCTCGGTGGTGACGCTCCCCGGCAGCGGCGAGCCGCGCACCCTGCTCGACGCCGAGGTCGAGGTGCGCGGCTTCGGTCTCCGCTTCTTCGTCACCCACCTCTCGGCCTGGGGCCGGCTCACCTCGCCGTCGCGCCACCTCCAGGTGCAACGGGTGGCCGAGCGGCTCCACGGCTGCGGCGAGCCGTTCGTCCTGGTCGGCGACCTCAACGCCCCGCCCGAGGCGCCGGAGCTGCGACACCTGATGGCCGCCGACCTCTACCGCATGTGCGGGGACGCCCTCGAGAGCACCCACCGCATGACCCGCCAGCGCCTCGACTACGTCTTCGCCGACGCCGGCTGGCAGATCGTCTCCGAGCGCATCCCGCGCGGCGGCCCCTCCGACCACTACCCGGTGGTCGTCGACCTGCGGCGGGCCGCCGCCGGATGATCGCGATCCCGCTCTGGCTCTTCGCGCTGACGATCGCCGCCGTCGGCGCGCTCGGGCTGATGCTCTACAACAACCTGCGCGAGACGCGCTTCCGCGTCCGCGTTCCGGAGGAGCTGACCCGGCTCGAGCAGGGGATCCCGTCTCTCGTCGGCCTCACCGGCACCGCGATGACCGAGGGCAACGCCGCCGAGCTGCTGCAGAACGGCGACGGCTTCTTCCCGCGCCTGCTCGCGGACATCGCCGCGGCGGAGCGCTCGATCCATCTCGAGTCCTACGTCTGGTGGAAGGGCGAGATCTGCCGCGAGGTGGCGGCGGCGCTCGCGGCGCGGGCGCGCGCCGGCCTCGAGGTGCGGGTGATGCTGGACGCCCTCGGCGCCATCACCATGGAGAGGCGCTTGCGGCGCGAGATGCGCCGCGCCGGCTGCCGGGTCGAGATCTACAACCGCCTCCGTCTCTCCCACCTCGGCGTGCTCAACAAGCGGACCCACCGCAAGCTCGCCGTCTTCGACGGCCGGGTCGCCTACGTCATGGGGCACGGCATCGCGCAGCAGTGGACCGGCAACGGCAACGGCCCCGAGCACTGGCGCGACACCGGCGTGCGGCTGCGCGGGCCGGTGGTCAACTACATCCAGTCGATCTTCTGCGAGCACTGGATCGAGGAGACCGGCGAGGTGCTGATCGGCGAGCCGTACTTCCCGCGCCTGGAGCGCGCCGGAGAGCTCCAGGTCCAGGTCTTCACCGGCTCGCCGAAGGGGGGGGTCTCCGACTTCGAGCTGCTGTTCCACCTGGCGATCGCCACCGCGCAGCACGAGCTGGTGATCTCGAACCCCTACTTCATCCCCAACCGTCAGGCCTGCGAGCTGCTGGCCAAGGTGGCGCGACGCGGCGTCGAGGTCAAGGTCATGATCCCGGGACCGCACATCGACAGCCGCATTGTCCGCCACGCCGGGCACCACCGCTACGGCGACGTGCTGCGCCACGGGGTGAAGATGTGGGAGCACCAGAACACGTTGATCCACCAGAAGGTGATCGTGATCGACGGTCTCTGGTCGCACGTCGGCTCGACCAACCTCGACGACCGCTCCTTCGACATCAACGAAGAGGCCGGGGTCGGCATTATCGACCGCGGGATCGCCGCCGAGCTCAAGGCGGCCTTCGAGGAGGACTTGAAGCACTGCAAGCCGCTGCGCGCCGCCGACTTCGAGCGGCGCAACCTCTGGCACCGGGGGGTCGACCTCCTGTGCTATCAGTTGAACGCGCAGATCTGACGCCATGGCGTGGATCCGGACGATCGACCCCGAGGCGGCGGCGGGCGCGCTGCGCCGCCTCTACGACGAGGCGCGGGCGCGCGCCGGCAAGGTCTTTCAGGTGGTGCGCCTCCAGAGCCTGGACCCGGCGGTGCTGGAGGCCTCGATCGAGCTCTACCGCCGGCTCATGCTGGGGCCGGCGAGCCCGCTCACCCGCGCCCAGCGCGAGATGATCGCCGTCGCCGTCTCGCGCGCCAACGACTGCCACTACTGAGCCCGCGCGCACGCGGACGACCTCCGGGCCGAGGTCGCGGGCGAGGCGGGGGAGCGGCTGGCGGCGGCCGCGGCAGGCGGCACGGATGCCGACCTCTCGACCGCCGACCGCGCGATGCTCGCCTACGCCCGCAAGCTCACCCTGACACCGCGGGCGATGACGGAGGCGGACGTCGACGCCCTGCGCGCCGCCGGCTTCGACGACGCCGCGGTGCTGGCCATCGCCCAGGTCGTCGGCTTCTTCAACTATTACAATCGCCTCTCCGACGGCCTGGGGATCGACCCCGAGCCCGAGTGGGAGAGCTGATGGAGATCCACGCCGACATCCTCGAGACGATGGGGAACACGCCGCTCGTGGCGCTGCGCCGCTTCCATCCGGAGGGCGCGCTGCTGGCCGCCAAGGTCGAGTACTTCAACCCCGGCTCGAGCGTCAAGGACCGCATCGGACCGGCGATGATCGAGGCCGGCGAGCGCTCGGGGGAGCTCCGGCCCGGCGGCACGATCGTCGAGCCGACCTCGGGCAACACCGGCGTCGGCCTGGCGATGGCGGCGAACCTGAAAGGCTACAAGCTGGTCTGCACCGCCGCCGACAAGATCCCCCAGGAAAAGATCGCGCTGCTCGAGGCCTTCGGCGCCAAGGTCATCACCTGCCCGACGAACGTCGAGGCCGACGACCCGCGCTCCTACTACAAGGTCGCAGAGCGGATCCGCGACGAGGAGGGCGCCTACCTCCCTTATCAGTATTACAACCAGGCCAACCCCCAGGCGCACTACGAGACGACCGGCCCCGAGGTCTGGCGGCAGACCGACGGCCGGATCACTCACTGGGTCGTCGGGGTGGGCACCGGCGGCACGATCAGCGGCGCCGCCAAATACCTGAAAGAGCAGAACCCGGCGATCCGCGTGGTCGGCGTCGACACGGTGGGGAGCGTCTACGCCTGGTATCGCGAGCACGGCGAGCTGCCGCCCGCCGAGCAGATCCACCAGTACCTGGTCGACGGCATCGGCGAGGACTTCATGCCGGGGACGGTCTGGTGGGACTACATCGACGAGATCGTGACCGTCGACGACAAGAGCGCCTACCGCGCGACGTTCGACCTGGCACGCCGGGAGTCGATCTTCGTCGGCTCGTCGTCCGGCGGCGCCGCCGAAGGCGCCCGCCGCGTCGCCCGCACGCTGCCCGACGACGCCCTCGTCGTCACCCTCTTTCCCGACTCCGGCGAGCGCTACCTCTCCAAGCTCAACAAAGCCTGGCTGCGCGAAAAGGGGCTGCTCGAAGACGACTAGCGGAGAGGGATGAAACGCGAAGAGGGCGCCGGAGCGCCCCCCTCGGTGCTGCGGAACGGCGGCCCGAGCTAGCGGCCGTCGCGGTCGGCGTCGCCGGGCATCGCCCGCTCGACGCGATGCCAGGCGTCGCGCGTCGCGGACTTCGCCTCCTGCCACGCCATGTTGGACGTCCCCTTGGCGCTGTCCCAGCCGCGCTCCAGGTCCTGCTCCAGCTTGTCGTCCCACTGGCGGCCGGCGTACTTCGAGCGCGATTCCCAGCCGTAGCGGTAGGCCGGCTGGTACGCCTCGTACGGCCGGTTGCCCTGGACGTACCCGCGGCCCTTGTAGTTCTCACGCCAGTAGGCGTCCTCGACCGTGGGGTTTACCTGCTCGGCCACGCCGTGCCCGGCAAGGCCGCCCACGATCGCGCCGACGGCGCCGCCCACCACGGCGCCCACGGGTCCTGCCGCGGCGCCCACCGCGGCACCGGTCGCGCCCCCCGCCACCGCGCCGACGCCGGTGCCGACCGGGTGCGAGCCCGGCTCTCCGGTGATCGGGTCGCGGTTGGAGTCCGCGCGCTCGGGATGGAGCTCGTCCTCGGTGAGGGTCGTGCTCCTCGTGGAGCCGAAGTCTTTGGTCTCGTCTCTCATCTGGTTTTTCTCCCTTCGTGCGAAGTTCATTCTTGGTCTCGCACAGCCGCTCGAAGAGCATCGCAAGGACGGTGCCACACGCGTAGGGCTTCCCCCGGAGATCTCATCTCATCCAGGCGCCGGAAAAGCGGCGTAGACGGAGGTGTGCAGGCGGCGCAACGCTCGATCTTCGTCACCGGCGGCACCGGGTACCTGGGCACCCGGCTGATCCCGGCGCTCCTCGCGCGGGGACACCGCGTCGCGGCGCTCGCCCGCCCGGGCTCGGCGCGGAAGCTCCCATCCGGCTGCCAGCCCCTTCTCGGGGACGCCCTGGACGCCGCCACCTTCGCCGCCCGCGTGCCGCCGGTCGACACGCTCGTCCACCTCGTCGGCACGCCCCGTCCCGCGCCCTGGAAGGCGAAGCGGTTCCGCGCCGTCGACGCCGTCTCGGTCGGCGCGGCGCTGGCCGCCGCCGAAGCGGCCGGCGCGCGGCACTTCGTCTATCTGTCGGCGGCGCACCCGGCGCCGGTGATGCGCGCCTACGTCGCCGTCCGCGCCGAGGGCGAAGCCCGCGTCGCCGCGGCCGGCTTCGCGCAGCCGCCGCGCGGCGCCACCTTCCTGCGCCCCTGGTACGTCCTCGGGCCGGGGCACCGCTGGGCGTACCTGACGATCCCCGCCTACGCCGTCCTCGAGCGGCTGCCCCCGACGCGCGTCACTGCCCGCCGGCTCGGCCTCGTCACCCTGCGGGAGATGACCGCGGCCCTGGTCGGCGCCGTCGAGGACCCGCCGCAAGGGGTGCGCGTCGTCGAGGTGCCGGCAATCCGCGCCGCCGGCCGTGCCGCGGACCTCGCGCCTTAGCTCAGCCCGGGTAGGGGCGCCCCGGCAGCCAGCGCCCGACCGAGCGCCGGTAGCGCGCGTAGGAGTCGCCGAACGAGCGGGTCAGGGCCGGCTCCTCGTAGAGCAGGACGATCAGGTGGTAGAGTAGCCCGCACGCGGCGGCGTAGACGAGCAGCGCCCGGGACTGGAAGAACAGCGCCTCGCCGAGCAGGATCAGCAGCACGCCCAGGTACATCGGGTTGCGCACGTAGCGGTAGAGGCCGGAGACGACCAGCTCCTTGGGCGGGTCGAAGGGCGCCGGGGTGCCGCGCCCGACCCGCCCGAACTCCCAGATGCAGCGCAGGAGGACCGCGGCGCCCGCCGCGAGCGGCAAAAGCGCCAGGAGCTGCGGCGCGCCCCAGCGCTCCGGCGCACCGTCGCCGCTCCCCCGCAGCACCCAGATCGGAAGGAGCACGGTCACGGTACCCGGCACGACGATCGTGAACAGGAGGTTCTTCCAGAAGAGCATGGCTCAGGCCGCCCCGAGCTCCAGCCGCAGGCGCGGCAGCGCGCGCCGCGTCCCCTCCATGTCGGCCGGCACCTCGCCGATCCGCCGCGCGCCCATGTGGTGGTAGAAGCCCTCGGCGTGGGGGTCGGCCTCGATCTCGAGGACCGCGCCGCCGCCGGCGCGCGCGGCCCGCACCGCGTCCGCGAAAAGCGTCCGGCCGAGCCCGCTGCCGATCCGCTCCGGCCGCACCCAGAGGTGCTCGAGCAGCCAGAGCGCCCCCGCCGGCAGCAGGGCGTAGAAGCCGCGCACGGCGCCCTCCTCCTCGGCCACGACGACCACCTGCCGTGCCAGCAGCTCGGGCGTGATCGTCAGCGCCTCGCGCCAGGCGGCGATCCAGCTCTCCGGGTAGCCCCAGTGGCGCTTCGCGGCATGGGCGATCTCGGTCAGCAGCGGCGCCTCCTCGGGGCGCGCCGGCCGGAGAGTCACCGGTGGCCTCAGGCGCGCTCGAGTGCCGCGCGGTCCCAGCGGGCGCAGTCGGCGGCGGCCTCGTAGGTGCTCTGCGCGAAGGCGAGGAGCGCCTCGTCGGGCGAGGCGGCGGTGCGCACCGCCTCGTAGGGGAGGAGGAACTCGCCGAAGTCCGGGCTGTAGAAGGCGGCGGCCGGCGCCACCTTCGCCTCCTTGAAGCCCTCCGGCTCGGGATAGGCGTAGGCGTAGAAGACCGGCTCGGACACGCCGGCGCCGAGCCAGAAACCGAGGCTGCTGACCTCGTGGGAATAGGCCTCCTGCACCACGAAGTCGGGGGTGTTCGGCACCGGGCCGTGCTGCGGCGCGCGCCGCCCGGAGAAGCGGGTCACCGCCATGTCGAAGCCCCCCCAGAAGAAGTGGACCGGGCTGACCTTGCCGAGGAAGCGGGCGCGGAAGTCGGTGAGGACGCGCTCGGCCTGCACCAGGACGCGCCAGAAGCGCCGGGCGGCCTCGGGGTCGTAGGCCGCGTGCGTGCGGTCCTGGTCGAAGCGGATGGGGTCGGGCACCTCCGCGGGCACCGGCCAGATCTTGACCGCCAGCCCCAGCGACTCGAGGGCCGCCATCGTCTCGCGGTAGAACTCCGCGACCGGCTGCGGCCGGAGGGGGACGGTGCGGACGTCCCCGTCGCTCGTCGCGATGCGCAGGACGTCGTCGAGGAAGTCGAAGTCGATCGCGAAGGCGCGCGTGCCGTAGGGGATCGCCGAGGTGGTGAGCCCGCGTGGCGTGACGTAGAGCGTCACCTGCCACCAGTGGTTGATCAACGGCGCGAGCTTGAGCCGCACCTTGCCGACCACCTGCGTCCACATGTGGAGCGTGTCGTAGGTGTCCTGCCGCCCGGCGAGCGTCAGCTCCGGCCAGGCGGCGCCGTCGTCGCTTCTGCGTTCGCTCGTCGTCGCGTTCATGCCGCGAAGAATGCCACAGTCGCCGCGCTACAATCCCCGCGCTTCCCGCCCGCACCCCCAAAGGAGCCCCATGCGCCGACGCCCGCCGCTCGCCCTGCCGCTCGTCCTCGCCGCCGCGCTCTTCACCGTCGGCGCCGACGCGCCGTCCGCCGCCTCCGGCGGCGCTCCTCCGCTGCTCGGCTTCGGCCTCGAGGCCGCCGCGGCGCAGCGCGACCTCGAGGCGCGCTTCGACGCCGCGCTGCGCGCGGAGGACCTGCGCGAGTGGATGCGCCGGCTCACCGCGCACCCGCACCCGGTCGGCTCGCCCTGGGGCAAGGAGAACGCCGACTTCATGGCCGGCCTCTTCCGCTCCTGGGGCTACGACACCGCGCTCGAGGAGTTCCAGGTCCTCTTCCCGACCCCCAAGCTGCGCCGCCTCGAGATGCTGGCGCCGACGCCGTTCACCGCCTTCCTGACCGAGCCGCCGCTGCCCGAGGACGCGACCTCCGGCCAGGCCGCCGAGCAGCTCCCCACCTACAACGCCTACTCGATCGACGGCGACGTCACCGGCGAGCTGGTCTACGTCAACTACGGCGTGCCGAAGGACTACGAGGAGCTGGAGCGGCGGGGCGTCGGCGTCAGGGGGAAGATCGTCATCGCCCGCTACGGCGGCTCCTGGCGGGGCATCAAGCCGAAGGTCGCGGCGGAGAAGGGCGCGGTCGGCTGCATCATCTACTCCGACCCGAGCGGCGACGGCTACTGGCAGGGGGACGTCTACCCGAAAGGGGGCTGGCGCTCCGAGCACAGCGTGCAGCGAGGGTCGGTGGCCGACATGCCGCTCCACTCGGGCGACGCGCTGACGCCGTTCGTCGGCGCCACGAAGAACGCCAAGCGCCTGAAGATCTCCGAAGCGCGGACGCTGACCAAGATCCCCGTCCTGCCGATCTCCTACGGCGACGCCCTGCCGCTGCTGCGCGCGATGGGCGGGCCGATGGCGCCGGAGGGATGGCGCGGCGCGCTGCCGATCCCCTACCACCTGGGGCCGGGACCGGCGCGCGTCCGCCTGCAGGTGGCGTTCAACTGGGACCTGGCGACCGCCTACGACGTGGTCGCCAAGCTCCGCGGGTCCGAGCTGCCCGACCAATGGATCGTGCGCGGCAACCACCACGACGGCTGGGCCAACGGCGCCGCCGACCCGATCTCCGGGATGATCGCCGTCCTCGCCGAGGCGAAGGCGGTCGGCGAGCTGGCGAAGGCCGGCTTCCGCCCGCGCCGGACGCTCGTCTACGCCGGCTGGGACGCCGAGGAGCCGGGGCTCCTCGGCTCGGTCGAGTGGGCGGAGACGCACGCCGAAGAGCTGCAGAAAAAGGCCGTCGCCTACATCAACACCGACGGCAACATGCGCGGCTTCTTCGGCATGGGGGGCTCGCAGACCCTGCAGACGCTGATGAACCAGGTGGCCCGCGACGTCACCGACCCGCAGAAGAGCGTCAGCGTCGCCGAGCGGGCGCGCGCTTGGCTCGCCCTCGCCGGCTCCCCCGAGGAGAAGAAGGCCGCCGCCGCCGGCAAGCCGCTGCCGATCTATCCGCTGGGCTCCGGCTCGGACTACACGCCGTTCCTCCAGCACCTGGGGATCGCCTCGCTCGACATCGGCTTCGGCGGCGAGGACCAGTACGGGCAGTACCACTCGATCTACGACTCCTTCGACCACTACGTCCGCTTCGGCGACCCGGGCTTCGCCTACGGCGTGGCGCTGGCGAAGGTGGGCGGGCGGACGGTGCTGCGCCTCTCGCAGGCGGAGGTGCTCCCCTTCGACTTCGCGCCGATGGCCGAGGCGGTGTCCACCTACGTCAAGGAGGTCGGCAAGCTCGCCGACGACCTGCGCGAGGAGACCGCCGAGCGGAACCGCCGGATCGAGAACCGCACCTTCGAGCTCTTCGACGACCCGACCCAGACCTGGGTCGTGCCCAAGGCGCTGCCGCCGGTGCCGCACCTCAACCTGGCACCGCTGCAGAACGCGGCGGCGGCGCTCGAGACCGCCGCCGGCCGCTGGACGAAGGCGCGCGAGGCCCAGGCCGCCTCCGGCAAGCCCTTGACGCCCGAGCAGCGCACGGCGCTCGACCGCATCCTGATGGCCAGCGAGCGGGCACTGACGCGCGAGAAGGGCCTCCCCGGCCGCCCCTGGTACCGCCACCAGGTCTACGCGCCGGGCCAGTACACGGGCTACGGCGTCAAGACGCTGCCGGCGGTGCGCGAGGCGATCGAGCTCCGCCGCTGGCCGGAGGCCGAGGAGCAGGCGGCGGTCGTGGCGAAGGTGCTCGAGGGCTTCGCCCGCGAGGTGGACAAGGCGAGGGCGATCCTGGAACAGAAATAGAAGCGCCCTGGAGGGACCGCGATGCGTGCAACCGCGCTGTTGCTTCTCGTCGTGCTGGGCCTCGGTGGCGTCGGACCGGCGGTAGCCGCCGCCTTCGACCCCGAGGCCGCCACCGAGGCCTACCTCGCCCGCGTGCCGCCGGACCAGCGGGCGAAGTCGGACGCCTACTTCGAGGGGGGCTACTGGATCCAGCTCTGGAGCTTCCTGCTCGGGCTGGCGGTGGCGTGGCTACTCCTCGGCACCGGCCTCTCGGCGCGGATGCGCGACCTCGGCGAGTGGATCCCCTTCCGGCCGATCTCGGTCTGGATCTACGCCGTCCTCTACGTCCTGGTGACGAGCGTGCTCCTCTTCCCCTGGAGCGCCTACGTCGACTTCTTCCGCGAGCACCAGTACGGCATGGCGACGCACAGCTTCGCCAGCTGGCTCTGGGACCAGGCCAAGGGGCTGCTGTTGGCGCTGGTCTTCATGCCTCTCCTGCTGGTGGCGCTCTACGCTGTGCTGCGGCGGGCGCCGCGCACCTGGTGGCTGTGGGGGAGCGTGGTGGCGATGGCCTTCCTGATCGTCGGCGTGCTCATCGCGCCGATCTGGATCAACCCGCTGTTCAACAAGTACACGCCGCTCGAGCCGGGGCCGATCCGCGAGTCGATCCTGTCGATGGCCCGGGCCAACGGCGTGCCCGCCGACGAGGTCTACATGATGGACGCCTCGCGCCAGACCAAGCGCATCAGCGCCAACGTCAGCGGCCTGGCCGGGACGACGCGGGTGACCCTCAACGACAATCTGCTCGAGCGCACCTCGCCGCCCGAGATCGAGGCGGTCATGGGGCACGAGCTTGGCCACTACGTGCTCAACCACGTCTACGAGGCGATCGTCGAGCTCGGGCTGGTGATCCTCGTCGGCTTCGCCTGGCTCTACTTCGCCTTCGGGCGGGCGCTGGCGCGGTGGGGCGAGCGCTGGCGGGTGCGCGGGGTGGACGACCCGGCAGGACTGCCGCTGCTGGTGGCGCTCTTGGCCGTCTTCTTCTTCGTCCTGACCCCGATCAACAACACGATCATCCGCGTCAACGAGGTCGAGGCCGACATCTTCGGCTTGAACGCCTCCCGCCAGCCCGACGGCTTCGCCGAGGTGGCGCTCAAGCTCGGCGAGTACCGCAAGCTCTCCCCCGGCCCGATCGAGGAGTGGGTCTTCTTCGACCACCCGAGCGGCAGGAACCGCATCCTGATGGCGATGCGCTGGAAGGCGGAGGAGCTGGAGCGCGGGGCGCGGGGCGCGGAGTGGCAGCAGGCGGTTGATCGGGGCGATTAGTCGGAGCCCGGCGAAAGCCTTCGCGCCTTAGACCGGATCGAGGTGGGCGGACTCGGCGTCCCCCATCTCGACGCCGCCGGCCGGGAAGTAGTCGCGCCAGCGGCGGGTGACGAGGGCGGCGGTGTCGGGGTCGGCGGAGAGCTCGCGCGGGAACCAGGGCTTGAGGCGCGCGTCGAGGAGCACCGGCGGCGTGTAGGCGACGTGGTTGCCGCGCAGCTCGACGCGCGCGGCGTGAACGTCGGCGGCCGGCTCGAAGCGGGTGAAGGTGGTCCACAGGAAGTTGATCGGCGAGGCCGCGGCGCGGCGCGGCTCGTCGGTCAGGACCAGGAGCGGCCAGCCCGCGAACGCGGGGTGGGCGGCGATGCGGTCGGCGGCGCCGGGATCGGTCGCGAAGGGGAGCAGGGTGCCGACGACCAGGCAGCCGCCGCAGAAGACCCGCACGTCGGTGACCTCGGCCGGCGGCGGCGCCTCCGGCCGGAACTCCCGCGGCAGCTCGCGCACCGCATCGCCCAGCCCCAGCCAGACCCCTTTCGAGCCGCGGTTTACCTCCGGACCGGTGTAGTCGAGCGTGTCCATCGAGGTGTTGGCGAAGACGTAGAGGTCGGTCTCCGGGCGGGTGCGCGCCAGGAGGTGCTCGAGGGTGGCGCGGAAGTCGCGCAGGTCGGCGGGGCGGTCGAGGAGGAGCAGGAACTTGGTCAGCGAGAGCTGCCCCTCGCCGAGGATGCGGAAGGCGGCGGCCAGCGCCTCGCGCGGGTAGCGCTGCTTGACGACGGCGGCGGCGAGCGAGTGGTAGCCGGTCTCGCCGTACGACCAGAGCGCCTCGACCGACGGCATGACGAGCGGGAAGAGCGGCGAGAGCAGCTCCTGGAGGAGGTCGCCGATGTAGAAGTCCTCCTGCCGCGGCTTGCCGACGACCGTCGCCGGGTAGATGGCGTCGCGCCGGCGCGCGATCCAGTCCACCTCGAAGACCGGGTACTCGTGGCGCAGCGAGTAGTAGCCGTAGTGGTCGCCGAAAGGTCCCTCGAAGCGGCGCACGCCGGGCGGCACGCGGCCGACGAGCGCCATCTCGGCGGCGGCGGCGAGGGGGTGCGGCCCGGGGCCGGGGCAGAGCGGCAGCTTCTCGCCGGCGAGGAGTGAGGCGAGGAGGAGCTCGGGGACGTTCTCCGGCAGCGGCGCGACCGCGGCGAGCATCAGGGCCGGCGGCCCGCCGAGGAAGACGGTCGCCGGGAGCGCCTCGCCGCGCGCCTCGGCGACCGCGTAGTGGTAGCCGCCCCCCTTGCCGATCTGCCAGTGCATGCCGGTCGTCGCCGCGTCGTGGACCTGCAGGCGGTAGACGGCGAGGTTGTGGCCGCGGCCGTCCGGGTGCTCGGTGTAGACGAGCGGCAGGGTGATGAACGGGCCGCCGTCCTCGGGCCAGCAGGTGAGGACCGGAAGGCGGTCCAGACGGACGTCGCGCGTGAGGACCTCGCGCACCGGCCCGGAGCGGCGGCGCCGCGTGCCCAGGCGGAGCGCCTCGCGCGCCACGTCGCGCGCGCCCCAGAGCTTGCCGGGAGTCGGCGGCAGGAGGGTGTGCGCCAGCTCGGCCAGGCGCCGCACCAGCGCCAGCGGGCGGGTGCCGAAGGCCAGCTCGGCGCGCCGTGCGGTGCCGAAGAGGTTGGTGACGAGCGGCAGGTCGGCGCCGCGCACGCGCCGGAAGAGCAGCGCCGGCCCGCCGGCGGCGATCACCCGCCGGTGGATCTCCGCCGCCTCCAGCCGCGCGTCCACCTCCGTCTCGACGACCGCGAGATCGCCGTCGCGGCGGAGCCGTTCGAGGAAGGCGCGGAGGTCGGGGAAGGTGGGGGAGGGCATGGAGGCGGCGCGCCGCCGGGCGGGCGTCGCGAGTCTAATCGCACGGGTTCGGAGACCGCGGCGTCTCTCGAACCCCGATCTGTGGCACCATAGAACATATGAGTGATCGGCGCCGCGGCCACGGCGGGGGCTTCCCCGGTCTGCGGATCACCGTCCTGCTGCTCGCCGTGCTCCTGACGGTCAACGCGGTGGCGGTGGGGGGGATCCTCTCGGCGCGGGCCGGCGCGCGACGCGCGGCTGGCGAGGAGCTGGCGCTGCAGACAACGGCCCACGCGCGCGCCCTCGAGGCGGTCCTCGCGACGCTGCGCGGCGACTTCATCTTTCTCTCGCAGTCGCCGGCGCTGCTCAAGTACCTGGCGGCGCTCAAGGGGGAGGACGAGACGGAGCGCCGCTGGGCGCGGCTCGACGTCGACAGCACGCTCCTGCTCTTCCTCGAAGCGCACCCGCCGGTCGAGCGGATCGTCCTGCGCGACGATCTCGGCGAGGCGCTGGCGGTGGTCGGCCGGCGCGCCGGCCACCCGGTGCTGCTGCCGCGCGCGAGCTTCACCGAGCGGGTGACCGGGGTCGGGGTGCGGCTCCTCGCCGGCCGCTGGCCACTCGGCGTGCCGCAGCCGGGCGCGGCGCCGCCGGGGACGCTCGAG
>DASUNQ010000387.1:0-33445 GCA_036277075.1 Thermoanaerobaculia bacterium
CGCCAGCGGCAAGGCGCAGACCGCCTCGCCGGCGCGCACCAGCAGGTGGCCGGCGGCTTCGCGCGGCGCGGCGGTCGCGACGCTCTCGCAGGCCTCCGCGGCGGCGGCCTCGGCGCTCATGCCCCCTGCGTCCAACTGGTCAAGTTCACGTCCATGCCGAGGACGCCGCGGAAGGCGCCGTCGGCGCCGTTCATCGGCGTCGCCACGGTGAAGCAGAGCTCGCCGCTCTGCAGGGAGTCGTAGAGCGTCGTGAGGCTGGTCCGCCGCTCGCGCGCCACGACGCGGAACCAGGGGCGCTGCTTCATGTCCACCTGCCGCGCCTTGTCTTCCGACAGGCCCAGGCGGTCGCCGAGCAGCTTCTTGCTGTGGCAGAGGACGACGAGGCGGCCGTCGGCGTCGGCGAGGTAGCCCATCTCGATGAACGGCGTCCCCTGCACCAGCTCGTCGAGCCGCGCCGCCGCCTCGGCGCCGCCGCTGCCGTCGAGGCGGTGCGACCAGGCCTCGATCAGGTGCTTGAGCGAGCGCGGCGAGTCGGAGTGGAAGGTCTGCGCCACGAGCTGGATCGAGAGCCCGAGGTGGTTGAGGCGCGCCGCCGTGCCGCCCAGCTCCTCGAGGCCGCGCGTCATGCGCTGCACGACCTGCGCGACCTCGCGCAGCGTGGCGACCACCTCGTCGGAGGCCGAGGTCTGCTGCTGGGTCGCCAGCGAGATCTGGCGCGCCGCGCGCGCGGTCTCGCCGGCGGTCTCGCGCAGGGCGCCGATCGCCGCGGCCGCGGCGCGCCCCCGCTCCAGCACCCGCGCCGTCTCCTTGCCCCCCTCCTCGGTGGCGACGATGGTGGCGCGGATCGAGCCGGCGAACTCGTCGAGCATGGCGCGCACCGAGTCGACCGACTCCTGCGCGCGGTCGGCGAGGCGCCGCACCTCGCCGGCGACGACGGCGAAGCGGCGCCCCTGGTCGCCGGCCGCGGCGGCCTCGATCGCCGCGTTGAGCGACAGGATGTGCGTCTCCTGGGCGATCTCGGTGATCAGCTCGAGCACCCGGTAGATCTCCTTCGAGCGGGTGCCGAGCGCGTCGGCGCGCAGGGCGATGGCGCCGATCCGGCGCTGCACCTCCTCGACGCCGGCGACCGCCTCGCCGACCGCCGCCGCGCCCGCCTCGCCGCTGCGCTCGGCCGCCTCCGCCAGCTCCGCCTGGCGCGCCGTGTTGCCGGCGATCTGCGCCGCGGTCTGCGCCAGCTCCTCCATCGCGGCGGTGATCTCCACGACCGACGCCGCCTGCTGCGAGGAGCCGGCGGCGAGCTCGTTGGCGACCTCGTTGACGTCGTCGGCGGCCGCGGCCACCTGGATCGAGCTGTCCTGGATCTGCTCGGCGAGGGTGGAGAGGGCCTCGCCGGCGGCGGTGAAGGTCCGCGCGATCCCCGCGGGCAGCTCCGCCGCGCCCTGCCCGCCGCGCAGCAGGTCGCCGGCGCCGAGGTGCGAGAAGGCGACGGCCAGCTCCCCCTGGAGGCGCGCCAGGCGCTCCTCGCCGCGCCCCAGGCGGGCGGCCAGGCGGCGCGTATGGGCGTCGACCGCCAGCCCGTAGGCGACGAGGAGCGCGAGGGCGAGACCGAGGTAGAGCCGGAAAGGCCAGGGCGCGGCGCCGGGCGTCGCCCGGGCGGCGGAGGCGAGCAGCGCCGCGCCGGCCGCCGTCAGGCCGGCGAGGAGGAGCCAGCCGAGGAGCTGCCGCCGAGCCGAGTGCATAGCGATTTCCGCCAGGTTCGTCCGCCAGAATAGGGGAGCGACCCAACCGCCGCAAGCCGCAGATCCTGGGCAACTTGCCGGCGAGTTGGCGGTGCGGAGAGGACCGGAACACCTAACTATCCAGCCCGGTGCGCTCAGCCACGATCCCTGCGAGCCAGCCCGGCAACGACGCCAGGGGTGCGCGCGAGGAGACGCGCGACCTACTCAGCCTCCTTGAGGGCGTCGAGCCTCTCCCGCGAGCGTTGAACCGCCCTATCGCTGAACAGGTGCGGATGGCGAAGGACTACCGCCTCGAAGGCTATCTCTGGCATGCCCATTTCGATGACAGCCTTGTAGCCCATTGTCTCGTCGCGGCGCGTCACCAAGTGCTCGACCGTAGCGATGATGCCGCGCTCCTTGATCATGGGCCATGTGCGAGAGGCGCGAACGCGCTTGCCGTGTTTCTCGTGCAAAGCCCTCTCGTAGGCGAAGACGGCCTCTAGGGCTTCTCGTTCCGCGGCGGTGTTCACTTGATGCTTCGCAGCCTCGAGTTGAACCGCCCGTTTGCGAGCCTCCAGCGCTAGATCAGGCTTCCCGCGAGCTTCGACATTGCGAGCAAACTGTTCGCAAGCCTCGGGAGTATCCAGCTTGGCAACCCGCTCATCCATGGCAACTTCCACGACACGCCGCCGCCGAGACCCTGCGCCTGCAGAAGCTGCGGGGACGGGATCGAGATCTAAGTCATTGATCGGCGACTTTAGTCGGGTTGTTGTCGAGCAGCCCACCGCCGGAAGCTCGCAGCACCCCGCGGCGGCTCACTCCTGCGCGGGGACTTGCGCGGACCCTGCATTCGCTGCCAGCCAGTCTCGCGGAGAAAGCGCACCGCCGCGGGTGATGAGCTCGGAGTCCCACGACAGCAGAGGGCAGCCCAGCCGTGCCGCGGTGGCGGCGTAGAGCGCGTCGGCGCCGCGCAGGCGGCGGTCGACGCCCAACTGCTCGGCTGCGGCGAGGAGAGCCTCCGTGAGCGGCTCGAGGTGGAGCGCCGGATGTGCCGACATCCTCTCGCCCGCGGCCCGCGCGAGAGCGGAGTCGCCGATGCGACGTGCGAGGGCGCAGACGGACTCGAGCACGACGTAAGACGGCCCCGCCAGCGGGAGGCCGCGTTCCGCCGCCGCCCGGAGGAGGGCGACGCTGTCGTCATGGAAGGGGTCGGCCGAATCGAAGGCGGCAATCCAGATGTTGGCGTCGAGCGCGAGCAAGGCTCAGCGCCGGTCCAACCGGCTCCGGTCGGCAGCGAGGATCTCGGTGGCGGACGGCTTCGCCGGCAGGCCCTGGGTTGCCGCCTCACCGAGCTTCACCCACTCGTCGACCCACTGCGCCATGGCCTGGACCTCGGGAGGACCCGACGCTCGCCGCGCGCTGAGCCCGGCCCGCACGAGCTCGGGAACCAGCTCCTTGAGCTTCTTCTTCTGCCGAGCGGCCTCGATCTTGACCTCGATCAGCAGCTCGTCGGGAAGCTCGATCGTCGTCTTCATGCCGGCCATTTTCCCATAGAGCCAGCTTTCCTGGTGTGTGCCCCGCCGCGCCTTACCGCCACTCCTCGCCCAGGCGGGCCATCAGGAGGGCGTAGATCTCGATCCCGTCCCAGAGGTTCTGCAGGCGGAGATTCTCGTCGGCTGCGTGCTGGTTGTTGTCGTGGTTGACCATGGGCACGACGAGGAGCGGCACGCGCAGGCTCTCGGCGAAGAGGTGGAGCGGCAGGCTGCCACCCAGGGTCGGAGTCTCGATCGCCGGCTGCCCGACGGCCTCGCCGACGATCGCCGCCACGGCGCGCGACACCGGCAGCTCCATCGAGGTGCGCGCCGCCGGGTACCCCTGGTCCCACACCAGGCGGGCGATCCGCGGGTGGGCGAGGCGGGTGGCGAGGTTTGGCGCCTCGCGCACGACGTGGAAGCCGGCGCGGCGGACGTGCTCTTCGACGAGCGCCTGCACGCGCTCCGGGGTCTGGTCGGGGACCAGCCGGAAGTCGAGCGAGGCGTGGGCCTCGGTGGGGATGGCGTTGCGCGCCTTCTCGCCGACGTCCCCCGCCGCCAGGCCGCGCACGTTGAGCGCCGGCAGCATCACCCGGTCCTGGAGGCGCCCGCCGGACTCGCTCGCGGCGAGCCCCAGCTCGCGCATCAACGCCTCCTCGACCGGCGGCACCGCGGCGGCGGCCCGCTTCTCCAGCTCGGTCGGCGGGCGGACGTCGTCGTAGAAGCCGGGGATCAGGATGCGTCCCTCGGCATCGCGCATGCCGGCGACGAGCTGGGCCACCAGCAGCGCCGGGTTGGGGGCCCAGTTGCCGTAGTTGCCGCTGTGGAGCGCGCGCGTGGCGCCGTAGACCGTGAGCTCGAGGCCGACCACTCCGCGCGCGCCGTAGACGACTTGGTACTGGCGGGTCTGATGGACCGGCCCATCGGCGAAGATCCAGGCGTCGGCCGCCAGCAGCTCCCGATGGGCGCGGAGGATCTCGCGCAGGTGCGTCGAGCCCGCCTCCTCCTCGGCCTCGTAGAAGAACTTGAGGTTGACCGACGGCTCGACGCCGGCGGCGCGCAGCGCGTCGAGCGCGGCGAGGACCCCGACGATCGGCCCCTTGTCGTCCGAGGCGGCGCGGGCGAAGAGGCGCCACTCCGGATCGAGCGGCCCGGTGACGGTCGCGAGGTCCACCTCGCGCGGCGCTTCGCCGCCGGCGGCGGTCGGCAGCGGCCCGGTGCGCAGCACGGGGCGCCAGGGGTGGCTCCGCCACTGCGCCGGGTCGGCGGGCTGGCCGTCGACGTGGGAGTAGAAGACGACCGTGCGCTTGGCCCCCGGCACCCGCAGCTCGCCGTAGACCGTGGGCGGCGCCTCGCCGGCGCGCAGCACCCGCGCCGCGATCCCCCGCCGCTCCAGCATGGCGACGAGGTGCCGCGCGTTGGCCTCCAGGTCCTCGCGGCTGGTGGCGACGTTGGGCAGGGCGAGCAGGTCGACGAGCTCGCCCACGATCTCCTTCTCGTGGGCCACGCGCCAGGCGCGCACCCGGTCGCGCAGCGCCGTGGCGCCCGCGGTGGCGCCGCCGTTTGCCCACGCTGCGGCGGCGAGCAGGGCCAGGAGGGCCGCGGCGCCGATTCTCGCGATCATGGAGAAGAGAGGTCCTGGCGACAGGAGTTGGTCGGGGCGAGAGGATTTGAACCTCCGGCCTCACGGTCCCGAACCGTGCGCTCTACCAAGCTGAGCTACGCCCCGACGGGAAACTGCGGCGAGTGGCGCGCTGCCGCGGAGGCGCGCAAGGATACCCCAGAAGACCCTGCGGTACAATCCGGCGCGGCCCGCGAGAGGAGGTCCCGATGTCCATCCGCACCCTGTCGGAGCTGTTCCTGAAGACGGCGGCGTTCGACAAGCCGGAGCACCTGATGCACAAGGTCGACGGGCGGTATCAGCCGGTCTCGACCGCCGAGCTGGTGGACCGCGTGCGGCGCCTGGCCAAGGCGCTCCACGAGCTGGGGGTCAAGCCCGGCGACCGGGTCGGGCTGATGTCGGACAACGCCCCGCACTGGCCGACCGTCGACTTCGCGGTCCTCTCGCTCGGCGGCGTCGTGGTGCCGATCTACCCCACCCTGCTGCCCGATCAGGCCGCCTTCATCGCCAACGACTGCGGCGCCAAGATCCTCATCCTCGAGACCCAGGAGCACCTCGACGGCTTCCTGCGCGAGCGCGCCAACACCCCGGCCGTCGAGCGCTACGTGGCGATCCACGGCGCCTCGAACGACCCCCGGGTGACCAGCCTCGAGACCCTCATCGCCAGCGGCGCCGGCGTCGACCCCGCCTGGTTCGAGCAGCGGGCGCGCTCGCCGCAGCCCGAGGACCTCGCCACCTTCATCTACACCAGCGGCACGACCGGCAAACCCAAGGGGGTGATGCTCACCCACCACAACATCGCCAGCAACGTCGTCGCGGCGATGGAGGTGCTGCCGGTCGAGGGGAGCTTCACCGCCCTCTCCTTCCTCCCCCTCTCGCACTCCTTCGAGCGCACCGTCGACTACGCCTACTTCTACAAGGGCTGCACGATCGCCTACGCCGAGTCGGTGCAGACGGTGGCGCAGAACTTCCAGGAGGTGAAGCCGCAGGTCTTCGTCTCGGTGCCGCGGGTCTACGAGAAGGTCCTCTCGCGGGTGCAGGAGAGCGTGGCGGCGAGCCCGGCGAGCAAGCAGAAGATCTTCCGTTGGGCCGAAGGGGTGGGGCGGCAGGCGCTGCCCTGGCGCCTCAAGCTCGCCCACCCCCCGGGCCTCCTCGGCCTCAAGCTGAAGCTCGCCGACAAGCTGGTCTTCCACAAGATCCGCGAGCGCCTCGGCGGACGCTTCCGCTTCGCCCTCTCCGGCGGCGCGCCGCTCGGCCGCGACGTGGCCGAGTTCTTCTGGGCCGCCGGCATCCCGATCTACGAGGGCTACGGCCTCTCCGAGACCTCGCCGGTGATCTCGGTCAACCCGCCGGGCCGGGTGAAGCTCGGCACCGTCGGACCGCCGATCCCCGGCGTCAGCGTGCGCATCGCCGAGGACGGCGAGATCCTCTCGCGCGGCCCCAACATCATGAAGGGCTACTGGAACAACCCCGAGGGCACCGCCGAGGTGATCGACCCCGACGGCTGGTTCCACACCGGCGACATCGGCGAGGTCGACGAGGACAACTACCTCCGCATCACCGACCGCAAGAAGGAGCTGATCGTCAACGCCTACGGCAAGAACGTGGCGCCGGCGCCGATCGAGAACGCGCTCAAGGCCAGCCGCTTCATCGGCCAGGCGGTGGTGATCGGCGACCGCCGGCAGTTCCTCTCCGCCCTCCTGGTGCCCGATTTCGAGGCCGTCCGCCCCTGGGCGCAGCGGCAGGGGATCGAGGCCGGGAGCGCGGAGGCGCTGCTCGCCGAGCCGCGGGTGCGCGAGCTCTTCGGCCAGGAGGTCGACGCGGTCAACAAGAACCTCGCGCACTTCGAGCAGATCGTCAGCTGGGACCTGCTGCCGAACGAGTTCACGCTCGAGACCGGAGAGCTCACCCCGACGCAGAAGGTCAAGCGGCGGGTGATCAACGAAAAGTACGGCGGCATCATCGACCGCCTCTACACCGGGAGCGAGACGGGCAGGCGGGCGGTCGCCTCCTAGATGCCGTCCGATTTCCGGCTGGCGGTCGGCGGCAACCGGCTCGCCACCCTCAGCTTCGACTCGGCCGGCCGCAAGGTCAACGTCTTCACCCGCGAGGCCCTGCACGAGCTGGAGCGGCTCGTCGGCGAGCTCGCCGGGCGCCGCGACATCGGCTGCCTGGTCCTGCTCTCCGGCAAGGAGGGCTTCATCGCCGGCGCCGACCTCGACGGCATCGCCGGCGTCACCGACCCGGTCGAGGCCGAGGCCGGCGCGCGCTTCGGCCAGCGCCTCTTCGCCGCCTGGGAGGCGCTCCCCTTCCCCACCGTGGCGGCGATCCGCGGCGTCTGCCTCGGCGGCGGCACCGAGATCTCCCTCGCCTCAACCTGGCGGGTGGCGAGCGACCGGCCCGACACCCGCATCGGCCTGCCGGAGGTGCGGCTGGGGATCCTCCCCGCCTGGGGGGGCTCGGTGCGCCTGCCGCGGCGGATCGGCGTCGGCGCCGCGCTCGACATGATCCTGACCGGCAGGGCCGTCTCCGGCCGCAGCGCGCTCAAGAGCGGCCTGATCGACGCCCTGCTGCCCGAGGCCCGCTTCCTCGACCAGGTGCGCGACTTCGCCCTGGAGCGGCTGGACCGGCGGCGCAAGGAGGCCGGCGGCGGCGACGGACACGGCGGCGGCTGGAAGGAGCTCCTGCTGGAGAAGAACCCGCTGGGTCGGAAGATCGTCTTCGACCAGGCGCGCAAGAAGACGCTCGAGCAGACCAAGGGCCAGTACCCGGCGCCGCTGCGCGCCCTCGAGGTGGTGCGGGTAGGGGTCGAGGACGGCCCCCGCGCCGGCTTCGACGCCGAGGCCCGCTCCGTCGCCGAGCTCGCCACCGGGCGGGTGGCGAAGAACCTGATCCACGTCTTCCGGCTGGGCGAGGAGTCCAAGCGCGGCCCCGGCGTCCCGGGGGGCGAGGCGCGGCCGGTCGGCGCCGTCGCGGTCCTCGGCGCCGGCACGATGGGCGGCGGCATCGCCCAGCTCGTGGCGCAGGAGGCGGACCTGCCGGTGCGTCTCAAGGACCTCGATCCCGCCGCCCTGGCGCGCGGGATGGAGCACGCCGCCGGCCTCTTCGACCGGCTGGTCAAGAAGCGCCGCCTCACTCGCGCCGAGGAGCGGCGCAAGATGGCGCTCATCCAGCCGGCGCTCGACTACTCGGGCTTCGGCCGCGTCGATCTGGTGATCGAGGCGATCGTCGAGAAGCTCGCGGTCAAGCAGGCCGTCTTCGCCGAAGTGGCCGCGGCGGTGCCGGAGGCGGCGGTGCTCGCCTCGAACACCTCGTCGCTGCCGATCGGCGCCATCGGCGAGACGACGCCGCGGCGCGAGCGCGTCGTCGGCATGCACTTCTTCAACCCCGTGCACCGCATGCCGCTCGTCGAGGTGATCGCCGCCGAGACGACCGCCGCCTCGGCGGTCAACACCGTCTTCGCCTTCTCCCGCCGCCTCGGGAAGACGCCGGTGCTGGTCCGGGACACGCCCGGGTTCCTGATCAACCGGCTGCTGATGGTCTATTCGACCGAAGCGCTCTGGCTGCTCGACGAGGGGCACGCGATCGAGGACATCGACCGCGCGATGGTCGACTGGGGGATGCCGGTCGGGCCGCTGGCGCTGACCGACGAGGTGGGGATCGACGTCGCCGGGCACGTCGCCCGGTTCCTCCAGGAGTCGTTCCCCGACCGCGTCGCGCTCCCCCCCTGGCTGGCGCGGATCGCGGCCCCGGACCGGCTGGGGACGAAGACCGGCCGCGGCTTCTACCGCTACGACGGGCGGGAGCGGAAGGAGCCGGACCCGGCGGTCTACGCGCTCCTCGGCCTCGCGCCGCGCGTCCAGTCCCCCGATCCCGGCCTCCTCGCCGACCGCATGGTGCTGCCGATGGTCAACGAGGCGGCGCGCTGCCTCGCCGAAGGGGTCGTGCGCAGCGCCGGCGAGCTCGACGTGGCGATGATCTTCGGCACCGGCTTTCCGCCGTTCCGCGGCGGCCTCTGCCGCTGGGCCGATCAGGAGGGGCTCGGCCAGGTCGTCGCGACGCTCGAGCGGCTGGAGAGCGCGGTCTCCGAGCGCTACCGGCCGGCCGAGGCGCTGCGCGACACGGCCGCGGCGGGCGGCTTCTACGCCCGCTTCCCGGGCGGCGCCGTCACCTCCTGAGGACGAAGAACCCCCGTTCTCCGGCCGCCGCGGCTGGTCTGCCCCTTGCTACCTCCGTCCTCTGCAAGTGAAAGGAGGACCATCATGATCCGATCGAAGCGCGCCACGCCGCTCGCCCTGGCGGCGCTGCTCCTCGCCCCGCTCGCCGCGCCCGCCCAGCAGGAGCCGCCGGCGGGCGAGGTCCGCGAGCAGGTCGAGGTGACCGAGGTGCTCCTCGACGTGCTGGTGACCGACGCCCGCGGCAACGTCATCCTGGGGCTCGACGAGAGCGACTTCGTCGTCACCGAGGACGGCAAGCCGATCGAGCTGACCGACGTCGTCTTCTACAGCAACCGCCGCCTGCTCGACCCGGCGCCCGCCGCCTCGGGCCGCCGCCCCGAGGTCTCGGAGGGCACCGAGGACCGCTACTTCGTCCTCTTCCTCGACGATCAGCGCACCGCCGCGCTGGAGGCGCCGCGCCTGCTGACGCAGCAGATGGAGGCGGTGCGCCGCGCCCGCCAGTGGGTGGCCGAGGAGCTGGTGCCCGGCGACCACGTGGCGGTCGTCAGCTACGACCACAAGCTCAAGGTGCACCAGGACTTCACGACCGACCGCGCGGCTCTCGACGCCGGCCTCGCCGCCGCCGCCAAGGGGAAGGACCCGGGCGGCAACTGGCCGTCGCGCATCGCCGGCGAGCCGGGGGCGTCGCTCCGCGCCGGGTTGCCGCGCGGCAACGAGCTGCGCGACGAGACGACGACCATCTACGACGCGCTGCAGCTGCTGGCGCGCGCCGCCGGCGACATCCGCGGCCGCAAGAACCTGCTCTACTTCGGCGTCGGCTTCGGCCGGCTCAACAGCTTCGGCCAGTACACGCCCGATCCGCGCTACTACGACGACACGGTGCGGGCGCTCAACGACCACAACGTCGCCTTCTACGCCGTCGATCTCACCCCGCCGGGCACCGAGCACGCCCTCTCGGACGCGCTCAACCAGATCTCCGGCGAGACCGGCGGCAAGTACTACTTCAACACCACCAACTTCCTGACCCCGCTGCGCCAGGTCTCCGAGGAGAACAGCGGCTACTACCTGCTGAGCTACACGGCCACCCACCCAGCGGGCGCGGACGGCTTCCAGAAGGTGAAGGTCGCGGCCCGCAACCCCGAGTTCCGGGTCCGGGCGCGCGAGGGGTATGTCTTCGGGCAGTCGTAGCGCCCGGGGCAGGCGGTCCCCGCCCGGGGACTAACGTACTTTCGCTAGGTACCCGGTACTTTTATGAAGGACAAGCGTACTTTCCGGGAGGACAAGTGTACCGACGGAAAGTACAGGCGTACTTTGGCCAGGTACCCGGTACTTTCATGAGGTGCAAGCGTCCTTTCGGAAAGGACAAACGTACCGGCGCTTGGTACAAGCGTACTTTTCGTCGGTACGAGCGTACCGGCTCTCCGTACAAGCGTCCCGGCCGTCGGGGCAGGCGTCCCAGGCGCCGGAACAACACTCCTTTCGCTCGGTACGAGCGGTACGGAGCCGTTGCCGACCGCGTCCGTACGCTTGACCTGCTGCGCCCAGTAGGTCGAGGACAGGAATCGCCCGCTCGGCGGGCGGGTGGGGCTGGATCGGCTGGCGGAGCGCGTAGATCCAGGACATGAACGCGGATGGCGCCGGGCGGAACGAGTAGATCCAGGACACGATGGAGTGGGTACGCCGGCGAAGCGAGTAGAGCCAGGACAGGAGCGAGTAGATCGGAGACAGAACCCGCCCGGTCCGTCGGACGAAGCGCGTAGGTTCAGGACACGAGCGGCCATTTCGGCAGAAGACCCGGCCCAGGTGCCTGGCGAAGCGCGTAGATCCAGGACAGCGGCTCCCCGATCAGCCCGCGCAGCGAGTAGATCCAGGACAGTGGCGCCTCATGCGGCCCGCCGAAGCGCGTAGATCAAGGACGGCGAGGGTCGCCGCTCCGCCAGCGCGCACGCGTGTTCGCCTTCCCGCGGGGGTACCTTCTCGGAGCCTCGAGAACCGCGTTGACCGCATCGGCGAGTTCCAGGAGAACCCACGAGCCGCGAGCGGGCTGGAGGCGGCTGCTCTTCCGCCGGCTCCTCCTCCTGCGGTGCCAGCTCCGGCGCCTGCGCCGCCACACGATTCCTCCCCTTGCGGCGCGGACTTGGGCTATATTCGCGAACTGATATCCATGAGGGGTGGAGATCCAGACTCTCCCGGCGCTAGCCGCCGGGAGTCCCTCTTTTTTCCGAGCCGGCGGCTCGACTGGAGGTGGCATCGTGAGAGCTGAGCGCAGGAGATTGCTGCCACGCGGATGGCGGCTGCCCTTGGGCGCGCTGTCGCTGTGTCTCGCCGTGATGGCGGTGCCCGCACTGGCCCAGGAGGAGCCGCCCCCTCCACCACCCGAAGAGGAAGAGGAGGCGGAGGAGCCCGAGGAGCAAGCCGCGGAAGAGGCTCAAGAGGTGTTCACGGAAGAGATCGTCGTCACGGGGACGCGCACGGAGGGCCTCGAGCCCACCGAGACACTGTCCCCCGTCGACGTATTGCCCAGCCAGGCCATCGCCGAGCAGGCGACCCCCGACATGACCGAGGCTCTCCCCAAGCTCGCACCGTCGCTCAACACCCAGCGCTTCCCGATCGCCGACGGCACGTCGTTCATCCGTCCGGTGACGCTGCGCAACCTCTCGCCGGACCAGACCCTGGTGCTGGTCAACGGCACTCGGCGCCATCGTTCGGCGCTGGTGAACCTGCAGCTCGCGCCACTGGGCACGGTCAACCAGGGCGCCCAGGCCGTGGATTTCTCGACCCTGCCGGGGGCCGCGATCGAACGGATCGAGATCCTGCGCGACGGGGCTTCGGCCCAGTACGGATCGGACGCCATCGCCGGCGTCGTGAACGTCATCCTGAAAGACGCCAGAGAGGGGCTCTCCTTCGCGCTGCAGTCCGGCGAGTACTTCGACGGCGACGGGGCGCGCACCACGGCCAGTGGCAACGCGGGCTTCGGCCTGGGTCCCGAGGGATTCGTGAACGCATCCTTCGAGTACACGACCTCGGACAAGACCTCGCGCGGCCACGCTCGCCCCGATGCGGCGTTCGTGGCCAGCGTCGTCGGCGCGGACCAGACGCCCTTGAATGGCCTCGGGCAGCGCTGGGGTGACCCCGAGGTGGAAGCCTGGAAAGTGTTCGTCAATTCGGGGATCGACCTCAGCGAGAACGTCGAGCTCTACTCCCACGCCAGCTACGGAGACAACGAGACCGTCTCCGACTTCTTCTATCGCGGACCGGTGCTGCCCCCCCAGCACGAGTTCGCGGCCCGAACCACGCTGCAACAGGACCAGAACGGCGACTTTCTACCCGACCCCGCTCCGCAGTCGCTGGTCAATGCCATCCGGGCGCGGGGATTGAACCCCGCCGATTACCTGGTGGCGGATGCCTCGAGCCCCAGCGGCTTCGTGTTGCGCAACCCGATCTTCACGCTGTTCCCCGGCGGCTACAACCCGAATTTCGGAGCCGAGATGAAAGATCTCGCCTGGGTGGGGGGGACCAAGGGCACGACGGCCGGCGGTATGCGCTGGGATCTCAGCGGCCGATACGGGGAAAACGAGGTCGAGTACACCCTCTCGGAGAGCATCAACCCAAGCCTGGGCAGGCTGTCGCCGACCTCCTTCAAGCCCGGCACCCTGGCCCAGGAAGAGATCGGCGTCAACCTGGATTTCGTCCAACCTCTGGAGATCGCCGCTCTGGCATCGCCGCTGAACCTTGCCTTCGGATTCGAGTACCGGGATGAAACGTACAAGATCGGGGCCGGGGATCTCGCATCGCGAGAGTTCGGTCCCACCGCCGCGATCTTCGGCCTCGGCTCCGACGGCTTCCAGGGTTTCCCGGTCGAGTCGGCCGGTAGCTTCGGCAGCGAGAGCTACGCGACCTATCTGGATCTCGAAGCCCACTTCACCGACCAGTTCTCGGGCGGCGTTGCGGCGCGCTACGAGGACTTCGACTTGTTCGGTTCCACCTTCGACTGGAAGCTCTCCGGCCGTTTCGATTTCACGGACGGGTTCGCCCTGCGGGCCACCGCCAACACCGGTTTCCGGGCCCCGACCCCCGGCCAGGTCCACACACTGAACGTCACCACCACCGCCGATACCCAGGGCAACCTGATCCCCAGCGGCGTCTATCCCGTGGATCATCCGGTCGCCATCGCGCTGGGCGCCATCCCGCTCGAGCCCGAGGAGTCGACCGCGTTCACGGTGGGCCTCGTGGCCCGGCCGGCGGCCAATACCAGCATCACGCTGGACTACTACCAGATCCAGATCGACGACCGGCTGGCGCTGCAAAACAATACGATCACTGCAGCGGATGTTCCTCGCCTGAGGGCTGCGGGCGTCGCCAATCCGGAGCTCCTGGTGGGCAGCATCGCGAACTTCTTCAGCAATGCTTTCGATTCCGAGATCAACGGCGTCGATCTCGCAGTAACGACTTACTTCCAAGTGGCCGAGGGCCTCTTCGCCGTCGATCTTCGTCACAACTTCAACGAGCAGGAGGTCACGGGCGTAGCCCCCGGCACGATCAACGCCTCGCGGGTCTTCGACCTCGAGAATCAGGTGCCCGAGCAGCGGACGAATCTGACCCTGAGTTACGACAGCGCGAGGATGTTTTCGGGCTTCATTCGCGGCAATCGCTACGGCGGCTGGGAGACCACGGGCGGGCTGTTCAGCCCGGGCGACGCCAGCGACGTGTCGAGTTACGGCTCGAGCATCCTCGTCGACCTCGAAGTCAGTTTCGACTTCGCCAACCGCTACGAGCTGGCGATCGGCGGTGAGAACATCTTCGACGAGCATCCCGACGACGAGCTGGATCCCGTGCTGCAGTTCCTGGGGGTGACCCACGCTCTCACCTCTCCATACGGCTTCAACGGCGGCCACTGGTACGGCCGGGTCGCGGTGCGGTTCTGACTCAGGCGAGCGCCTCCACCCGGGAGCGGAGCTTCTCCAGGCCCTGCTGCACCTCCGCCAGCTCCCGGCGCGAGGTCTCCAGCCACTCGCGCTCGGCGCGCACGAAGCGGCTGTAGGGGGCGATCGACTCCAGGATGCGGTGGACGCTGCTCTCGATCTCGCGGTCGAACTGCGAGGTGAGCGAGCCCATGAGCTGTTCGCGCAGGGCCGCGATCTTCTGGCGCAGCTCGCGCTTGGCGTCGCGGCGCCGGTTGGGGATGATGAAGAAGCCGAGCACCGCCACGACGCTGGCGGCGAGGATGCCGGTGGCGTCCATCGCCGCCGAGGCGGCGAGGTGGGTGATGAGGGCGCCGAGGCCGATCGCCCCGATCTCGGCGAGCGCGGTGCCGGCCACCGCCACCTGCACCGACTCGGCCATGCGGTTGGCCTCCCCCTCCCGGTCGTAGCTCTCGACCGAGCGCTGGGCGGCGCGCCCGACGGTGTCGAGCAGGCGCGTCCGATCGACGTCGAAGCTCCGCCCGACCTGGCCGACGATGCGGTCGGCGTGCACCTGGCGGCGGCGCAGCAGGTGCTCGTTGGTGGCCTGCCACTGCCGCAGGTCGCTGGTGACGAGCCAGTCGATCACCTCCCCCACCCGGCGCTCAATCCGCTGCGGCGTGTCGCCCACCACCTGGCGCTCGAACTCGGCCTTCATCCGCGCCTTGTTGAGCAGGTCGATGACCCGCCCCAGCCGCATGGTCTCGTCGAAGAACTGGACGCCGCGGTTCTCGAACTCGTGGAGCACGGCGTCGACGTCGCCCAAGCGGAAGCGGAACTCCCGCCGCATGTCCTCCTGGTAGAGGGCGAGCTGGCGCTCCAGGTCCTCGAGCGTGGCGACGTCGTCCTGGAGGAGCTCGAGGCGGCCGCGCGCGATTTCGACGTACTTGCCGACGAGGTGGAGGCCGACGCCGAGCGGGTTCATGAGCTTCAGGCGCACCCGCTCCTTCTCGTCGAGGGTGTCGACGATGTAGCGCTCGAGGGGCCCGAAGCGGCTGGCGGCGAGGAGCCGCGCGTCGGCCTCCTGCTTGGCCTTGAGCGCCTGGCGCGAAGAGACGAGGAAGATCTCGGGCGTGGCGCCGAGCAGGGTGCGGGCGTGCTCGGCGACGAAGGCTCGCACCCGCTCGACGTCCTCGGGGCTCTCCAGGATGTCGACCTTGTTGACCACCACGACGACCTTCTTCCCCCAGTCGCGGATGCCCTCGAGGAACCCCCGCTCGCTCTCGGTGAACGGGCGGTCGGCGGAGGTGACGAAGAGCACCATGTCCGAGCGCGGCACGAAGTCGCGCGTGATCGCCTCGTGCTCGCGCAGGACGGCGTTGGTGCCCGGGGTGTCGACGATGTGGATGTCGCGCAGCAGCTCGACCGGGGCGGTGACGCGGTCCATGCTCGACTCGGCGAACGACCGCTCGTCGGTCTCGCCGTAGGTCAGGACGTGGATGCGGGTGGTGGTCGGCGTCACCCCCTCGTCGAGGACCTTGCGCCCGAGGAGGGCGTTGATGAAGGCGCTCTTGCCGGCGTTGAACTCGCCCGCCACGACGAGCAGGAACAGCTCGTGGAGCTGCGCCAGCGAGCGCTGGATCGTGGCCTGGTCGTCGGCGGCGGCGTCGAAGTGGGCGAGCGCGCCCTGCAGGTCGGTGAGCAGCCGGCGGTTCTCCGCCAGCAGCTCGTCCTGCCGCTTGTTGAGGATCCGCCGCAGCATCGCCGCCCCGCGCGGCGGCAAAGGTAGCACGCGGTGTGCCAGGGCTCAGGCGGCGGAGAGCGCGGCGCGGAGCAATCGGCGGCGGAGACCGCGGTAGGGCTGGCGGCAGGCGAGGAGGTCGGCGAGGACGCGGCGCACGCCGGCGTGGGCGCGGCAGACCGGCACCATCCACTGGCCGACGGACTCCTCGAAGAAGAGCGTGCGCGCGCGGTGGGCGCGCGCCATCTCGGCGGCGAGCTCCGCTTCCAGTCGCTCGGCATAGCCCTCGGGGCGGCGCGCCAGCAGGCTCTCCGCCGCCCACTGCCCCGACAACGCGGCGTAGCGGATCCCTTCGCGCGTCAGGGGGTCGGCAAGCGCCGCCGCGTCGCCGGCGAGGAGCACCCGCCGCTCGAGAGCGCGCCGCACCGCGGGCAGCGTCCAGGGGCCGAAGACCGGGATCGGGTAGCGGTAGCGCGGGCCGGGCAGGTCGCGCCACGCCGGCAGGTGGCGGTCGAGGAAGCCGTCGAGCAGGACGCGCGCGGCGCCGCCGGAGAGCGCCTCGTCGCTGTAGGCGATCCCCACCGAGACGCCGCCGGGCCGGGGAAAGATCCAGAGGTAGGCGTCCGCTACGCCGGCGAAGGCGAGGACCAGGCGCCCGCCCGCGAGGCCGCGGAGAGAGGCGCCGAGCCCCACGCTGTCGCCGCGCGGCGCGAGCCCGAGCGCCCGCCGCACCCGCCCCCGGGCGCCGTCGGCGGCGATCGCCCACGGGTACGCCCGTCGCGCCTCGCCGGCAACCAGGACCACCGAGCCGTTCGCCCACCCCAGCGACACGACCTTGTCGGGGACGAGCCGCGCGCCGCTCGCCACCGCCGCCTCGACCAGCGCCGCGTCCAGATCGGCGCGGCGGAAGATCCGCAGCCCCTCGACCGGCAGCTCCACGCGCCCCCCCAGCCCGTTCTCGAGCACGACCGCCGGGTCCCTCACCGCCGGCAGCCCCGCAGGATCGAAACCCTCCAGCCGCGGCAGCACGAGCTCCGGTACCGCCCCGCCGCAAGGCTTCTCCCCCGGCCTCTCCGGCCGGTAGAGGTCCACCTCCACCCCCGCCCGGGCGAGCCGCAGCGCCGCCGCCCCCCCAGCCGGCCCCCCACCGATCACCGCCACCTTGCTCACAAACTCGATTGTATGGGCTGGGGTAAGGAAGACTCCGGGCGGGGGGGCCTACTTCGTCTCGTCCTCTTCCTCGTCCGCTTCCTCTTCCCCTTCCTCCGCCACTTCCTCGATCCGCAGCAACACCGCCGTCACGTTGTCGAACCCCCCCCGCGCGTTCGCGTCCGTCACCAGCCCGCGGCAGGTCTCCTCCAGCGTCCGCCCCCGTCCGAGCCGCTCCTTGATGTCCCGATCCGCCAGCATCGTCGTCAACCCGTCCGAGCAGAGCAGATACAGGTCCCCCGCCTGCACCTCCACCTCGCGCACGTCCACGACCACCTCGCTCTCCCCCCCCAGCGCCCGTGTCACCACGTTCTTCAGCGGGTGCGCGCGCGCCTGCTCCTTGGACAGGAACCCCGCCACTACCTGCTCGTGCACCCAGGTGTGGTCCTGCGTGAGCTGCTCGAGCTGGCCGTTGCGGAGCCGGTAGGCGCGGCTGTCCCCCACGTGCGCCACCGCCGCCACCGGCCCGCGCAGGAAGAACCCCACCACCGTCGTCCCCATCCCGTGCAGGCTGTTGTCGTCGCGGATCGCCCGCAGCACCTTGTCGTGCGCCAGCCGCACCGCCGTCTTGAGCAGATTGGAGTGCCGCTGCAGCCGCGCGTCGTAGATGAACGGCCAGGTCGTGTCGTGGTCGATCGACCGCTCGATGAACTCGCGGATCGAGTCCACCGCGATCTGCGCCGCCACCTCCCCGTGGCTGTGCCCGCCCATCCCGTCGGCCACCACGTAGAGCCCGTGCCGGGGATCGAGCCCGAACGTGTCCTCGTTGTGAGCGCGCGCCAGCCCGACGTCCGAGACCCCGCAGGCGCGCACCCGCACCATCACACCCCCTTGCCGAAGAGCCCGGGCCGGTCGCGGCGCTCGGTCCGGCGCAGCTCTTCGAGCGCCTGGCGCACGGCCGGCTCGTCCCCGCCCCACTCGATCGCCTGCTCGTAATAGCGCTGGGCGTCCTCGGCGCGGCCGCAGAGGGCGGCGATGCGGCCGGCGAGCTTCAGGTAGGCGGGGTTCATCGGCTCGAGCTCGCAGGCGCGGGCGATCGCCGCCAGCGCCCGCGGGTACCAGCGGCTCGACCGGCTGCTGGCGAGGGCGAGATGGTGCCAGTACTTGGCGTTCGTGGGCTCGGCCTGGGTGGCGCGGTCGAAGCTCTCGGCCGCCTCGAGGAAGTTCTGCTCCTTGTACGCCTTGACGCCGCGCTGGAGGAACAGGCGGCCGAGCTGGCGGTGGTCGGCCGACTGATCCTGCGGCCGCGCCAGCTCGAGGTCGTGCTGGCGCCGCCGCTCGGTGTCCGCCAGGACGTTGGCGGCCTGGGTGATCTCCTGGAACTCGAGCTCCGCCGCCGCCTTCCGCTCGCCCTGGAAGCGGTCGGGGTGGCGCTCGCGGGCGAGCTCGCGGAAGCGCTGGCGGATCTGCTCCTCGCTCGCCGTGCGCTGCAGGCCGAGGACGGCGTAGAAGTCCCTGCGCATGCGTGGTCTGTTCCGGGGCTACCGGTGCCGCATTCTATACAAGCGCAGGGCGGCGGCCCGGACGGGACCGGGGGTGTTGTGGTTGCGCGAGAGGTCCCGCAGGTCGCGGAAGTTGAGTCGCCCGAGGAGGCGCAGGGACAGCGGCACGGGCGTGCGCGGATTGTGCACCAGCGCCCTCACGATCGGGTACTTCGCGACCCACTGGCGGCGCCTGCCGATCTCCTCCAGCACCTCGTCCGGCACCAGCCGGTTGTGGGCGATCTGCGCCACCTCCTGCTCGGTGAGCACGTTGTGCTCGAGCACCGCCAGCGCCACCAGCGGGTTGCTGTCGCGGATCAGGATCTTGCGCAACGCGCGGCTGGCGCCGCGCGCGAGCTTCAGGCGCGACGGCACCGGCAGGCTGCGGATCTGCCACTCGGTGAGGCCGGTGGTCCCCTCGACGGCAAGCGGGGAAGCGGCCGCCTCCTCCTCCAGCTCGGCGGCGTCGCCCCCGCCCGCCTCCGCCCCGCCGTCCGGCGCCGCCGCCGGCGCGGCGGGCGCGGCGGGCGGCGGCAGGAGGTGCTCCCGGTACTCGGCGATCCGCCGCCGCGCATACGGCGTGAGGCGCGGGTTCTCCTCCAGCCCCTCGAGGATCGCCGGCAGCTCCACGATCGCGTCCTGGCGCAGCAGCAGCACCTCCTGGAGCTCGGGCGGCACGCGGGGGGCGAGGGCGGCGAGGAGAGGGCGCGGCACGTCGCGCCGCCGCACCACGGCCTCGAGGACCTGCGAATCGGCGGCGCTCTCCGCGAACCAGGCGAGGGTGTCGGCGTCCGCCGCCTCGGCCAGGAACGACGCGGCGAGGCGCGGCTCGAGGCGGGCCAGGGCGCCGGCCGCCGCGCCGGCCAGCTCGGCGTCCTCGCCGCGCGCCAGCGCGACCTGGAGCGGGATCAGCTCCTCGGGGGGCAGCGGCAGCAGGCCGGCGGCGGCGAGCCGCTGGAGCTGCCGGTCGCCCCCCGCCCGGACCCGCTCGACGAGGGAGCCCTGGATGTCCGCCATCGGCTTACGCCGCCGTCACTGCGGCGGACGCGGCGCGGGCGCTGCGGGGCCGGCGGGCGCCGCCCCCAGGCGCCGTGCGGTCTCGAGATCGATCACCAGGTCCTTGACGCGGGTGTCGTCGGGCCCCCACAAGCGCAGCGGCTGGCCGTTGAGCTGCGCCTGCACGCCCTTGGCGTTGCCCAGCTCGAGCTGGATGGCTTGCTGCGCCTGGAGCTGCAGCGACTCCCCCTGCACCCGCAGCTCGGCGATGCGCCGCGTGCCGTCGATGACCAGCTCGACCCAGCAGTCCTCCACGAAGTCGAGGGTGAGCTCGAGCGGCGCCCGAGAACGCTCCTCCGGCGGCGGCGACGAGGTGGCCGCCCGCAGCGCCACCGGCGCGGCGATCGGCGGCGGCTGCTCGGCGGCGGTCCGCTCGCGCCGCCGCTCGGCCCAGTAGGTGAGGACCGCGATCAGCCCGAGCAGGAGCATGGCCGCGAGCGCCAGGAGCAGGATCTGCACCAGGCCGCGGCCGCTCCGCTCGCGGGGGACGGCCGGCTCGGCGTCCCCCGCCGGCGGCTGGTGGACGGCGAGGAAGTGGTTGACCACGTCGTCGGGGGAGAGCCCGACGTGGCGGGCGTACTCGCGCAGGAACCCCTTGGCGAAGATCGGCCCGGGCAGGATGTCGAAGCGGTCTTCCTCCATCGCTTCGAGGTAGCGCAGGCTGATCTTGGAGCGCTCGGCGATGTCGTGGAGGTCGACGCCGCGCAGCTCGCGCTGGCGTCGCAGCCAGGTGCCGAAGGAGACGGGCTCCGGGTCGACGTCGGTGCTCCAGGGCGGGGGCCGCGTCGCGCCGCCTCCCACGGGCCGGGCGCCCTCGTCCATCCCCGCCCGCCCCTCCGGATCGTTGCGGCGGGGTGGGAGGCGGTGGCGCTTGGAGAGGTCGCTCGGCACGCGAACCCTAACTTTACGTTCCGTCTCCGCCGGGGTCAAACAAGCGATTTGTTATCGTGCCGCTCCGCATGACGCTCCCGCGCGCCGTCCAGAACAACCTCGCCCGCGCCGACTTCGCGGCCATCGAGGACGAGTGGCTGGCCCGTCTCGGCCAGGATCCCGCGGAGCTCGAGTGGTTCGTCGGCGTGGCGCGGGCGCTCGTCGGCACCGCGGAGGAGGAGCGGGCCCGCTTTCTGCTCGGGATGCTCGACGAGCAGCTCCGCGAGCGCGGCCTCTGGCGCGAGCGCCTCAAGCTCCTGGCGCGCGCCGGCAGCATCCTCTTCCCGCCCGAGGGGCTGCACCCGGCGATCGTCGAGACCCTGGAGCGCCTCCACGGCGAGCGCCCGAGCTTCCGCGGCCTCGCCGCGACGGTCGGTCTGCACCGCGCCACCCACGACATCGCCAAGGCCTGGGAGAAGGTGGAGCGGCTCGAGGCCCTCCTCGCCTTCGACGTCGGCTCGGTGGTGAGGATGGAGGGCAAGGGCGCGGGCCGGGTCGTCGAGGCGAACCTCGGCCTCGAGAGCTTCAAGGTGGCCTTCGAGCGCCAGACTCTCAACGTCGGCTTCAAGGCGGCGCCGAAGCTGCTCAAGCCGCTGCCCCGGGAGCACGTCCTGCGCCGCAAGCTCGAGGAGCCGGAGGCGCTCGCCGCGCTCTCGCCGCCCGAGCTGCTGCGCGCCACCCTCGAGAGCCACGACCGGCCGCTCACCGCCGGCGAGGTGCGCGAGGCGCTGGCCGGCGTGGTGCCGGAGGCGGGATGGACCTCCTGGTGGGCGGCGGCGCGCAAGCATCCGCAGGTGGTCGCCGCCGGCGCCGGGCGGCAGACCTACCGCTGGGCCGAGTCGAGCGGCGACGCGATGGCCGCCTCCTGGACCGCCTTCACGGCGGCCGAGCCGCGGCGGCAGCTCGAGCTCCTCCGGCGCGAGGGGACGCGCGACCCGGAGCTGCGCCGGCGGATGGCGGAGCACCTGGTGGCGCTCGGCAACCGCATCGCCGCGCGCGACCCCGGCCTCGCCTTCGAGCTCTGGTTCGCGCTCGAGCGCAGCGGCGGGGCGCCGGAGGGGCTGCCCTGGGAGCCCGAGCGGATGCTGGCCGGCGCCGGCGACCTGACGCGGCTCCTCGGCGGCATCCAGGAGCGGCTGCTGCGCGAGCGGGCCTACACGATGGTGCGCGAGCGGCGCGAGGACTGGCCGGCCATCTGGCGCGACGCCCTGACCGTGGAGACCGACCCGCGCGCCCTCGACCTGCTCGCCGACGGCGTGGCCAAGTCCGGCGACGCGGCCGCCGCCCGCGAGGTCCAGCGCTTCCTCGACGCCCTCCTCACCCAGGCGCACAAGCAGCCCGCGGCCTTCACCTGGCTGGCCGAGCGCGCGGCGCGCGACGAGAGCCTGCGCGCCCGCAACCCGCTCCGCCTCCTGCAGCAGATCCTCGCGGCCATGACGCGCGACGAGTTCGTCCCCTTCCGCGCCCGCCTCGCCGCCCTCGCCGATTCCGGCAGCACCCTGCCGCGCCTGCTCTCGCACCTCACCGCGGAGCAGGCGGCGCAGGCCGAAGAGGCGGTGCACCGCGCGCCGACGCTGGAGCCCTACCAGCGCGAGCAGCTCACCAACGCCCTCCAGCTCCGCTTCCCGACGCTGCGCAAGGAGGCCGCGACGCCGCTCTACGCCACGCGCGCGGCGATCGACGCCAAGCGCGCCGAGATGCAGCACCTGATGGCTGTCGAGATCCCCGCCAACCGCAAGGCGATCGAGGAGGCGCGCGCCATGGGCGACCTGCGCGAGAACTTCGAGTACAAGTCGGCGCGCCAGCGCCACGAGTACCTCAACGCCCGCGCCGCCTCCCTCAACGCCGAGCTGGCGCGCGTCCGCCCCATCGACGTGCCCGCCGGCGAGGCCTCGGAGGTGCGCATCGGCACCCAGGTGCGCCTCGCCGGCGAGGGCGGCGAGCGCCTGCTGACCGTCCTCGGGCCCTGGGAGAGCCGGCCGGAGGAGGACCTCATCTCCTACGAGTCGGACCTCGGCAAGGGCCTCCTGGGCAAGAAGGTCGGCGACGAGCTGACCCTCGGCGGCGCCCCCTACCGCATCACCGCCATCACCGCCCACGACGGCTGAGCGGCGCTACCAACTCGGCGGCAGCTTGGCGCCGGGCGGGGGGAGCTCAAGGAAGACGCTCTTGGCGAGGTCCGGGAGCTGGCTGTCCGGGGGAAGGCGGAAGTACTCCTTGTTTGCGGGGTCGAGCACGCAGGGGGCGGACACCTTTGGATTGCCGCAGCCCCAGTCGGAATCTCCTTGGTACATGAGGTCGTTCGTGCCGCCTTGGCTCGTGCTTTTGAGGTGCTGAGGCCTCTTGTCGTTATGGTTTGGCGCGTGCTTCGAAACGATCCCGAGCAGGTGGAGGGACTCGTGGGCGCCGGTGAACTCCAGGAAGCCGAGCGCCTGGCCGTCCGCCGAAAACTTGTGCTCGCGGCAGTTGAGCGGAGGGTTTTCGGCCTGGAGCAGCGTGCCAATTGGGTGGGGCCCGACGAGCCCGGAGTCGAGCGTCACGCGCATGCGGGCGACCTTCTTGACCTTTACCTTCTCCTTGCCGAGCGTCGCCTCGAAGGGGACCTGCGGCAGCCCTCCGATCTCGCTCGGGTCGTAGACCTCGATGGTGGTGGCGCCCGCAGGCGCGGCGGCCGTGAGCGGGGTCGTCTCGTAGCGGCCGTCGAGGTACACGGCCGCGAAGCGGCCGGGCGGCTGTGCCGCGTTGGCGCATGGGCCGAGCGCGAGGCCCTCGTAGTAGACGAGATAGAGCTTTCTCGAATCGTGGAACGTCTGCTTCAGGTCGCGCTCGAGGCGGTCGCGAAAGTAGGTCGGCCCTCGCAGATCGGGGTCCGGGTCGTCGCTGCCGAGCGCGCGCGCGAGCTGGTCTTGCCCCGGAGGGAGCTTGACGTAGGTCACGTCGAGCACGCCGTCGCAGGTATCGAACCGCAGCTTCGGGCCGCCGGTCTGGCGCGCCATCCACTCACGCCACGCCGTGACCGAGCGGCGCAGCGATCCGTCCACGTCGCGGCGGCCGGCGGCGCCTGGGGGCTCCACGTAGAGGATGTGGATCTGATAGGCGCCGGGCTGGTCGTCGGGCTGGTCGCGGGTCGAGCGCACGCGGCGATACGGGTCGCGGGCCGGTGCGCCGCTCACGGCCGCGGTACAGACCACACCCGGCGTGTCAGGCGCGACGGCCGGCGGAGGCGGCGCGGTAGCCGGGGTGGGACCTGGGGCCAGCTCGACGGCAAGCGCCTCCACGGACATCATCGCGAGCAAAGCCGCTCCCATTCTCCCAATCGAGCTCATGGCACGTCCTCCTTGTCTACGATCTGGACGGACACGAACCCGCTCTTCTCACTGGCTCACCACGTTGAATCGCCGAGAAGGGCGCGGCGCGTCGTCCTGCCGCGCCGCGGCTGAGGCTCAGTTGGCGCCGGCCCGCGCCTTGGCCGTCGAGGCCACCTGCGCCGGGGGCAGCTCGACGCGCTCGCCGTAGTAGGCGAGGAGGCCGGCGACGATCGACTCCGCCACCCGCTGGCGATAGGCGCGGGTCTGGAGCAGGCGCCGGTCCTCGTCGTTGGCCAAGTTGCAGACCTCGAGCAGGGCCTTGGCCGGCACCGAGTTGTAGCGCAGCACCGCCGGCACCCACTGGCCGTTCTCGCGGATGATCTTGTCGCGCACCGGCTTGAAGGGGTGGACGGCGAGGCCGCCGGCGGCGAAGGCGTCCACCACCCGCTGCGCCAGCTCGCGCGACAGGCCCTCGCTCTTGACCCGCTCCTCCCACGGGAACGTCACGCTCGGGCTCTCCTGCACCTCGCGGCGCGCGGTGTAGACGGACGACGACTTGCCGTAGCGCTCCTGGCGCATGCCGGCCGCCGGGATGTAGGCCATGACCCCGCGCAACGAGGGGTGGAGGGAGTCGGCGTGGATCGAGAGGAAGACGACCTTCTCCGGCCCGGCGTCGCCGGCCAGCGCGCGGCGGTAGACGCTGTTGGCGAGGTACCAGCGCAGGTTCACCCCCACCGTCGCGTCCTCGATCGGATAGGGGGGGGTGGTGAGCACCGCGTGGCGGCGGGAGAACGGCAGGACGTCGGCGTCGTGGATCTGGAAGCTCTCGCCGTCGCGCGTCGTCACCGCCACCTGCGCCGCGGTGTGGGCCTCGAGCAGGCGCTTGACGCGCAGCACGATGTCGTAGACGTAGGTGCTCTCCCAGACCCCGGCCATCGTCGTCCCCGAGTCGCGGCCGCCGTGGCCGGCGTCGAGGATGACGGTGATGCCGGCGAGCCCCTTGGCCCGCACCTGGTTGCTGAAGCGGGCGCTGGCGGCCAGCTCCTGCTCGTACTCGCGCCGCCGCGGGTGCCCTTCGGGCAGGAACTCGGGCAGCAGCCGGTCGACCGGGATCTTCACCCGGAAGCCGACCGGGATGTCGGTGACGTCGCGGATGCCGTTGCGCGCCGCGAGCTCGGCGGCCAGGGCGTTGACGTCGGCGCCGAAGACGCGGCCGGTGAAGCGCACGACGACTCCCGAGTAGAGCGCCTCGCCGGGGCGCAGGCGGTAGACCGCGTACTCCCCTGCGGCGTCCTTGCCGAACTGCAGGCGGTGGCCGTCGGAGACGGGCAGGGCGCCGCGGAAGGCGGGCAGCAGGAGCTCGGCCGGGATGACGAGCGAGGCGCCGCCGGGGAGGTCCTCGTCGTCGAGCTCGTTGTACTCGCGGATGGCGCGGAAGTTCTCGCCGTTGCCGGTGAACCAGCGCGCCAGGTGCCACAGGCTCTCGCGCTCGAGCGGCCCGACGCCGCGCACCGTGTGGCGCCAGCCGTCGGCCTCGGGGGCGTCGCGCGCGAAGAGGCGCCGCGCCGTGCGGAGCTGGACGTCGGGGGCGAGCAGCTCGAAGGGGATGCGGTAGCGGGTGCCGACCTCCAGCTTCTCGCGGCCGCGGTTGGCCTTGGCGACGAGCGGCGCGCGCGCCGGGTCGCCGCAGAGCCGGCGGGTGAAGGCGAGGAGCCCCTCGCCGCGGCGGGGCGAGGCCTCGAGGCGGATCTCGTGGTCGTCGCCGAGGACGGCGGTGACGCCGTCGTCGAGCGCCACCTTGAGCGGCTTGGCGGCCGCCGCGGGCGCCAGCGCGAGCGCCGCGAGGGCGGCCAGGGCCCCGATCCGCGCGCGCATCCTCGCCTCCACCGTGCTCCCTCCGCCCTCAGCCGGCCGGCGCCGCCGCGGCGCCGCGGAACCCGGGCGCCACCCGCCACCCCGCCTCGCGCTCGAAGGCGCGGGCGGCGCGCAGCACCGTCGCCTCGTCGAAGGGGCGCCCCATGAGCTGGAGCGAGAGCGGCAGTCCCTCCTCGTCGAACCCCGAGGGGACCGCCACGGCCGGCAGGCCGAGGAGACTCGCCGGGGTGGTGAAGGCGTCGGAGAGGTACATGGCCAGCGGGTCGTCCACCTTTTCGCCGAGCGCGAAGGCGCCGGTCGGCGCCGTGGGGGTGGCGAGGAGGTCGACGCGCTCGAAGGCCGCCTCGACCTGCCGCCGCATCCCTTCCAGGACGCCGCGGGCGCGGCCGTAGTAGGCCTCGTAGTAGCCGGAGGAGAGGGCGAAGGTGCCGAGCATGATGCGGCGCTTGACCTCGGTCCCGAAGCCCTCGCTGCGGCTGCGCAGGTAGAGGTCGAGGAGGCTCTCGGCGTCGGCGGCGCGGCGGCCGTAGCGCACGCCGTCGAAGCGGGCGAGGTTTGCGGAGGCCTCGGAGGTGGCGATCACGTAGTAGACGGCGATCGCCGCGCTGACGCTCGGCGCCGAGACCTCGACCGGCTCGGCCCCGGCGCGCGCCAGCAGCTCGAGCGCGGCGCGCCAGTTGGCGCGCGCCGCGGCGCCGAGGCCGGCGGCGTCGATCTCGCGCAGCACGCCGACGCGCAGGCCGCGCACCCCCTCCTCGATCGATTCGAGGTAGTCCTCCGCCGGCCGCGCGGCGCAGGTCGAGTCGCGCGGGTCGGGGCCGGCGGTGACGGCGAGTGCCAGCGCGGCGTCGCGCACGCCGCGGGCGAGCGGGCCGATCTGATCGGTCGAGGAGGCGAAGGCGACGAGGCCGTGGCGCGAGACGCGGCCCCAGGTCGGCTTGACCCCGACGACGCCGCACATCGCCGCCGGCTGGCGCACCGAGCCGCCGGTGTCGGAGCCGAAGCCGAGCGGCGCGCTGCCCGCCGCCACCGCCGCCGCCGGGCCGCCGCTCGAGCCGCCGGGGACGCGCGCCAGGTCCCAGGGGTTCCGGGTCCGGCGGTAGGCCGAGTTCTCGGTCGAGGAGCCCATCGCGAACTCGTCCATGTTGGCGCGGCCCAGGACGACGGCGCCGGCGGCGAGCAGGCGCTCGACCGCGGTGGCGGTGTAGGGAGCGACGTAGCCGGCGAGGATGCGGGAGCCGCAGGTCAGCGGCTTGCCGGCGAGGTTGAGGTTGTCCTTGAGGGCGACGGGCACGCCGGCGAGGCGGCCCGCGCGCTCGCCGGCGGCGAGGCGGCGGTCGAGCTCCGCGGCGCGCTCCCGCGCTTCCTCGTCGTAGACCGCGAGGTAGGCGCCGACCAGGGGCTCGACGCGCGCGGTGCGCGCCAGGGCGGAGTCGACGACCTCGGCGGCGGAGAGCTCGCGCGCGGCGACGCGGCGGGCGATCTCCTCGGCGCCGAGCTCCCAGGGCTCAGGCATCGCCGCCGCCTTTGACGACGGGGACCAGGAGGAAGCCGTCGAGCGCCGACGGCGCGTTGGCGAGGAAGAGCTCCCGCGGCATGGAGGGGCCGGGGATGTCGTCGGCCTCGGGGGCGAGCGCGACGGCGGCCGGCGGGTCGGCGCTCTCGTAGCGCGCGAGCTGATCGATGTAGTCGACGACGTCGCCGAGCTGTCCGGCGAAGAGGCGCTCCTCCTCGGGGCTGAGCCGGAGGCGGGCCAGGGAGGCGATCTTCCTTACCTCGTCGAGATTTAACGCCATACTGCTGAGGCGGAATCTTAGCAGACGGAAGGAACAAGGGACGAAGAGAGAAGATCCCCTCGGCGACTGCTCCGGTGTGGGGGCTCGGAGGCTCTCCTCCGCGCCGGGCGCTCCCTGGTGACCGCGCTGCGCGTGCTGGTTCAGAGGCGCGGTGCCGGCGGGCAGGGCGTCGGCTCCGGCGCCTCGCACGGTGGACCGCGACGGGAGCGGTCGGGAGCGCCCGGTGCTCCGGAGACCTCCGAGCCCCGGCACCGGCCGTGCCCCCCGGCTAGACTGGCGAGGTGCAGCTCGAGGCGCTGAAGTCGCTGCGTTCGCACCGGGCGGTGCGGGGGCTGGTGCGGGCGACGGGGGGGGAATGCCACCTGGTCGGCGGGGTCGTGCGGGACCGGTTGCTGGGGCTGGCGGTCCGGGACCTGGATGCGGTGGTCGCGGGGAGTGGCGCGGAGGTCGCGGAGCGGCTAGCGGCGGAGCTGCGGGCGCGGCTCGTGCGGCTGGGGGGGAAGGAGTTCGCGGCGTTCCGGCTCGTGGCGCGGCGGTGGGTGCTGGATCTCTGGGACCGCGAGGGGGCTTCGCTCGAGGCCGACCTCCTCCGGCGCGACTTCACGGTCAACGCGCTCGCCTGGGCGCCGGCGGGCGGCGCCTTCGCCGATCCCTGCGGCGGGCTCGACGACCTCGCGCGGCGCGTGCTCCGCGCGGCGACGCCCGCGAGCTTCACCGGCGATCCGCTGCGCGTCCTGCGGCTGCCGCGCCTCCTCGTGCAGCTCCCCGGCTTCACCGCGGACGAGGAGACGGTGGCGCTGGCTCGCGCCAGTGCGCCGGCGCTCCCGGCGGTCGCCGCCGAGCGGGTGCGCGAGGAGCTGGCGCTGATCCTGGGCAACGCCGAAGCGCACCGGGGGGTCGAGCTGCTCGCGCGGTTGGAGGTGTATCCGCCGCTCTGGCTGGGCGGGGCCGGGCGGTCCGGCGAGCCGGCGGCGGCCCTCGCCCTGCTGCGGGCGCTGCCCGCCGCGGCCGAGCGGCTTCGCGAGCTGGCCCCGGACGTCGCCAGGGGCCTCGACCTGGCGCCCGCCGCCTGGGCGGCCACGTTCCTGCCTCTACCCGATCCTCCGGCGGCTCTCGAGCGCTTCCGGGAGGCGGGCTACCTCACCCGGCGCCTCGCCGAGAGGGTGCAGCTCCTTCTCCACCTGGGAAACTCCGCGCCGGAGGACGACCGCGGCCGCCGGCGCTTCCTCCATGCGGCGGGCCCCGCCTGGCCGGCGGTTGCCGTCCTGCTCGGCGCCCGCGCCGCGGCCGCCGGATCGTCGGACGCCTGGGAGCGCGCACTGAGGCCGCTCGTCGAGCTGGCGCGCCGCGAGGGGGCGGCGCTCTTCGTCCCGCCCCGCCTCCTCTCCGGCGAGGAGGTGCAGGCGCTCCTCGGCGTGCCGCCGGGGCCGGCGGTGGGCCGGGCGCTGGCGGCGGTCCGCGAGGCGCAGGTCGAGGGGAGCGTGCGCGGGCGCGAGGACGCGATGCGCGTGGTCAGGGGGCTGCGCGAAGGCTAGCGGAAGATGCCCGACTTCTTCCCTTCCTCGCCGGCCATCTTCTGCTGGTTGAGCTCCTTGATCCGCGCCATCAGCTTGTCGATCTTCTCCTGCGCCTCCTGGCGCAGGCGGGCGTAGTCGGCGCGCACGCGCTCGCGATCCTGGTCCAGCTCCTGGAGGCGCTGCCGCATCTCCTCGAGCTGCCCGTCGCGGGCCTGGATGGCGCCGTGCAGCTCGGCGATCTGCTCGTCCTTCTCCGCCAGCCGCAGGCGGGTCTTCTCCTCCTGCTCCTCGTAGAGGCGGCGGTACTGCTGCAGCTCGAGGATCTGGGAAAAGTCCGACGTCGTGGGGCTCATGTCTCCACCTCGCTCCTCGATGACCGGGAACATCTTGCGCAGCTTGAGCGACAGGTCTTCGGGGTCCGACGACTGGCGCATCGCCTCGGCGTAGGAGATCGTGCCGTGCACCAGCAGGGCCAGCAGCGACTGGTTCATCGACTGCATCCGGTAGTAGCCGACCGAGGACTCGACCTCTTCGAGGAGCTGGCTGGTCTCCCCTTTCTCGATCATCGCCGAGACCTTGGGCGACGCCTTCATGATCTCGAGCGCCGCCACCAGGCCGCTGCCGTCCTGGCGCCCGACGAGCTTCATCGAGACCACCCCCTTGAGGACCTGCGCGAGCTGCGTCCGCACCTGCCCCTGCTGGTCGGCGGGGAAGACGTCGAGGATGCGGTCGACGGTCTGGGTGGCGGTGTTGGTGTGCAGCGTCGAGAAGACCAGGTGCCCGGTCTCGGCGGCGGTGATGACGGTGGAAACCGTCTCGGCGTCCCGCATCTCGCCGACCATGATGACGTCCGGGTCCTGGCGCAGGGCGTTGCGCAGCGCCTCGCCGAAGCTGACCGTGTCGGTGCCCACCTCGCGCTGCGAGATCGACGCCATGTCGTCGGTGAAGAGGAACTCCATCGGGTCCTCGATGGTGATGACGTGCACCGGCCGCCGCTGCGCGATGTGGTCGACCAGCGCGGCCAGAGTCGTCGACTTGCCGCTGCCGGTCGGGCCGGTGACCAGCACCATGCCCATCGGCAGGTCGCAGAAGTCGAGCAGCACCGGCGGCAGCTCGAGCTGCTCGAGGCCCTTGATCTTGAACGGGATGCGGCGGAAGGAGGCGGCCAGGGTGCCGCGCTGGACGTAGATGTTGCCGCGAAAACGGGCGAGCCCCTTGACGCCGTAGCCGACGTCGACCGCCATCTTCTCGTCGAGCCGCGCCTTCTGCCAGGGCTCGAGCACCTTGAGGATCATCTCGCGGAGCTGGTCGGGGTCGAGCGGCGGCGACTCCACCGGCATGAGGCGGCCGTTGATGCGCAGCAGCGGCGGACGGGTGGGCTTGAGGTGGAGGTCGGAGGCCCCCTTGTCCGTCATCAGCTTGAGCAGCCGGTCGAGCTCCATCACCGTCCTGTCGCGCTTTGTCGTGAGAAAGCGGCTCATTGTACCGGACGGGTCGCGCCGGCCGCGGGCGCGGGTTGAAAACCGGGGGGCGAGGGCGAGGCGCCTAGGTCGCGAACGCCAGGGACCGCGGCAGGGCGCCCTCCAGCTCGAGGAGGTACCGCTTGCGGTGCAGGCCGCCGGCATAGCCGGTGAGGGCGCCGCCGGCGGCGATCACCCGGTGGCAGGGGATGACGACGCCGATGGGGTTGTCGTGGTTGGCGCGGCCGACGGCGCGCGCCGCGCCGGGGCGGCCGACCGCCGCGGCGAGCTCGCCGTAGGAGCGGGTGCGCCCGTAGGGGATGGCGAGCAGGGCCTCCCAGACGCGGCGCTGGAAGGGGCTCCCCGCGGGCGCGAGCGGCAGCTCGAAGGCGGTGCGCTGGGCGGCGAAGTACTCGGCGAGCTGGCGGCGCAGGAGCGGGAAGGGAGCGGCGTCGGGCGCGAGCTCGCCGGCGCCGAGGGCCGCCCGGGCTCCCGCCTCGTCGTCGAAGAAGCCGAGCGCGGCGAGGCGCCCCTCCCGCGCCGCCGCCAGGGCGACGCCGAACGGGGTGTCGAAGACCGCGTGGACGGTCAGAACTTCCTCATCAGGCCGACCACGATGCCCTGCACGCGCACGTCGCGCGCGGCGACGCGGAGGGGCTGCATCGCCGGGTTGGAGGGCTGGAGGCGCACCGTCTCCCCCTCCGGGAAGAAGCGCTTGAGGGTGGCGTCGTCGCCGACCAGGGCGACCACCATCTCCCCCGGCTCGGCGCGCTCGCGGCGCAGGACGACGACGTAGTCGCCGTCGTGGATCCCCTCGTCGATCATCGAGTCGCCCACCACGCGCAGCACGTAGTGGTCGCCGGCGCGGGGCGAGAGCAGGTGCGTCGGCACCGCCAGCCGCTCGTTGCCGGCGACGGCCTCGATCGGCCGGCCGGCGGCGATGCGGCCGAAGAACGGGAGCTCGACCTGCGAGGCGGTGCTGCCGCCGCCGGGGATGGCGCGGATCAGCTCCATGCCGCGCTTCTGGTTCCAGTCGCGGCGCAGGTAGCCCTTGTCCTGGAGCAGCCGCAGGTGCTTGTAGACGGTGCCGTAGGACGAGAAGCCGAACCGCTCGCAGATCTCGCGGTGGGTGGGGGCGATGCCCTGGGTGCGCAGGAACTCCTGGATATACTCCAGGATCTCGCGCTGGCGCTCCGTCAGGTAGGCGGGTTTGGCGCTCATGGCCACAAGCTTAGGCGGAATCGAGGCGTAATGCAAGCTCCCGGCGCGATCTCTCCCGACCTCACCTGCCAGCTCCACACCCTCGACAACGGCCTGCGCCTGGTCCTCCACCGCGAGCCCTCGCTGCCGCTGGTGGCGGTCAACCTCTGGTACCACGTCGGCTCGAAGAACGAGCGGCCGGGGCGCACCGGCCTCGCGCACCTCTTCGAGCACATGCTCTTCCAGGGCAGCGAGCACGTGCCGATCCACGAGCACTTCCGGCAGGTGCAGAAGGTCGGCGGCGTGCTCAACGGCTCGACCTGGTACGACCGCACCAACTACTACCAGACGCTGCCGGCGCACCACCTCGAGCTCGGCCTCTGGCTGGAGTCGGACCGCATGGGCTTCCTGCTGCCGGCGATCACGCAGCAGAGCCTCGAGACGCAGCGCGACGTGGTGATGAACGAGCGCCGGCAGCGGGTCGAGAACCAGCCCTACGGGCGCGCCGGCGAGCGGCTGCACGAGCTGCTCTACCCCCCCGACCACCCCTACCACTGGCCGGTCATCGGCTACCTCGACGACATCGCCGCCGCCACCCTCGAGGAGGTGCGGGTCTTCTTCCGCACCTACTACACGCCCAACAACGCCGTCCTGACGCTCGCCGGCGACCTCGACCCCGCGGCGGCGCGCGAGCTCGCCGAGCGCTGGTTCGGCGATCTGCCGCGCGGGCCGCAGCCGCGGCGGGTCGCCGCCGACGCGCCGCCGCTCGCCGCCGAGCGGCGCGAGGAGCTGGCGGACGACGTGCGGCTGGCGCGCGTCTACTTCGGCTTCCGGGCGCCGCGCTACGGCGACCCGCGCTGGTACGCCGGCGACCTGCTGGCCGGCGTCCTGGCGGCCGGCAAGTCGAGCGTCCTCTACCGCGACCTCGTCTACAGCCGCCAGCTCGCGCAGGAGGTGGGGGTGCATCTCGACCCCACCGAGCTCGGCGGCACCTTCTACGTCGTCGCCACGGCCAAGCCCGGGGTCGCGCCCGAGGCGCTCGCCGAGGCGCTGGCGCAGCACCTCGCCGCCGCCGCCGCGGCGCCGCCCGAGCCCGACGACTTCGAGCGCGCGCGCAACAAGGCGCTGACCGATATCTGGGGCGTGCTGCAGAAGCTCGACCACCGCGCCGACCTCCTGTCGCAGTACACGACCTACTTCGACGACCCCGGCGGCATCGGGCGCGAGGTCGACCGCTACGCCCGCCTGCGGCCGGAGGAGCTGGTGGAGTTCGCGGCCGAGACCTGCCGCCCCGAGCGGCGGGTGACCTTGACGGTGGTGCCGCGCGAGGAAGCGGCGTGAGGGCGGGCCCGTCCACGGCGGTCGACCGCACGCGGCCGCCGGCGGCGGGCGACCTCCGCACCTTCCGCTTCCCGCGCTTCCTCCATACCGAGCTCCCCGGGGGGCTCGCCTTCTACGCCGTCCGCCACGGCGACGTGCCGCTGGTCTCGCTCGAGCTGGTGACGCCGGCCGGCGGACAGTTCGACCCGCCGGGGCGGCACGGGCTGGCGACGCTCACCGCCTCGCTCCTCGACGAAGGCACGCGCGGCGGCGGCGCGCTCGACATCGCGGCCCGCGTCGAGCGCCTCGGCGGGTACCTGACGAGCGGCGCCGACTGGGACGTGGCCTACCTGGCGGCCGGCGTGCTCTCGCGCAACCTCGCCGCCGGCCTCGAGCTGCTGGCCGAGGTGGCGACCTCCCCCACCTTCCCGCCCGAGGAGCTGGAGCGGCTGCGGCGGCAGCGGCTGACCGAGATCCTCCGCCGCCGGCACGATCCCTCGATCCTGGCCGACGAGCGGCTCACCGCCGAGATCTTCCGCGGCACGGTCTACGGACGCTCGCTCCTGGGAGACGAGGAGAGCGTCGGGGCGATCGCGCGCGAC
>DASUNQ010000388.1:0-7815 GCA_036277075.1 Thermoanaerobaculia bacterium
CTCGGCCCCCTCGGCGGCGGCGCGACGGTCGCCGGCCAGCAGACCGGCCGCAGCCGCGGCGAAGACGATCAGCGGGAAGGGGACGTCCAGCAGGCGGATCGCCACGAACGCCGCCGCCGCGATCGCCAGGTGCGCGGGCCCGCGCAGCGCGCGGCGCCCGATGCGCAGCATCGCCGCGAGGACGATCGCCACGACGACCGGCTTGAGCCCCGCGAGCGCCGCCGCGACCGCGGGAAGCGAGCCGTGGGCGGTGTAGACCCAGGACAGCCCGAGCAGCACGAAGATCGACGGCAGGACGAAGAGCACCCCCGCCGCGAGGCCTCCGGCGACGCCGTGGAGCAGCCAGCCGATGTAGATCGCGAGCTGCTGCGCCTCCGGCCCCGGCAGCAGCATGCAGAAGTTGAGGGCGTGGAGGAAGCGGTCCTCGGCGATCCAGCCGCGGCGCTCGACCAGGTCGCGGTGCATGAGGGCGATCTGGCCTGCCGGGCCGCCGAAGCTGACGCAGCCGAGGCGCGCCCAGTAGCGCAGGGCGACACGGAAGGGGACCGGAGTGCTGACCGTAGCGCCCGGCCTACGTGCCGGGCGTTGCTCGCCGGCGTCAGCCACCGAGGTCGATCGTCCGCGCGCCGCCGGCGGCGCGCGCCCGCTCCTCCACCGCCATCGCCGCCGCGAGGTCCTGGAGCGCCGTCCCCGTCGAGTCGAAGATCGTGATCTCGCCGGCCGTCGTGCGGCCCGGCCGCGTACCGGCCACCACCGCGGCCAGCTCGGCGTGGACTTGGTCGCCGGCGAGGAGCCCCGCCGCGACCGCGTGCTGCAGCTCACCCAGCTCGGCGCACTGCGGGAGGGCGTCGACGACGAGAGTGCTCGCGGCGACGAGGCGCGGGTCCAGCTCCTGCTTGCCCCGGTCGTCCGCGCCGACGGCGGCGATGAAGGTGCCCGGCCGCACGTCCTCCCTGCGAACGAAGAAGGCGCGGGCGGGGGTGCAGGTCGCGCAAGCGTCGCACGCAGCGAGCGCCGCCGCGAGGTCCGCCGCCGGCTCTACCGCAACGCCGGCGAGCGCCGGCGCCAGCTCCGCCGCCAGGCGCTCCGCACGCCGGCCGTCCAGGTCCCAGAGCAGGAGGCGCACGATGGGCAGCACGCCGCAGAGGGCGCGCGCGTGCATCTCGCCCTGGCGGCCGCAGCCGCAGACGAGGAGGGTGCGCGCGTCCGGCCGCGCCAGGTGGCGCGCCGCGAGGGCGCTCGTGGCCGCCGTGCGCAGGGCGGTGAGCTCCATCGAGTCGAGGATCGCGAGCGGGCGGCCGCAGGCGCCGTCGAAGAGGACCACGACCCCCTGGATGGCCGGCAGCCCGCAGCGCTCCGGGTTGCCCGGGAAGTTGGCGTTGAGCTTGACCGCGAGGCGCGGGGCGGCACCGAGCAGGCCGGCGCCCTTGACGTGGAGGCCGCCGGCCGCGGCCGGCAGGCCGAGGACCCGCGGCGGCAGCGTCTCCCCGGCGGCGTCCCGCCGCAGCACGTCCTCGACGGCGGCGATGCAGGTCGGCAGGTCGAGGAGGGCCGCGACCTCGCTCGCGGTGAGCAGGAGCGTGTCGCCGGCGCTCGCCTCGGCCGCGGCCGCGCCGCTCACCGGCCGGAACCCCGCGGGATCGCCGGCCCGGCCTCGGCGCCCACCTCGAGGACCAGCGCGTGGGCCAGGTCGTAGGCGTGGTCCGTCGCCATCGCCCTTTCCCGCAACGAGGCGGCGGTGGCCGCGAGCTCCGGCACCGGCCCGCCGGCGAGCAGGAGGACGAGCGCGGCGTCGGGGATGAGGTGCACGAGGCTCAGGCTAACAAGTGCTAGATTCATAGGTCAACTGTGATACGGAAACGATGAGATGGCGATAGGCTCGCCGCGATGGCCGCTTGGTACGTGCTCATTCACCAGCTGCCCCCGGACCCGCCCTACCTGCGCGCCAAGATCGCCCACCGGCTGGCGCGCATCGGCGCGCTGCCGCTCAAGAACGCGGTCTACCTGCTGCCGCAGCGCCCCTCGTGCCTCGAGGACTTCCAGTGGGTGGTCGAGGAGGCGGCGGCGAGTGGGGGGACCGCCTACGTCGCCGCCGCGGAGTGGGTCGCGGGAGTGAGCGACGAGGAGCTGCGCGGGCGCTTCGCCGCGGCGCGCGCCGCCGACTACCGCACTCTCGCGGGCGAGCTCCGCGCCGAGATCGAAGGGTCCGGGGCCGGCCGCGGCGGCGGGCGGCTGGCGGCGCTGCGGCAGCGGCTGGCGGAGATCGCGGCGATCGACTGGTTCGCCGCGCCCGGGCGGGACGAGGTGGAGGCTCTCCTGGCGCGGTTCGAGAGCGCGGCGCAGCGCCGCGGCGAGGCGCCCGACCCGGCGCGCGGGACGGCGCTCGCGGAGCTGCGCGGCCGCACCTGGGTGACGCGCCCGGACGTCCACGTCGATCGCATCGCCACCGCCTGGCTGGTCCGGCGCTTCGTCGATCCCGAGGCGCGGTTCCGCTTCTCTCCCGCGCCGGCGCGGCGGCGGGCGCACGAGATCACCTTCGACGTGCCGGGAGGGGACGTGACGCACGAGGGGGATCGCTGCACCTTTCAGGTGCTGCTCGGCCGGCTGCGCCTGGAGGCGGCGGCGCTGCGGACGATCGGCGAGATCGTGGCCGACATCGATCTCAAGGAGACCCGGCACCGCCACCCGGAGACGCCCGGGATCGAGCGCCTGGTGAGCGGCGTCGCCGCCCGCCACGCGCGCGATGCGGAGCGGCTGGAGCGCGGCGGCGCGATCTTCGACGCGCTCCACGCGGCGCTGCGCGCGGTCGAAGAGGCCCCGGCGGCGCCGCGGAAGCGGCGCGGGAAAAAGCGGGCGCGCTAGAAGGCGGTGGTGTCCGCTCGACCGCAGAGGTTGCCCTGCGCGTTGTGGTACGTCTTGACCGCCCCGGTCACGGTGTCCGTCACTTTGATGTCGTACTCCACGTCCGAGAGCGCGCCGTAGAAGAACCAGAACTTGCCGTTGATCCCCCGGCCGTCGATGACCTTGACCACCAGCTCGGTGTTCGCCGAGCTGAAGAACCAGAAGAAGCCGCTGCCGTCGCCGTAGGGGACGGCGGTGGCCTTCTGCGTGGCGCCGTCCTTCTCGAAAGTGGCCTCCACCTGGAAGCGGCCGCCGAGGAGACAGAGCGTGCCGGGGGCGCAGGCCGCCTCGGTGGTCGCCGTCGCCGGGGCCTCGGCCAGCACCAGGGGCTCCGCCGCGGGGTCGAGCGCGAGGGCCTCCAGCGTCGACGCGGACTGCGGGAAGGCGCCGACGTCGGCGCGCCCGCAGAGGTTCCCGGGGGCGTTGCGGTAGGTGGCGCTGTCGCCGGTCACCGTATCGATCACGCTCACCCAGTACTCGACGTCCGAGAGGCCGCCGTAGAAGGTCCAGAAGGCCTGGTTGATCGTCCGCGCGTCGAGGATCTTGACGATGAGCTCGATGTTCTCCTCGCCGAAGAAGTAGAAGAAGCCGGTCTGGTCGGAGTCGGGCACCGCCGTGGCGTCGCCGATCTGGCCGTTGCCGAGCTTCCAGTGGACGAAGACGCGGAAGCGCCCGCCCAGCAGGCAGAGGTCCGACGACACGGTGCCGCAGGCCACCGGGGCGGGGATCGTGGCGCTCGCCAGGTTCGTGGGTGCGGAATTGCCGTTGGCGTTGCGCGCGCGGACGCGGAAGGTGTACGGCACGTCGGCGTCGAGGTTCGAGACGACGTACGTCGTGGCGTTGGCCGCGGCCGTGGCGATCTCGACGAAGCCCGCGTGGAAGGGGCTGGTGACCTCGACCGCGAACGCCGTCTCGTTGCCCGACCGGTCCTGCCAGGCGAGGCGGATCTGGTCGCCGGCGATCCGTTCCGCGGTCAGCCCCGCGGGCGCCGCGGGCAGCCCTGCCTGCGTCGTGGCGGCGGCCTCATTGGAGTAGCCCGAGAAGCCGGCGCTGTTCTTGGCCCGGACGCGGAAGGTGTAGCTCGTCGCCGCCGTGAGGCCGGTCACGGTGAAGGAGGTCGAGCCGGCGGGGAGCAGCGGCAGCTGGGTCCAGCCGCCGTTGGTCTTCCGCTCCACGCGGTAGTTGGTCTCGTTGTTGGCGTTGTCGGTCCACGCGAGCAGCACCGAGCTCGCCGACTGGGTGACGGCCGTCAGGCCGCTCGGGGCCGCCGGCTTGCCGGCGCCACCGCCGGAGTTGCCGCTCTGCGGGTAGAGGAACCGGATGCCCGCGCGGTCGTCGTCGTTGAGCCGCGCGCCGCGGTCGTCGCGGTGGGCGGTCGCCCGCATCAGCGCGTCGCGCAGGAGGTTGCTGTTGCAGGGCTTCCCCTCGTCGCCGCAGGAGTGCCCCAGCCCCAGCGTGTGCCCCAGCTCGTGGCCGTAGACCTGCTCCGCCCGCTTGCCGTTGACGAACCAGCAGCCGACGCCGTCGTTCATGACGATGTCGCCTTCGAGGATCACCAGGAAGCCGTTGCGCGTCACCTCGTCGTCGGACCAGGCGCCGCCGATCGCCAGCGTGCCCGAGCCGCTGCCGGGGACCGTGCAGGCGAAGGCGCCGCCGATCTCGTTGTTGGGGTCCTCGAAGAGGATGGAGTTGACGCCGTCGTCGCGCTTGAAGCCCGACGTCGCGACCGTGGTGCCGTCGTAGCGATAGCGGACGTTCGAGCCGGCGTCGCCGTTCCAGGCGTTGATCGCCGCCTGGAACTCGGCAAAGCCGCCCCCCGCCACCCCCGGCTGGCCGTTCTGGTGGGCGCGCCACGAGATGCTCTGGCTGCCGTCGAACTCGAACCAGCGGTGCGGCTGGCCGCCGAGGAAGGTGAAAGGCTCGACGGCCCGACTCGGCCCCGCCGGCAGGTCCACGAAATAGTCCTGGGCGCGCCGCAGGCCGGCGGACCGGTCGGCCACCCAACGCGAGAAGCCGTCGAAGTCGCGCATCCGGTCCAGCGTCTCCCGGCCGTCGGGCGCCAGCACCTGCGCCTGGCCGAGATCGCGCAGCGCCAGAGCCCGCCCCGACCGCCGCGCCTCGTGGAAGGCGCCGAGCCCGAAGTGCAGCGGGCGGAAGGCCCCGTCGTCGTGAGCCACCAGGAAGAGCAGCGCCCGCTCGCCCGGCTGCAGGGTGGGTCCGCCCCAGACGTGGAGGCGCTTGCCGTCGGCGCGCCGGCCGCCCAGCACGCGGACGCTGACGCTGCCGTCGGTCACCCGCCCCTTGAGCGTGCGCTCGACGCGCACGACGTACTCGGTCATCGGCGTCGCGGCGCCGGGGACGCCACGCACCGCCTCGACGGTGCCGTCGACGACGACCGTCGCTTCGTCGGCCAGCCGCTCGTCCGGAACGACGACGTAGGTGGTGGCGGCGGCGCGGCCGGCGAGCCAGAGCGCGGCCAGGACGGAGAGGGCGAGGCATCTGCGGTTCATGCGTCGAGCTCCTCGAAACAGCGGCCGGGCCTGGACTGGACCTGTGAGCCAGAGGTGATAACACCTGCCGGACCCCCGCCCTTCCCGGCGGCGCTCGCGTAGGATCGAGTCGTGACGAAGGCCCTCACGCCCCTCCTGCTGGCATTCTATCTGGCGCGCTCCGTCGCGGCCGCCGATGCGCCCAAGCGGGTGCGCGTGGGCGACACGGCCCCGCCGCTGGCGGTCGAGGCGGTCGTCCAGGGGGGCGGCCCGGCCGAGCTGGCGCCGGCGGCGCTACGCGGGCAGGCGGTGGTGCTGGAGTTCTGGGCCACCTGGTGCGGCCCCTGCGTCGCCGCGCTCCCCCACTGGAACGGGATCGCCGCCGAGCTCGCCGGTCAGCCGGTCCGCTTCGTCTCGATCACCGCCGAGCCGGAGGAGAAGGTGCTGCCGTTCCTGGCCAAGCACCCGATCGCCGGCGTCGTCGCGCTCGACCCGGATCGCTCGGTCTTCGCCGCCTACGGCGTGCGGGGCATCCCCCACACCGTGCTCATCGACGCGCAGGGGACGGTGCGCGCGGTGACGCGACCGGACGACGTCGATGCGGCCGCGATCGCCGACCTCCTGGCCGGCAAGACACCGCAGGTGGCGGCCTTCGTGGACCCGCGCGACCGATTCGCGGAGCTGCTCGGAGCCACCGGCGGGCCGGAGCCGCTGCTGCGGGCGCTGGTGCGCCCCTCCGCCACGCCGGAAGAGCAGACGATGGCCTTCGGCGTCGGCACCTTCTATGGCACCGCCGTCGACGCCAAGACGGCCCTCGCCCTCGCCTTTGGCGTGGCGCCGACGCGGGTGATCGCGGAGGCGCCGCTGCCGGAGGGGCTCTACGACCTCGCCTTCGCCGCACCGCCGGACGACGAGGAGGCGCTCTTTAGTCTGCTGCGGCAGGCGGTGCCGGCCGCGCTCGGCGTCGTGGCGGGGCTCGAGCAGCGGCCGCTCGAGGTCTGGCTCCTGACGGTGCCGGAAGGGGGCAAACCGACGCTCGTGGAGGGGGAGGGCCCGCTCTCCTTCCGCGCCGACGCGCGCAAGGGCACGATCCGCGGCCAGGCGATGCGCGGCTCGTCGCTCGCCGCCGCCCTGGAGAAGGTCCTCGGCCGTCCGGTCCTCGACGAGACCGGTCTCGCCGGCCGCTACGCCGTCGAGCTGAGCTGGGACGCGGCGAAGCCCGAGGCGCTCCCCGCCGCCCTGCGCGCCCAGCTCGGCTTGGCCCTCGTCCCGGCGCGGCGCCAGATCGAGGTGCTCGTCGTGCGGGCGCGGCCCCAGGCGGTCGAAAGCACCGCCGCCCGCTGAGGGGATCTGCCGGAGGTGGGACTCGAACCCACACGCCCGTGAGGGCGGGAGATTTTAAGTCTCCTGCGTCTGCCGTTCCGCCACTCCGGCCCGCGGCAGGCTACTCCATCCCGGGCCGTGCGAGGTACCCCTGGGCCGAGGCCGGCTTGCGCAGCAGCACGTGGCGGTAGGGGCCGCGCGCCGGCTCGTCGCGCTCGACGACGAGCGGCGCCCCGGCGGCGGCGAGGATGTCTCCCAGCCGCCGGTTCGTGCTGGTGAAGACGACGTCGAGCAAGGCGAGGGCGGCGCGGTGCAGCAGGCCCGGGCGCTCCCCCTCGGGCAGGAACTTGTCGAAGACCGCGATCCGCCCGCCCGGGCGCAGGACGCGCGCCGCCTCCGCCAGGCAGCGCGCCGGGTTGCGGAAGACCTCGAGCACCATGTGCAGGATCGCGGCGTCGACCGAGTCGCCGGGAAGCTCCAGGCGGTGCGCGTCCATGACCCGCAGCTCGACCGCGGGGCCGGCGCGCTCGCGCGCCTGCTCGAGCATCGCCGGCGTCAGGTCGATCGCCAGCACCCGCACGTCGTCGGGGAGGAACGGCAGGTCGGCGCCGGTGCCGGCGCCGATCACCAGCACCCGCTCTCCGGGCTCGAGCCGCAACGTCGCGATCGAGCGGCGGCGCTCGGCGTGGAACTTCGTGATGCGGTCGTAAAGCGGCGCCTGCAGGGTGTAGCGGAAGCGGAACCAAGCGTTGGTCGCCACCCGCGGAGTCTACCGGCTGGGCCGCGCAGCGCGGCGAGGACGGCGGGTCAGGCGAGCGCGAGCGCCTGCCAGGGCAGCGGCGCGTGCGCGAAGGGATCGACGGGAGCGGCCATCTCGTCCAGCCGCCGGAGGGCGACGCCCTGGCGCCCCTCGAGGCGGCGGACGAGGGCCAGCGCCGCGAAGACCTCGGCGCGGCGGTAGCCGCAGAGGTCCGGCGACGCGCCCCAGCCCGGCTCGGCGAGCTCCCCGGCGGGCGTCGCGAGCTCGGCGCTCCGCCCGCAGGCGCGGCGCGCCCAGCATTCGCCGCAGCGGGCCAGACGCGGGTCGCCGGCCGGGAGCGGC
>DASUNQ010000389.1:0-4516 GCA_036277075.1 Thermoanaerobaculia bacterium
GCCGAGGCCCTGCCCGAGGCCGAGCCGCCCGCGGGCGAAGCGCCCGCCGCCGAGCCGGCCGAGCCGGCCGAGCCGGCAGAGCCGGCAGAGGGAACCCCGGGCCTCCCGCCTCTGCCGCCGCTGCCCCCGCCTCCCGACGTGCCCGACCTCCCCCGGCACCGCTCCGGCCAGCGGGTGAGCATCACGCAGGACGTGGTCATCGAAGAGGGGGAGGTGGCGTCCGACGCGGTCGCCGTCGGCGGGTCGGTGCGGGTCGACGGCGAGGTGCGCGGCGACGTCTCCGCGGTCGGCGGGTCGGTCATCATCAACGGCCGCGTCGGCGGCGAGGTGGTGGCCGTGGGCGGCGGCGTGCGCCTCGGTCCGGAGGCGGAGGTGATGCGCGACATCACCAGCGTCGGCGGGCGCATCCGCCGCGCCCCCGGGGCGCAGGTGCACGGGGCGGTCAACGAGGTCTCCTTCTGGTCGGTCGGCGGCCGGCGGGCGTTGCGCCGCGGCTGGGACCACGATCCCGACTGGAAATGGGGCGGCAGCGACGTCGGGGAGTTCGTCGGCTCGATCGTCTGGATCGTCTTCATGGCGCTGCTCGGGGCCGTGGCGCTGCTGCTCGCCCGCGGCGCCGTCGAACGGGTGGAGCGGCAGGTGGCGCACGACGGCTGGCGCTCGGCGGCGGTGGGTTTCCTGGTGCAGCTCCTGATCGTGCCGATCACGCTGGTAGTGAGCATCGTGCTGCTGGTGTCGATCATCGGCTGGCCGCTCTTCCTGCTCTACCCGTTCGTGGCGATGGGGCTGCTGCTCGCCTCCTTCCTCGGCTACGTCGCGGTGGCGCTGCGGCTCGGGCGCTGGGTGGAGGCGCGGTTCGGCCGCCCCTTCGTTAGCCCGTACTTCGCGGTCCTCGCCGGCGTGGTGCTGATCCAGCTCGCGTGGACGGTCGGCCGCCTGATGGCGATCCCCGACGGCTTCCTCGGGCCGGTCGCCGGCTTCACGCTCCTCATCGGGTTCCTGGCGCAGTACCTGGCCTGGACGACCGGCCTCGGCGCCGCGCTCCTCGCCTGGTCGGAGAGCCGGCGCGAGCGCCGCTGGGTGGCCCCGCCGCCCCCGCCGCCGCCGGTCGTCGAGCCGGGGCCGGAGCTCCAGCCGGACTACGGCACGACGCCCGGGTAGCCGGCCGCCGCGAGCCGCTCGGCGAGGCGGGTGTACCGCGCGCGGGTGCGGGCGTTGCCGACGGCGACGCGCAGCGCCCGCTTCTCGCCGACCAGGACGGCCAGCCGGCGGGCGCGGGTGAGCGCGGTGTAGAGGAGGTTGCGCTGCAGCATGACGTAGTGCTGCGTGTGCAGCGGGACGACGACGCAGGGGTACTCGCTCCCTTGCGACTTGTGGATCGAGCAGGCGTAGGCCAGCGCCAGCTCGTCGAGCGCGGCGGCGTCGTAGCCGACGCGCCGCCCGTCGAAGCTCACGATCAGCCGCGGCTCGGCCTCCTCGACCGCCACCACCCGCCCCAGGTCGCCGTTGAAGACCTCCAGGTCGTAGTCGTTCCGCACCTGCATCACCTTGTCGCCGACGCGGAAGCCGCGAGGGCCGCCGCCCGAATCGAGCGGCGCGTCCGCCGCCGCCGGGTTGAGCAGCTCGCGCAGGACGCCGTTCAGGCTCGCGGTGCCGAGCAGGCCGCGGTTCATCGGCGTCAGCACCTGCACCTCCTCGACCGGATCGAAGCCGAAGCGCTGCGGGATGCGGCGGGCGAGGAGCTCGCGCAGGGTCTCGAGCACCTCCTCGGGCGTCTCGCGCTCGACGAAGAAGAAGTCGGGCTCCCCCTCGCCGCCGGCGAGCGGCTCGAGCAGCGGCATGTCGCCGCGCTGCACCCGGTGCGCGTTGGTGACGATCAGGCTGCGCTCGGCCTGGCGGAAGATCGTCGCGAGCCGCGCTACGGCGACCGTGCCGGAGTGGATCAGGTCGGCGAGCACCCGCCCCGGGCCGACCGAGGGGAGCTGGTCGACGTCGCCGACCAGCACCAGCCGCGCGCGGTCGGGGAGCGCCCGCAGCAGGTGGGCGGCGAGCGGCGCGTCGAGCATCGAGGCCTCGTCGACGACGACGAGGTCCCCTTCGAGCGGCCGGTCGCGGTGGCGCTCGAAGCCGCGGCTGCGCGCGTTCCACTCGAGCAGGCGGTGGATGGTCGCGGCCTCGTGGCCGGTCGCCTCGGCCAGGCGCTTGGCGGCGCGGCCGGTCGGCGCGGCGAGGAGCACGCGCAGCCCTTTCCTCGCCAGCACCTCGACGATGCCGCGGACGAGGGTCGTCTTGCCGGTGCCCGGGCCGCCGGTGACGACCAGCGCCTTGCGGGTGAGGCCGAGGCGGATCGCCTCGCGCTGCTCGGGGGCGAGGGCGATCTTCTCGCGCCGCTCGACCCAATCGAGGGCGCGCTCGACGTCGAGCGCCAAGGGCGGCGGCGGGGCGGCGCCGAGCGCGGCGAGGCGCTCGGCGATCTCGCGCTCGGCCGTGTGGAGGGAGGGCAGGTAGACGGCCGCCGTGCCGTCGGGCAGCGCCTCGACGACGACCTCGCCGGCCGCGGCGAGGGTCGCGAGCCCCGCCTCGACCCGCGCCGGCTCGACCCCGAGGAGCGCCACCGCCGCCTCGAGCAGCGCCGCCCGCGGCAGGAAGCAGTGGCCGCGCTCGGCCCCCTCGCCGAGCAGGTGGAGGAGCGCCGCCTCGACCCGCTGCGCGGAGTCCTTCGGCAGCCCCAGCGCGGCGGCAATCCGGTCGGCGCTGCGGAAGCCGATGCCGAAGACCTCGACCGCCAGGCGGTAGGGGCTCTCCCGCACCACCGCCATCGCCTCCTCGCCGTAGCGCTTGTGGATCTTGACCGCCATCCCGGTGGCCACGCCGTGCGACTGCAGGAAGACCATCAGCTCCTGGATGCCGCGCTGCTCGCGGAAGGCGCGGCGGATCTCGCCGCTCCGCTTGCCGCCGATCCCCGGCACCTCGGCCAGCCGCTCGGGGCTCGACTCGATGACCGCCAGCGTCTCCATGCCGAAGCGCTCGACGAGGCGCTTGGCGAGCCCCTTGCCGATGCCGCGCACCAGCCCCGAGCCGAGGTAGCGCTCGATGCCGGTGAGCGTCGCCGGGGTGACGGTCTGGTAGGAGGTGACGCGGAACTGGCGGCCGTAGCGGGCGTCCTGCTCCCAGGAGCCGGTCAGGCGCAGGCTCTCGCCCGGCTGCACCGCGAGGAGGTTGCCGACCGCGGTGACCAGCTCGCGCTCGCCGGCGACCGCCAGCCGCACGACGCTCCAGGCGCTCTCCGGGTTGGCGAAGACGACCCGCTCGAGGGTGCCCTCGAGGAGCGCCGCTCCGGGTTCGGCTCCCGGCGCCCCGGGCAGGCGCGGCTGCGGCGGCTCGGTCACGAAGAGAGCGGCACGACCTCCAGCTCCTGGCGGAGCTTGACGAGGCTCCGCTCCGGGTAGATCCCGGGGCGGAGCTGCACGCCCGGGTAGATCTGCGTGCCGCGCCCGACGACGCAACCCGGGTGGAGCACGCAGTTGCAGCCGGTCAAGACGCCGTCGCCCAGGATGGCGCCGAGCTTCCGCCGCCCGGTCGGCAGCGGCCCGGCCGCGGTGGGGATGCGGATCTTCCCGCCGTCATGGCGGAAGTTGGAGAGGATCGTGCCGGCGCCGAGGTTGACGCCGGCGCCGAGCACCGAGTCCCCGACGTAGTTGAGGTGCGGCGCCTTGGCGTGGGGCAGGAAGATCGCGCGCTTGACCTCGACGTTGGCGCCGACGACGCACCCTTCGCCGATCCAGACACCGCCGCGGATGTAGGCCCCCGGACGGACCTCGGCGCCCGGACCGATCCAGACCGGCCCTTCGATCACCGCGCCGGGGTGGAGCCGGACGCCGCGGCAGACGACGATCTTGTTGCCGGCGAGGTGGACGTCCGGCGGCAGCCGGACCTGGACGTCGTCGTCCGGCAGCGCGGCGAAGAGGGCGTCGAGCGGCTCGCCGAGCAGGTCCCAGGGGGCCGCCGGATCGAAGCGCGCCGCGAGCGCGTCGGGCAGCGCGGCGAAGAGAGCGGGGAGCGCGGCGCGCGGGCGCGGGGCGGCCGGCGCTGCGGGGTCGGGCACGGGGGGGATTCTAGCGCCGCGCTGCTATCGTCGCCCGCCGTGCCGCCCGCGCCCGCGCGCCGCCCGCTGCCGGTCGCCTTCTACCGCCGCCCGGCCGAGGCGGTGGCGCGCGACCTGCTGGGCCGGCACCTGGTGCGCGAGCTCGACGGCGAGCGGCTGGTGCTGCGGCTGGTCGAGACCGAGGCCTACCTCGGCGCTCCCGACCGCGCCAGCCACGCCTGGGGCGGGCGGCGGACGGCGCGCGTCGAGAGCCTCTACCTCGCCGGCGGCCACGCCTACGTCTACCTGATCTACGGCATGCACTGGTGCCTCAACGCGGTCACCGGCGAGGCGGGGATCGGCAGCGCGGTGCTGATCCGCGGCGGCGAGCCGGTCGCCGGCGCCGAGCGCATGCGCGCGCTGCGCGGCCTC
>DASUNQ010000390.1:0-6408 GCA_036277075.1 Thermoanaerobaculia bacterium
CGAGCGGCAGGTGGACGGTCAAGAGCGCCACCTGCAGGTCGGGCGCGAGGAAGGCCATCAGGTAGTCGCGTCCGTAGCGCTCGAGGCCGCAGGCGGCGGCGAGGTGCTCGGTGTGGCCGGTGAATCCCGGCAGGACGTGGCGGGCGATCGACTCCTTGGAGACGGGGGCGGTCACCAGGGCGTCGGCGATCCCCTCCCGCGCCAGGCGCGCGCCGAGGTCGAGAGCGGCCAGCGCGCCGGCGGCGTCGGCGGGTCCGGAGGCGCCGAAGGCGACGGCGCGGGGCTCGGCGACCGGATCGAGGACGGGGATGCCGTCCAGCCGCTCGATCTCTTCCCGGCGCGGCACGCCGCTCACGTAGACGAGACGGTCCCAGGGCGCCCGCGGCAGCGCCGGCCGCAGCGCTTCGAGCGCGGCGCGCTCGGCGACCAGGAGCGGGCGCCACGCGGCTTCGTCGGGGGGCGATTGGAGGAGGGCGAGGAGGATCTCGGGCCCGATCCCGGCCGGATCCCCCTGCGTGAGGGCGAGGAGCACTCTAGGGCGCGGGCTCGTCGTTGGCGGCGGCGGGCGGCCCGTAGCTGCGCCGGCCCGGGCGGTGCCTCAGCTCCTCCTCCTTGAAGAGGTAGCGGATGTGGTGCTTCTGGATGAGCAGGTTGGGGCCGGAGTGGCGGTTGAGCTTGATCGCCCCCTTGTCGTACCACTCGATCCAGCCGTGGAGCTCCTCGTCGTTGTCGAGCACCACCACCATCGGCGTCCGCGCCGCCATCTGCTTGAGGTAGTAGAACTCCTCGGCGTTGGTCTGCTCGGGGGGGGACTGCTTGCGCCGCACGCTGCGCGACGGGAGCTCCTTCTTGAGCTCGTTCATGTCCGGGCGGATCAGCTTGCGGTTGGCCATGGGCTCCGGGGTCGGTCAGGCCGCCGGCGGGGCCGGCGCGCGCCCTTCCGGGTTCTTGCTCCGGTACTGGTCGTCCTCGTAGGCGAGGCAGCAGAGGAGCCGCCCGCACTGGCCGGAGATCTTCGACGGGTTGAGCGACAGGTTCTGCCGCTTGGCCATCTGGATCGAGATCGGCCGGAAGTCGTGGAGCCAGGTCGAGCAGCAGAGCGTGCGGCCGCAGACCCCAATCCCGCCGGTCAGCCCGGCCTCGTCGCGCGCTCCGACCTGCACCATCTTGATGCGCGCCGAGAAGCGGGTCGAGAGGTCGCGGACGAGCTGGCGGAAGTCGATGCGCTGCTCGGCGGTGAAGTAGAACGTGGCCTTCCTGCCGGTCAGCGCGAAGTCGACCCGCGAGACCTTCATCTCCAGCCCGAGCGCGCGCACCCGCTCCTGGGCGTAGAGCTTCGCCTGCAGCTCGCTCTGACGCTGGCGGTCGAAGTCGGCGGTGTCGCCGGTGGAGGCGGGGCGCAGGATCGGCCGCGCGCTCGATTTCTGGCAGGGCTTGAACACCGGCATCGGCGAGGCCTCGACGACGCCGAACGCCGGCCCGCCCTCGAGCTCGACGACGACGCGCGCGCCGCGCGCGTAGATCTGTCCGTTGGTGGCGCAGAGGGTCAGGTTCGTCTCCTCCCGAAAACGAACGCCCACGTAGGTATCCTCGACGGCGGTGGACATCCCCGCGAAGCTGCAACCCTGGCATCCCATCTGACGTCCTTCACGAACGCGCCGATACGTTCCCGTACCCGATGCACGTTGGGTACCAGCGCGGAATTGTTGGCGGCCGGGGCCGCGCGGCATTGTGGCAGGAGCGCTAACTTGCCGTCAATGCTCGACTTCGGCGATGCGGTCGACCACGCGCCGGCCGATGTCGCGGCGGAAGACCTTCCCCGGCCAATCGACCTGCTGGACCGCCGCATAGGCGCGGTGGAGAGCCTCGACGAGGTCGGCGCCCAGCGCGCAGACGTCGAGCACCCGGCCCCCCGCCGACACCAGCGCGCCGTCCTCGGCGAGCGCGGTGCCGGCGTGAAAGACCTCGACGCCGGGTAGGGCGGCGGCGCGCTCGAGGCCGGCGATCGGCTCGCCGGTCGCGGGCTTGCCGGGATAGCCGGGGCTGGCCAGGACGACGCACGCCGCGACCTCCGGCCGGAAGCGGAGCCGCGGCAGCTCGAACCGCCCCGCGGCGCCGGCGGCGAGGACCGGCAGGAGGTCGTCCTCGAGACGGAGGAGGATGGCCTGCGCCTCGGGATCGCCGAAGCGGGCGTTGAACTCGAGCACGCGCGGCCCCTCGGCGGTGAGCATCAGCCCGGCGTAGAGGACGCCGACGAAGGGACGCGCCTCGGCGGCCAAGCCGGCGACCGTCGGGCGGAGGACCGTCTCCATTACCTCGGCCGCGGTCTCGGCCGAGAGCAGCCCCGAGGGGCTGTGGCACCCCATACCGCCGGTGTTCGGGCCGCTGTCGCCCTCGCCGATCCGCTTGTAGTCCTTGGCGGTGGCGAGCGGCAGCAGGCGCTCGCCGTCGCAGAGCGCCAGGAAGGAGACCTCCTCCCCCGGGAGGAACCGCTCGACGACGACCCTCTCGCCGCTGGCGCCGAAGCGGCGCTCCTCGAAGAGGGCCGAGAGCGCCTCCTCGAGCTCCGCCTCGCCGGCGCAGACGAAGACCCCCTTGCCGGCGGCCAGCCCGTCGGCCTTGAGCACGAGCGGCAGCCCCAGCTCCTCGCCTGCGGCGCGCGCCGCGGCCGCGTCGTGGACCAGCCGGAAGGGGGCGGTCGGGATGCCGTGCCGCTCCATGAACTGCTTGGCGAAGGCCTTGCTCCCCTCGAGCTCGGCGGCGCGCGCCGAGGGTCCGAAGACCGCGAGCCCGCGCGCGGCGAGCTCGTCGGCGAGCCCGAGCGCGAGCGGCAGCTCGGGCCCCACCACCGTCAAGTCGATCCGCATGTCGCGCGCGAAGTCGGCCAGCCGCACGATCTCCTCGGCGGCGATCGGCACCCGGTCGGCGACGGCGGCGATGCCGGGGTTCCCCGGCGCGCAGTAGAGCTCCTCGCACTCCGGGCTCTGCCGCAGCTTCCAGCAGAGCGCGTGCTCGCGTCCGCCCGAGCCGACGACCAGGACGCGCATCAGGAAACGCCTTCCCCGGCCGCCAGCGCCTGCGCCTCGAGCGCCGCCACCGCCATCACGTCCACGATGTCCTCCACGGAACACCCGCGCGAGAGGTCGTGCACCGGCTTGGCCAGCCCCTGGAGGAGAGGCCCGATCGCCCGCGCCCCGGCCAGCCGCTCGGTCAGCTTGTAGGCGATGTTGCCGGCGTCGAGGTCGGGGAAGATCAGCACGTTCGCCTCCCCTCCGAGCGGGCTCCCCGGCGCCTTCCGCCGCGCCACCTCGGGCACCAGCGCCGCGTCCGCCTGGAGCTCGCCATCGAAGGCGAAGGCGACGCCCCGCTCCCGCAGCAGCTCGACCGCCCGCCGCACCTTCTCGACCCGCGCATGCGCCGCGCTGCCGTGGGTCGAGAAGGACAGCAGCGCCACCCGCGGCTCCTCCCCCAACAGCACTCGGCAGCTCCCCGCCGCCGCCACCGCGATGTCCGCCAGCGCCTCCGGCGTCGGGTCCGGCACCACTCCGCAGTCGCTGTAGATCAAGCAGCGCCCGTTCGGCAGGACCATCAGGAAACAGGACGAGACGACGCGCAGCCTCGGCCGCGGCCCGATCGCGCGCAGCGCCGCCCGCACCGTCTGCGCCGTCGGCGCCACCGCGCCCATCACAGCCGCGTCGGCGCGGCCGGCGGCGACGAGGAGGCAGGCGTAGTGGAGCGGATCGCGCACCAGCTCGGGCGCGAGGTGGGCCTGATCGCCGAGACGGCGAGCGAGCCGCTGCGTCAGCTCGGGCAGGGAAGGATCCGCGGCCGGGTCCAGGATCTCGCCCGGGACCGCGACGCCGGCGGACACCGCTGCCTGCGCCACGCGTTCCAGAGAACCGACGAGGAGCGGCTGGCAGATCCCCTCGCGCGCCGCCATCGCGGCGGCGGCCACCACCCGCGGCTCCTCCCCTTCGGCGAGCACGACCCGGATGCGACCCCCGCGGCAACGGGCTCGGATCGCCGCCAGGGGATCCGCGACAGCGGCGCTCGAAGCTGCCCTTCCATTCGTGACAAGAGTCACTCGGCGAGTGTAGCAACCACGCTCGACCGCGCCGGCGATCAGGCCCGCAGCGGGATACCGCGCCGCGTCACATACTGCAGCGTCTCCGGGAAATCCCGCGGGCGCCGCGGGAAATGCCGCGGCGGTGCAGGGAAACGCCGCGGGCGCTCCGGCGAAGGTCGCAGCTGCCGCAGCGAATGCCGCGAGCGCCGCGGTACATACTTTTCCGACGGCGGTACACTCCGCGGACGCCGCGGCACTTCCCGCGGCGGCTGCACCGGCCCTTCGACGAATTCCTAAGTGCAGATTGGACAGTAGTTTAGTGTCCTGCTACGGTGCTCTCAACGAACCCGTGGGAGACGTCATGAGGCAGGGCACCGAAGAGGCGGAGCGGGAGCTGGGCTACCTGGAGGAGCTGCTGGCGCTCTGGCGCGGCGACCTCGCGGAGCCTCCGCGCGCCGCTCGCCCGGGGCTGCGGTATCTCCGTCTCGTGGACGATTCGGCGCTCCTGGCCGGGCATGGGGTCTCCGCGGCCCGCGGGGAGTGGGGCGTTCGCCGCCGCTAGACCTCGCGCGCGGCGCTCCGGGGGCGTGATACCGTCGCTCGGGCGCGACCCCCGATGCTCTCCGTTGCAGTTCTCGCCGCCGCTTTAGCCGCCGCCGCCGCACCGCCGGGCGGCTGGTCTCTCCTGATCGAAGAGATCCCCAGCCGTGGTCCCGCGCTGACCGACCTGCATGAGGTCGCGGCCGGCGAGGCCGTCTACTGGGAAGCCGTCGAGCTGGTTCAGGACGTCGCCATCCTCGGAACGCCGGTCCATGCCGAGCCGGTCGTCCAGAACAGCCCCACCGTCGCGCGCGGCGAGCGCCTCGTGGGCTACCGCGCCGCGACGGGCGAGATCGCCTTCTGCGCTCCGTCGGCCCGCCCGCGCCACTTCAATTGCCTCCAGGATCTCGACCTGAACGGGGCCTTCGAATGGTTCTTCAGCACGCCGCTGCGGGGCAAGAAGCGCCTTCCCCGCCCCGTGGGCTACTTGAGGGTCAAGGTCCCGTTCCTCGCCGCCGATGCGCCGCCGGGCGTCGGCCTCTCGCCCCTGCGGCGCGAGATCGCGTATGACGGCGTGGCCGGCGGGGTCGCGCGGCTGGCCTATCGCGAGTACGCCGGCGATGGCGATCGGCCGGCCCTCGTGGACGAGATCCGGGTCGAGCTGCTCGTCCCCGGGCCGACGATGGTCTCCGTGCGCGGCGCGCAGCTCGAGATCTTCGACGCCGACGGCTCGCGCATCCGCTATCGGGTCATGACCCGGTTCCGCTCGGCGACCTAACCCGCCCTGGTCGGCGTCGCCGACTCGGCCGGCGAGGGAGTCAGGTCGGAGGCGCGGCCGATGACCTGGATCTCGTCGCGGACGGTGGGCCCGGCGCTCTGCCTCTCGGAGATCGCGAACGTCAGCGAAGCCCAGAAGCTCTCCCAGTCGGCGTCGCCGCCGGCCGGCGCCGCGACCATATGGACGGCCTTGACGAGCCAGAAGCCCGGGCCGGGCAAGGAAAGAAGGACGCGCCCGTCCGTGTCCGTGCGCCCCGAGACCTTCTCCGCGCGATCCGGGGCGCGGGCTTCGACGAGCGCGCCGGCGAGCGGCTTCCCCTGGTAGAGCAGCCGGAGCGGTAGAGGGCCGCCGCCGAGGGCGTAGGGATCGGCCTCGGGGACCAGCTCGAGCGGGAGACCGAGCACCCGTTCGTGCCCCCGCTGCCCAGGCTGTCTTTCCCCCACCTGCACCAGCGCCTTCGCGCAGCGGGAGTAGATCTCCGTCGCCGCCTGCGCGCTCTGGCCGCGCTCCTTGCGCAGCGCGCTCACCCGCTCGAGCCCCTGCTCGGCGAGGTGGCGCTCGAACTTGTCTCCGGCGAGCGTCAGCCGGGCGTGGTTGCTGTCGTAGACCAGCAGGTGGAGCCCGGGCTCGGCGGCGACCGCAAGGCCGGCCGGGTCCATCTCTGGCAGCCCTGGCACCTCCCCCTCCCCCGCCGGTCCGACGAGGGCGAAGCGCTCGATCCGCTCCGGCCGGCGCGGCACCGGCTCACCGGGGAAGGCGTCGCCGACGCGCAGGCGCACGGAGAAGCGCTCGCCGGGCGCCGGCCGGAACGTCGAGGGCTCGATCCAGAAGTCGTGCGCCGCGGCGGGCCGGCCGGCGGCGAGGGTGACGAGCGCGGCGAGCGCGAAGCCGGCGGCGCGGAGCGCGCGGGGTCTCATCGCGGCCCGCCGGCGGCGGTCGGCGCTCCGAACGGCGTGCAGCGCGGGCCGCAGGTGCCGGTTGCGGCGCCGGGCGCCAAATTGCAGGCGGCGAGACACTCGAACGG
>DASUNQ010000391.1:0-11320 GCA_036277075.1 Thermoanaerobaculia bacterium
GAGGGCGTGGACGGCGATCAGGATCGCGGCGAGCGCGACGCCTTCGATCTTGGCCGCCGCGGCGAGCGCGGCGGCGAGCCCGAGCTGCCGCTCGGCCGCGCGCTCGGCGACGGGATCGCCTGCGCCCGCCCCAAGGCGCGAAGGCTTTCGCGCCGGGCTCCAGTCGACGCGAGGAGTGCCGTCCGTCGCGCGCCCAGCGCGACGGACTCCGAGCAGCGCCGGCAGCGCCAGGACGAAGGCGAGCGCCAGCGGCCAGTCGGCGCTCCCGGCGGCGAGCTGGCGCAGGGCGAAGCCGCCGGCCAGGAGGCCGAGCAGCGCCGTCGTCGCCTGCCGGGCGCCGCGATCGACCCCCGCGCCGCGGAGCACTTCGCGCGCCGCGACCAGGAGCAGGGCGCAGAAGAGGCCCGACCAGAGCATGAGGTCCGGCGCGGCGAAGCGGCCGGCGAAGAGAGCGGTCGCGGCGTAGAGATCGGGGAGGAGGTTGGGGTAGTCCGGGTGGAGGCTGGCGTTCCAGGGGCGGGCGAGCAGCTCGTAGTCGATGCCGCCGGCGAGGAAGAAGCGATGCCCTTTCAGGCCCCAGTGGTAAGCCCAGTCCGGGGTGGTGATCCAGAGCGTCGGCGCGAGCGCCGCGAAGACGGCGAGCGCGGCGAGCGCCACGGCGTCGCCCCAGCCGACGTCGGAGCGGAAAGCGGCCGCCTCGTCGCGCGGCCGCGGCGCGAAGCGGTGCCCGAGGAGCGCCAGCGCGAGGAGGCCCAGCCCCAGGCTCCCGCGGCTCCATCGGATGCCGAGGAGGTCGAAGCTCGTCTGGAGCAGGTGCAGAGAGAGCAATCCGGCGAGGAAGGCGAGCGCCAGACGGTAGCCGCGGCCGTCGCGCGGTCCCGCGAGCAGACCCGTGAAGCGGCTCCCCACCCCGCAGAGGAGGAGCGCCAGCAGCAGGACGCTCATCGCACGCGGTACAGCCTCCCGGCCGGGAGGCGCGCCACCGCCGCGAGCCGCGAGTCGCCCGCCAGGTCGCGCCGGCAGGCCAGGACGTGGGTGGCGGGACCGGGGCCGGCGGCGCCGCGCCAGCGCACGACGTCGCGCTCGGGAAGGAAGTAGGCCGCCCAGCGCCAGCGCAGGAACCCGTCGCCGCGCGGCTCCGGCGGCCCGGCGAAGGCGACGACGCTCCCGGGCGGCAGGTGCGGGCGGGCCGCGGCGACGCAGCGCTCGAGCGCCGCGACCGGCGCCATGCCGAAGTGCCAGACGAGCGGCGGGCCGGTGCGCGCCCGGCGCGCGTCGTACCCCGCGAGGGCGTCCTCGAGCGAGCGCAGGAAGCCGAGCGCCGCGCCGGCGACGAGCAGCCCGAGCACGGCGGAGCGCAGCGGAGACGCAGGCATCGGCGCGATCCTAGGCGGCGAGGGGGTTCGCTACAATCGATCGACTCGGAAAACGCCGCGCCCGTGACCCTCGGCTCCCTGCCAGCCTCCGCTCCCACCCGGCCCTCTGCCGAGGCCGGGCCGCTGGTGCGCGCCCTGCTCGCCGCGCACGGGCTCGCCCCGGAGGACGTGGACCTCGCCGTCCATCCCGACGACGAGATGCTCGGCTTCCTCGTCGCCTGCGCCGAGGGGGACCGCGACCAGGCCCTCGCGGTCTACGCCGGCTCGGGGCTGTCGATCGCCGCCGCCTTCCGCCAGCTCCTGGCGGGGCACTTCGGCGGGCTCGACCGGGTCGGCTTGCTGCTCGACTTCGCCAGCGGCTACGGGCGGGTGACCCGCTTCCTCGTGCGCGACCTGCCGCCGGAGCGGCTCTGGGTGGCCGACGTCTACGCCGGCGGCGTGCGCTTCCAGGAGGAGCGCTTCGGGGTGCACGGCTTCGTCTCGGCGGCGCGGCCGGAGGAGCTGCGCTGCGACCGCCGCTTCGACGCGATCCTCGTCACCTCGCTCTTCACCCACCTGCCCGAGGAGCGCTTCGTCGCCTGGCTGGCGCGCCTCCACGCCCTCCTCGCGCCGGGCGGGCTCCTCGCCTTCAGCGTCCACGACGAGAGCGTCCTCGCCCCCGGCGTCGAGATGCCGGAAGGGGGCCTTCGCTTCGAGGCGATCAGCGAGAGCGGGTCGCTGGCGCCGAGCGAGTACGGCTCGACCTGGGTCAGCGAGCGCTTCGTGCGCGCCGCCGCCGTGCGCGCCGCCGGCGACGTGCCGGTGCGCCGCGTGCGGCGCGGCCTCTGCGACTTCCAGGACCTCTACCTGCTGACCACCGTGGGCGGCCCGGACCCCGCGCGCCTCCCCTTCGACCCCGACCCGCGCTCCTACGTCGAGCAGTGCGCGGTCGAGCGCGGTCGCCTGACGCTGCGCGGCTGGGCGGTGCGGCTGGAGGGGGAGCCGCTGGCGCGCGCGGAGGTGCTCCTCGGCGGCGAGCTCCTGGGCGCGGCGCCGATCGACCGCGAGCGCCCGGACGTGGCGGCCCTCACCGGCGAGCCCGCCGCCCTGCGCTCCGGCTGGCTCTTCGAGGCGCAGCTGCCGGCGGGCACGCCGCGGTCGGCGCCCCTGGTCCTCCGCCTCGCCGACCGGCGCGGCGGCCGCACGGTGGTCCACGTCGGCACGCTGGCCTCGGCGCTCCTCCACTCGGCGCGGCAGGAGACGGTCTTCTTCCAGACCGAGCTGCGGCGGGCCGAGGCCGAGGCGGCGCGGGCGGCTGCGGAGCTGCGCGCGCGCATCGCGGCCATGGAGGCGAGCCGCTTCTGGCAGCTCCGCAACCGCTGGTTCGCGGTCAAGCGCTTCCTCGGGCTCACCCGGGAGCAATAGCCGGCCGGGCGATCCCGTTACAATCCCCGGGATGGTCGCCCCGCCCGCCGCCGAGGTCCTCGCCGAGACGGAACGCTCCCTGCAGCGCTGGGGGCGGGTGGCGCTCTGCCAGATCGTGCGCGCCGAGGGCTCGACCCCGGGCAAGGTGGGCTGGAAGCTCCTGGTCCGCGCCGACGGCACCGTCTGCGGCAACCTCGGCGGCGGCGCCTTCGAGGCCCTGGTGCAGACCGACGCCGCGGCCAAGCTCGCCACCGGCGGCGCCTCCGAGCTCAAGCGCTACTACCTGACCGAGGAGGCCACCCGCGGCGAGGCGACCGGCATGGTCTGCGGCGGCATGGCCGAGGTGTTCCTCGAGATCGTCGAGTCGCCGCCGGTGCTGGCGGTCTGCGGCGGCGGCCCGGTCGGGCAAGCCCTGGCCCGGGGCGGAGCGCTCGCCGGCTTCGACCTGCTGGTCGTCGAGGACCGCGCCGAGTTCCGGCGCCCGGAGCTCTTCCCGGACCGCACCCGCTTCGCCGAGGTCGGTCGCGAGTTCGGCGAGGAGTTCTTCGACGGCGTCGCCGGGCGCGAGCTCTACGTCGCCGTCGTCTCGCGCTGCTGGGAGACCGACGTCGCGGCGCTTGCCGGCGTGCTGCGGCAGGCGCCGGCCGGGCTGCGTTACCTCGGGTTGATGGGCAGCCGGCGCAAAATCGAACGGGTGCGCGAAGAGCTCGCGGCGCGCGGCGCCGAGCTCAACGGCGTGCCGCTGCGCGCCCCGATCGGGCTGCCGATCGGCGGCGACAGCCCGGGGGAGATCGCGATCTCGATCCTCGCCGAGGTCATCGGAGTGCGCCATGAAGCGCCGCCCGCGCACCGCTAGCCTCCTGCCGCTCGTCCTGGCGCTCGCCGTGGCGGCGCCGGCCGCCGCCGAGTGGCGGACCGTGCCGCTCTTCGGCGGCGACGTCCGTGCGCTCGCCATCCACCCCGAGGACCCCGACATCGTCCTCGCCGGCACCTCCGCCGGCCAGGTCTACCTCTCGCGCGACGGCGGCGTCACCTGGACGGACGCCGGCAAGCCGATCCCGTTCCCCGGCTGGGTGGTGGGCGCGCTGCGCTTCGACCCCAACCGCCCGGGGCGCGTCTGGGCGGCGCTCTGGGGGGTCTGGGGGAGCGGCCACGTCGCCCACTCCGACGACCTCGGCGGCTACTGGGCGGCGGCCGCGGGCGGGCTCCCCAACGAGCCGGTCTACACCCTCGAGACCGTCCCCGGCCGCCCGGGGTGGCTCTACGCGGGCACCCTCTCCGGCGTCTGGGGGACGCGCGACGACGGCGCCTCCTGGCGGCGCCTCACCGGCGAGCTGACCGAGGTGCAGAAGGTCACCAGCCTGCACGTCGACCCGCTCGCGCCGGCGACCGTCCTCGCCGGCACCTGGCGGCGCGCCTATCGCAGCGACGACGCCGGCAAGACCTGGCGCGGCGTCTTCGAGGGCATGGTGCTCGACTCCGAGGTCTTCAGCCTGACGCCGGTGCCGGGGCGGCCGGGCGAGCTCTGGGCGACCACCTGCGGCTGGGTCTACCGCACGCCGGACCTCGGCGGCCGGTGGGAGCGCTTCAAGCAGGGGCTCGACGAGCGGCGGACGCCCAGCTTCGCGGCGCTCCCCGACGGGCGCCTCTTGGCCGGCACCGTCGGCGGCCTCTACGAGTCGGCCAACGGCGGCGCCACCTGGCGGCGGACCACCGGCCCCGAGCTCTCGATCCACGCCGTCGTCTACCACCCGCGGCGCCCCGGGCGCGTGCTCCTCGGCACCGAGGGCTCCGGAGTCTGGGTGTCGGTGGACGGCGCCGCGACCTTCCGCCGCGCCGCCCGCGGCATGACGAACCTGCGCGTCGCGGCGCTCGCCGCCGGTGCTGGCGAGCTGCTGGTGGCGATCAACCACGGCGGACCGATCTCCGGCGTCCACCGCTCGACCGACGGCGGGCGGAGCTTCGAGCCCGACTTCGCGCCGCTGCCGACGGTGCTCGACCTGGCGGTGCAGGCGGGGCGGGCGTGGGCGGCCACCGAGCGCGGGCTCTGGGAGCGCAGCGGCGCCGAGTGGCGGCAGGTCAAGGAGCTGGGGGACGGGCGGGTCGAGCAGGTGCTCGCCGAGCCGCGGGCCGGCGGGCTGGTGGTAGCGCGCACCGCCGACCGGCTCTTCGAGCGCGGCGAGGCGAAGTGGGTGGAGAAGCGGCTGCAGCAGGGGATCCCGCGCTCGGCCGCCCTGCACGCCGGCGACCTCTGGGTGAGCGACGGCGCCCTCCTCCATCAGTTGACCGGCGCCGGCAACCACAGCACGACCACGCCCTCGGCCGGCGGCAAGCTCGCGGCCTTAGGCGACCGCCTCCTCTACTGGGGGCCGTACGGCGCCTGGGCGCGGGCCGGCGCGGCGGAGCTCTGGGTCGAGCTCCCGACCAAGCCCTCCCGCGTCTTCGCGACCGGCGACGCCCGCTTCCCCGCCCTCCTCGTCGCCGGCGACAAGGCCTACCTCTACGACCGCCAGCGCGCCACCCTGCGCAAGCTCCCCCTCTCCGTCCCCGCCCAGCACCTAGCCGCCGCCCTCGTCCGGGAAGGCCGCCTGATCCTCGGCACCCAAGGCCACGGCCTCCTGATCGGCGCCCTGCCGCCCGACCCCGCGGAGCCCGCCCCCGAGCCGCCACCGGTCGCCGGCGGCAGCGACTAACCTTCTTCTAGCGCCGTCACGAGAAGGCCAGGAAACCCTGGCGAAGTGGCGGCGATGCGCGGGAGCAGCGCCACTCCGTGCTGGAGGACGATGCGGCGATCAGACTGTCGGCCATGCCGATCACTTCGCCCCGCTCTCGGCGACGATCATCGCCAGGTATCCCGCAGCCGGGCAATCGCCGCGCGCATCTCCTCCGCCTCCTTACCCGAGAGACTCCCGCGCAGTGCCAACGCCGCACGGCGGTCGGCCTCATTTTGCTCGACGGCTGCCAGGTAGGTGTCGATCGCCTCCGCCAGCACGCCGGAGACCCCCTTTTCCGGCCGTTTGGCCGCGAGCTCGAGCAAGAGTGCCCAGTGCTTGTCCTCGATTTCGACCGTCGTTCTCATGACAAGGCAGTCTGCGTGCACATGCCCGCAAGGGTCAATTGACGGCTCTAGCCTCCGGCGCCGCTCTCCCCCGCCAGCGGGCTCGATACACCATGGTGGACTTTCTACACCATGGTTGCTACATTGGCTCCATGGCACTCAACATCAAGAACTCCGAGGCGGAGCGGCTCGCGGCCGAGGTGGCCGAGATGGCCGGCGAGACGAAGACCGAGGCCATCAAGAAGGCCCTAGAGGAAAGGAAGGAGCGTCTCGCCCTGCAAGGCGCGCCCGGGAACCGGATCGCCCGCTGGCGGAAGTTTCTCGAGGAAGAGGTCTGGCCGTCGATTCCGCCAGCCGAGAGGGGACGGGTGATGTCGAAGCGCGAGGAGGACGAGATCCTCGGCTACGGCCCGGACGGCGTGTGATCCTCGACACCTCGGCCATCATCGCCATCCTCCTCGAGGAGCCCGAGATCGACCGGCTCCTCGAGCGCGTCGAGCAGGCGAGCCTCGTCGCCGTCGGCACCCCGACCCTGGTCGAGGCGGGACTGGTCCTCGGGCGCAGGCTCGACACCGATCCGCGAGCTCTCCTCGCGCGGCTCGTCCAGGAGTTCTCGATCAGGGTGCTGCCGTTCGCGGAGCACCACTGGCTGGAGGCGGTGGGCGCCTACCGCCGCTTCGGCAAGGGGAGACATCCGGCCGCCCTCAACTTCGGCGACTGCTTGAGCTACGCCGTGGCGAAAGCGGCTCGCCAGCCGCTGCTCTGCACGGGCGACGACTTTCGCCAGACCGATCTAGAGATCGCCTGACGATCTCAGCCGCCGGCTGGCGAGCCTGCGGCAGCTCGGCATTCGCGCGATTCAGAAACACCCGGGAATGCAGATCGCTCGCGGCCGGTTTAGCGGTCTGTTCCCGAAGCTGTGCCGCCCGCGGAGCCGGGCTGCGCGAATCCCTCGCAACATCCTCTGAGCAGGAAGGAGAAGCCGTGCAGAAGTCCGTTTTCCTGAGCCTCGCCCTCGCCCTCCTTTTCGCCGCCGGCGCGTCCGCCGCGATGAACGGGCAGATCCTCAACTGCGACGCTCCCAACCCCACCCAGCCGCAGAACTGCGTCGACAACTGGGCGCTCGACCTCCTCGACGAAAGCAAGACGGCAATCGAGACCGCGCCCGGAGCCCTGCCGCGCGACCGCAAGCACTACTTCGATGGCGACGGCACCGGCGTTCACATCTTCATCCTGGACACTGGCGTCGACGGCACCAACCCCGACTTCAAGACGCTCGGGAATCCCGCTGGCAGCCGGCTGGGCCTGCAGTATCCCGGCTACCTAAACATCGACGGCGGCAGCAGCAGCCACGGCACGCGCGTCGCCGGTCTCGCCGCCGGTCTGCAGTACGGCGTCGCCAAGGGCGCGACGATCCATCCGATTTATACGGCCGGATCGATCAACCCCACCGGCGGCGACGCATTGCTCGCGCGCCTCGACTGGGTCCTCAGCCAAGTCCGCGATTACGCTATGAAGCCGGCGGTGCTGAACATGAGCTTCAACATCCTCAGCCCGGTGAAGAACTCCGCCGGCCAGAACATGGAACCGCAGCTCACGGCGAAGGTCCTCGAGCTGATTAGCAACGGCGTCGTCGTCACCGTCTCGGCCGGCAACCAGAACGGCAACCCCGCCGCCCTCTGGCCTTCGAAGATCCAGGAAGTCATCCTGGTCGGGGGCGTCGACGAGTACGGCAACCGCTGGGTGCGCGACACCTCCGATCCCGAGTGGCAGGCGCTCTGCGTGGCCCAGGGCGATTGCGGTTCGAATTACGGCACGCTGGTGGACATCTGGGCGCCGGCGAAGTACATCCGCTCGGCCGTCAAGAGCGGCCAAAGGGACGAGAACGGCCGCCGCATCAGCTCCGGCACGTCCTACGCCGCCCCTCTCGTCGCCGGTCTCGCCGCCCTCCACCTGCAGCAGAACCCAACCGCCACACCGGCGGCGGTGCGGTCGGCGCTGCTCGGGAACGCGGCGAACCTCGGCGACATCGACGGCAGCGGCTACGCGGACTACATGGCGCGATCGCCGGTGGCGACGCCCGCCTGCAACGTGACCCAGAGGCTGTTCGTCAACACCGGCCTGTCCGTGCGCTACTTCTCCTCCCAGCTCCGCGACAGCTGCCCGGCCGGGTACGACGCCACCTCGCAGTTCAACGCCGCCCACGGGCAGATCGGCATCACCGGCATCGGCCCGAACGACATCAGCTACAGCTATATCCCGAGCTCCGGCTACACCGGCACGGACCAGTTCAACTACGACATCTACACCAACTTCGGGGGCTCCTACGGCACCGGCACCGTGGCGGTGACGGTGCAGCCCAACCACAACTGACCCGCGCCCGGGGGGACGCTCCGCGTGGAGCGTCCCCCCGCGGCTTCCCTTCACCCCTCCTCCGCCTCCTCCCCCCCGTTCCCCTTGAGCCCGGCCTTCTTGGCGTAGTAGCGGAAGCTGCGGAAGGTCATGCCGAGGAGCTCGGCGGCCTGGGTCTGGACGCCGCCGGTGCGCTCGAGGGCCTGGGTCATGAGCTGGGCGCGGACCTCGTCGAGGTAAGCCTCGAGGTCGAGGCCCTCGCGCGGCAAGGTGATGCCGTCGGCGCCGCCGCCGCGGCGGTTGGTAAGCAGGTGGACCGGCAGGTCGCGCGAGGTGATCGTCTCCCCCGGCGCCAGGGCCAGCAGGCGCTCGACGAGGTTCTCGAGCTCGCGCACGTTGCCCGGCCAGTCGTAGCTCTCGAGGATCCGCATCGCCTCGACCGACAGGCGCTTGGGCGTCTGCTCCATCTGCGCCGAGTACTTGTCGATGAAGAAGTCGGCCAGGAGCGGCACGTCCTCGCGCCGCTGCCGCAGCGGCGGCAGGTGCAGCGGGATGACGTTGATGCGGTAGTAGAGGTCCTCGCGGAAGTCGCCGGCCGCGATCTTCTCCTCGAGGTCCTGGTTGGTGGCGGCGATGATCCGCACGTCCACCGTCTCCTCCTGGGTGCCGCCGACCTTGCGCACCGTCTTCTCCTGCAGCGCGCGCAGCAGCCGGACCTGCATCGCCGGCGTCATCTCGCCGATCTCGTCGAGGAAGAGCGTGCCGCGGTCGGCCTCGTGGAAGAGCCCCTTCTTCTCGCGCACCGCGCCGGTGAAGGCGCCGCGCTCGTGACCGAAGAGCTCGCTCTCGAGCAGCGGCTCGGGCAGCGCGCCGCAGTTGATCGACAGGAACCGCCGCTGCGCCCGCGGGCTGGCGAAGTGGATGGCGCGCGCGATCAGCTCCTTGCCGGTGCCGCTCTCGCCGTGGACCAGGATCGTCGAGCCGGTCCGCGCCACCCGGTCGACGAGCGCGAAGATGGCCTGCATCCGCGAGCTCTTGCCGATGATGTTGTTGAAGGTGTACTTCTGCTCGAGCTCGCGCCGCAGGTAGACGTTCTCGTCCACCAGCTGCACCCGCTCGAGCGCCTTCTGCGCCACCAGCCGCAGCTCGTCGACGTCGAAGGGCTTGGAGATGTAGTCGTAGGCGCCGAGCTTCATCGCCTCGATCGCCGAGCGCGTCGAGGTGTAGGCGGTCATCATCACCACCGCGACGTTGGGATCGCTCGCCTTGATCTCCTTGAGCAGGTCGAGGCCGCTGCCGTCCGGCATCAGGATGTCGCAGAGCACGAGGTCGAACCCCTGCCCGGCGAGCTGCCGCCGCGCCTCCTCGACCGAGCCGGCGGTCTCGACCTGGTAGCCCTCGTCGCGGAAGAGCAGGGCGAGGAAGTCCACCATGCTCGCCTCGTCGTCGACGACCAGGAGCCGCCGCCCCGGCCGCGCGCTCACGGCCGCGCCTCCGCGGCCAGGGCGGCCGCCGCGGCCTTGGCGCCGGCGGCCGGCAGATCGACGGTGATCATCGTGCCGCGCCCCGGCTGGCTCTCGACGTCGAGCCGTCCGCCGTGCTCCTGGACGATGCGGTAGACGATCGCCATGCCGATGCCGGTGCCGCTGTCGAAGAACGACTGGAAGGGGTGGAAGAGGTTGGCGCGCTGCTCCTCCGACATGCCGCGGCCGGTGTCGGCCACCTGCAGGCGGTAGCTCCCCCCTTCGAGCCGGCCGGAGATCCGCAGCTCGCCGCCATCGGGCATGGCACGCAGGGCGTTGCGCGCCAGGTTCCAGAAGATCTGCGACACCTGGTCGGGGTCGGCGACGAGGCTCGCCGACGGCGGGTCGAGGTCCAGCGCCAGCCGGTGGCGCGGCGAGACCTCCTCGCTGTTCTCGAGCAGCGCGAAGTTGTTCGCCACCAGCTTGGCGATGTCGAAGTGGACGCTCGCCCGCTCGCGCGGCCGCGCGAAGCGCAGGAAGCCCTTGATCGTGCGGTCCAGGCGCTGGCTCTCCTTGAGCAGGATCTCGATCAGCTTGCGCTCGGAGTCGCCCTTGCCGAGGCTGCCCGAGAGCATCTGCACCGAGCCCGAGATCGCCGCCAGCGGGTTGCCGATCTCGTGCGCCAGGCCGGCCGCCAGCTCGCCCACCGCCGCCATCCGGTCCTTCAGGCGCACCTGCTCCTGGAGGTGGCGCCAGCGGGTGAGATCCTGGAAGACGACGATGTAGCCGCGGCGGGCCCCGGCGGCGTCGGTCAGGTGCGCCACGGTGTAGCCGAAGGTCGCCGTCTCGCCGCCGCGCGGCACCTCGACCTCGGCGCGGATCTGCGCCTCGTCGAGCCCGGCGGCGGCGATCTGCCGCCAGCGCGCCGCGGCGAAGAGGCCGGTGCGGTGGACCGGCAGGCCCACGAGCTCGCCGTCGCCGGCGCCGGGCACCCCGCCGAGCATCTCGAGGGCGGCGCGGTTGACCGAGGTGACCGTCCCCTCGAGGTCGGTGGTGACGAGGCCGCTGCCGATCGACTGGATGACGTCGCGGTAGGCGATCTGGAGGTCGGCCAGGTCCTCGCTCTTCTCCTCGAGCGCCCGCTCGGCGCGCGCCACGTCGTGCGCCAGGTAGGAGATGAGGAGGGCCACGGCGTAGAAGCCGAAGAGGTGGACCGCCAGGTTATAGATCAGGCGCAGCGCCGAGACGCTCTCGGCCGGCGCGTGCGGCGGCGCCGGGATCCAGCCGAAGTAGAGCCCGAGGACGAGCGGCGCGTAGAGCAGGTAGGCGGCCGAGGCGACGAGGATGCCGGCGCGGCGGCGCAGCATGGTCGAGGCGACGGCGATGACGATGAGGTAGAGCAGCGAGAAGGGGCTGGCGATGCCGCCCACCAAATAGACGAGGAGGGTGATGAGCAGCAGGTCGCCGCCGAACTGGGCGTAGGCCTGGAGCGCGTAGCGCTCGGGGAAGGTCTGGAGCAGCGCGATGTAGGCGAGGGTGGCGAGGAAGGTCAGGCCGGCCAGCAGGTAGACCACGCGCGGCGGCAGCAGCCCCTCGGCGGCCGGCGCGGGGCCGGGCACGGGGAGCGGCGCCGGCGCGCCGGCGGCCGGCGCCTCCTCGACCGCCAC
>DASUNQ010000392.1:0-5779 GCA_036277075.1 Thermoanaerobaculia bacterium
GTCTTCACCGACGAGGACGTCTTTCGCCTCGTCTCGTGAGGCTCGTCCTCGACACCAACAGGGCCCACGTTCTGGCCGTTCGAAGCCGCCTGGAGCACGGCGTGAGTGAAGGAGACTGATATGGACCTCTGGGCCGGCACCAGCGGTTTCGCCTACGACGAGTGGAAGGGTGGGTTCTACCCCGAGGACCTGCCGGCGGCGGCGCGGCTGGGGTTCTACGCCGAGCGCCTGCCGGCGGTCGAGATCAACAACACCTTCTACCGGCTGCCGAAGGCCAGTGTCCTCCAGGGCTGGGCGGAGCAGGTGCCGGCGCGGTTCCGCTTCGCGCTCAAGGCGTCGCAGAAGATCACCCACTTCCGCCGGCTGGCCGGGGCCGAGGACGAGACCTCCTACCTCTTCCGTACGGTCGGCGTCCTCGGCGAGCGTCTGGGCCCGGTCCTCTTCGGCCTGCCGCCCAACCTCAAGCTGGACCTGCCGCGGCTCGAGGCGTTCCTCGACTTCCTGGCCCGCGAGGCCGTCTCGGCGCCGGTCGCTTTCGAGTTCCGCAATCCGACCTGGCAGGACGAGACCGTCTACGCGGCGCTGCGCGCCCGCGGCTGCGCCCTCTGCCAGGCCGATACCGACGAGGAGCCGCTTGCCGCGCTCGTGCCGACCGCGCCCTTCGGCTACCTCCGCCTGCGCCGCGCCGAGTACGGCGAGGAGGACCTCGTCCGCTGGGCCGCGGCGCTCCAGGCGCAGCCCTGGCGGGAGGTCTACGTCTTCTTCAAGCACGAGGACGCCAGCGGCCCGCTCGCCGCCCGGCGCTTCGGCGAGCTGTTCGCGGCGGCGGCCCCGGCCCGGACTTAGCCCGCAAGCTATACTCGGCGCAGCCGTTATGCGCCGCCTCGCGCCCGTCGCGCCCCACCGCCGCCCGCGGCCGATCCGGCTCGCCGCGGCTGTGCTGCTGGCGGCCGGCGGTGCGCTCCTCGCGGCCACGCCGGAGAGCCCACCCCCGGCCGCGGGCGACCGCCCGGAGGTGCTCCACCTCCGGGTCCGCTCGATCATCCACCCGATCGCCGCCGAGTACGTGCGCGACGGCCTGGCGGAGGCCGACGCCGCCGGCGCCGCGGCGGTGGTCCTGGAGCTCGACACTCCCGGCGGCCTCCTCACCTCGACGCGCGAGATCTTCACCGCCATGCTCGGCGCCAAGACCCCGGTCATCGTCTGGGTCGGCCCGAGCGGCGCCCAGGCGGCTTCGGCCGGCTTCTTCATCCTGATGGCCGCCGACGTCGCCGCCATGGCCCCCGGCACCAACACCGGTGCCGCCCACCCGGTCGGCGGCCAGGGGGAGGACATCCCCGGCGTCCTCGGCGCCAAAGCGGAGCAGGACGCGGCGGCCACCATCCGCTCGCTCGCCGCCCGCCACGGCCGCAACCCCAAGCTGGCCGAAGAGGCGGTGGTCAAGAGCCGCTCCTTCACCGCCCGCGAAGCGCTGGCGGCGAAGCTCGTCGAGGTCGTGGCGCCGAGCCTGCCGCGCCTGCTCGCCGCCGTCGACGGCCGCGAGGTGCTGCGCGGCGAGCGGCGGATGCGCCTGGCCACCGCCGGCGCGCCGGTGCGCGAGCTCGAGCTGTCGGTCTTCGAGCGCGTGCTCTCGGCGATCGCCCATCCGAACCTCGCCTACCTGCTGCTGACCTTCGGCGCGCTCGGCCTCTACTTCGAGCTCATGCACCCCGGCGCCATCCTCCCGGGCGTCGTCGGCGGCATCGCCCTGCTGCTCGCCTTCTTCGCCCTCTCGGTGCTGCCGGTCGATTACGCCGGGCTGGGCCTCATCCTGCTCGCGCTGATCCTCTTCGTCGCCGAGATCAAGGTACCGAGCTACGGCCTGCTCACGGTCGGCGGGCTGGTGGCGCTCGTCCTCGGCTCGCTCATGCTCTTCGACAGCCCCGAGCCGGCGCTGCGGGTGAGCCTCGACGTCATCGCCGCCCTCGCCGCCACCGCCGCGCTGGTGGTCGGGTTCCTCACCTGGATGGTGCTGCGCGTCCACCGCACGCAGGTGCGCACCGGCGCCGAGGGGCTGGTGCACGAGAGGGGGACCGCGCGCTCGCCGCTGGCGCCGCGCGGCAAGGTCTTCGTCCACGGCGAGATCTGGGAGGCGGTGGCCGAGGAGCCGGTGGCGGCGGGGGAGCCCGTCGAGGTGCTGGCGGTCGAAGGCTTGACGCTCCGCGTGCGGCGGCGGGCCGCGGCGGCCTAGGAGGGAGGAGAGACCATGGACCTGCTGCCGATCGGAATCGTGGGCTTCATCGTCGTCGTCCTGCTGCTCAAGTGGATCAACGTCCTCAACGAGTACGAGCGCGCCGTCACCTTCTGGCTCGGGCGGCTGGCGGAGAAGCCGAAGGGCCCCGGGCTGGTGCTCATCTTCTGGCCCTTCGAGAAGATGATCCGCATCCCGCTGCGCACCGTCGTCCTCGACGTGCCGTCGCAGGACATCATCACCCGCGACAACGTCTCGGTGAAGGTCAACGCCGTCGTCTACTTCCGGGTCGTCGACCCGTCGCGCGCCGTCGTCGAGGTCGAGAACTACCTCTACGCCACCAGCCAGCTCGCGCAGACGACCCTGCGCTCGGTGCTCGGCCAGGCCGAGCTCGACGAGCTGCTCTCCGAGCGCGAGAAGCTCAACGAACAGCTGCAAGAGATCATCGATCACCAGACCGACCCCTGGGGGATTAAGGTCTCGATGGTCGAGCTCAAGCACGTCGACCTGCCGCAGGAGATGCAGCGGGCGATGGCGCGGCAGGCCGAGGCCGAGCGCGAGAAGCGGGGCAAGATCATCCACGCCCAGGGGGAGCTCGAGGCCTCGAAGGCGCTGGCCGAGGCGGCGGTGATCATCGCCGCGAACCCCGTCACCCTCCAGCTCCGCTACCTCCAGACGCTCACCGAGGTCGCCACCGAGAAGAACTCGACGATCATCTTCCCGCTCCCCATCGACCTGATCCGGGCGTTCCTGCCCGCGCCGCTGGAGCGGCCCTGACCCGGAGTAACCCGCAGTGACCGAGCCGCACCAAGAGCCGAGCTACTACGAGATCGCCCTCACCAACCGGCAGGTGGTCATCGCCTTCGCCGTTCTCCTGGTCTGCCTGGTGACCGCCTTCTTCTCCGGGGTCTGGGTCGGGCGGGAGGGCGCCGGGCCGACGGAGGAGGCGCAGGCGGCCGCCGCGGCGCCGCCGCGCGAGGGGGCGGCGCTCGAGGAGTTCGAGTTCTTCGAGGAAGGGGAGGGGAGGGCCGCCGGCGCGGCCGCGGCGCCGCAGGCGGAGCCCCCGGCCCCTGAGCCGGAGGGCCCGACGACGCTGCGCGAGGACCTCGAGGGGGGCGCGCCGCGGGAGCTCGGCGACGATCCCGTGGAGCCGGAGGAGGAGGCGGAGCCGGCGCCCGACGACACGGCGGCGGACGAGCCGGAGCCGGCCCCCGTGCCCGCCGTCCGACCGCCGCCGCCCCCCCCGGTGAGCCCCGAACCCGCGCGCGACACGGGGGGAACGGCGGTGATCCAGGTCTTCTCCTCGGCCGAGGAGGACCAGGCCACCCGCATCCGCGACCGTTTGGCCTCGGCCGGCTACAAGGCCTACCTCTCGCCGGTCGACGTCGCCGGCCGCACGATGTACCGGGTCCGCATCGGCCCCTTCAGCTCCCGCGCCAAGGCGCAAGAGGTCGCCGAGCGGGTCAGGAAGTCCCACCGCCTGGATACGTGGGTCACCGAATAGGGGTCCTCCTCCTCGCCGCCGGCGGCGGCGCGGTGTGGGGCCTCTGCTTCGGGCGGGAGACGCTGCCGCTCGCGTCGTGGGCGGCGCTGGCGCCGCTCCTGCTCCTCCTCGGGCACCGTCGCGCGCCGCTGCTCGGCTGGCTGCACGGCACGCTGTTCTGGGCGGTGTCGATCTCCTGGATCACGCCCACCCTCGAGACCTACGGCGGGCTGCCGCGGCCGCTGGCGCTGGCGCTGACCGCCGGCCTCTGCGCCTTCCTCGGCCTCTACCACCTCGCCTTCGCCTGGCTGGGGCGGCCGCTCTGGCGGCGCGGCGGGGCGCTGCCGCTCGCGGCGCTGCCGGCGCTCTGGGTCGCCCTCGAGTGGCTCCGCACCTACGCCGTCTCGGGCTTCCCCTGGAACCTCGCCGGCTACGCCTGGATCGACGTCCCCGGCGCGCTGCCGCTCGCCGCCTGGATCGGCGTCTTCGGCCTCTCCTACCTCCTGGTTCTGGCGAACACCGGCGTCGCCCGCGCGGTCGCGCGGGGGCGGTGGGCCCCGGCGGCGGTGCCGCTCCTCCTGCCGCTCCTGCTGCTGCCGCTCGCCGGCCGCTGGAGCCGCAGCTGGAGCGCCGACGCCGGCGAGCTCTCCGCGCTGTCCGGCGCCGGCCCGGTGGCGCGTCCGGTCCGCATCCTCCAGCCCAACATCCCGAACCTCGTCGCCTTCGACCGGCTCGCCGTCGAGCGCAACTACCGCAAGGTGCTCGCGCACTCGAACGCGGCCTGCGACCCCGGGAGCCTCCTGGTCTGGCCGGAGAGCGCCGCCTGGCCGTTCAGCTACGCGCGCGATCCGCACCTGACGCGCGACCTGGCGGCGCTGGCGCGGCGCGGCTGCACCGTCCTCTTCAACTCGGTCCACGAGGAGGGGGAGAGCTACTACAACTCGGTCTTCCTGGTCGCCGAAGGGCGGCCGCTGGTGCGCTACGACAAGCGCCACCTCGTCCCCTTCGGCGAGTACGTGCCGCTCCAGGGGGTCTTCACCTTCATGGACTCGCTGGCACGCAACGCCGGCGACTTCCGCGCCGCCGAGCGGCTGGTGCTGCTGCCCTGGGCGGGGGAGCGGCTGGGGGTGGCGATCTGCTTCGAGGTGATCTTCCCCGCGGAGGTGGCGGAGCTGGCGCGCGCCGGCGCGACCGTGCTCGTCACGGTCACCAACGACGCCTGGTACGGCGACACCTTCGCCCCTTGGCAGCACCTGCGCATGGCCCGCTTCCGCGCCGCCGAGACCCGCCGCCCGATGCTGCGCGCCGCGATCACCGGCGTCTCGGCGCTGATCGCCCCCGACGGCTCGGTGCGCGCCCAGCTCGGCGTCTACGACGAGGGCGTCATCCGCGGCACCGTCAGCGGGCGGCGGGGCGTCACGCCCTTCGCGCGGCGGCCGTGGGTGGTGCCGGCGGCGTGCACGCTGCTGGCAGTCGGAGCACTCGTGGCGGCGCGGCGACGGCGGCTACCAGTACTTCCAGCGCGGGAGGACATAGGCCGCGAAGCGGAAGGGGTCGGCGCCCCCGGGGGTGACGACCACCCGCACCCAGCCGACCTCGGGTGAGCCGGGGACCTGGAGGCGGGTGAGGTTCCCGAGGCGCCGGCGGGTCGTGCGGCGCACGAGCGGGTGGTCCACGAGGTATTCGTGGTCGTCCCCCTGGGCCATGAGGACGGGGCGCTGGAAGCGCTCGACCTCCTCCTCGAGCGCGGCGAGGAAGGGCTCGTAGGCGCGGCGGTAAGGGTCGTCGATAGGTTGCTCGAAACCCGGGTTGGCGTGGAAGGCCAGGACCACCGCGGCGGCGCTCGCCGCCTTGGCGGCGGCGAAGGTCTCCCGCAGCCAGGCCGTCGCGGCCGCCGTCCGCCGGCGCGACTCGGCGTCGTCCGCCGCGGAGCGCCCGGGGAACGGATCGAGGGCGTTGCGGCTGCCCGGAAGGTGCAGAGTGGCGAAGACGACGCCGCGGTGCGACCAGCGGGCGTTCTCGACGAGCTCCGGAAACGGCGCCCGGCCGGCCTGGCTGGCGAGCGG
>DASUNQ010000393.1:0-15796 GCA_036277075.1 Thermoanaerobaculia bacterium
CGGGCTCCTCCTGGTCTGGCGCTTCTGACCGCGCGTCCTAGGGGCAGGGACGTTGCGTTCAGCTCCACGTCCTGCGCGACGCCGGAGCTGATGGCGGTAGCCTAAGATGACTCGATGCCCTTCGAGCCCGCGGTGCGCGACTGGGAGGAGCGCGTGCGGCGCACCTTCGCCGGTCAGGCGCTGATGGCGACGCTCGGCGCCGCGTTGACGGGCGTCGCCCCCGGCGAGATCGAGATCGAATTCCCCTTCCGTCCCGAGCTGACGCAGCAGCACGGGTACCTCCACGCCGGCGTGGTGACGGCGGTCGCCGACACCGCCTGCGGCGCCGCCGCCTTCACCCTCATGCCCGAGGGAGCGGCCGTCCTCTCCGTCGAGTACAAGGTCAACCTGCTGGCGCCGGCGCGCGGCGATCGTTTCCGCGCCACCGGACGCGTGCTGCGGCCGGGACGCACTCTCACGGTCTGCGCCGGCGACGTCGTCGCGATCGCGGCCGATGGCGGCGAGACGCCGGTCGCCACCATGCTGGCGACCATGATGACCCTGCTCGGGCGCGGGATCAGCGGCTGAGGAGCGCCGGCTCGGCGGCCGGCGCGGCGGCGCGGGCCTGCGGCGGCAGGCGGGCGAGGCCGGCGGCGGGGTCCTTCGCCGGCAGGTGGCTCATCGCGTGCTCGGCGAGAGCGGTGATCGTCAGGCTGGGGTTGACGCCGAGGTTCGCCGGGATCGCCGCCCCGTCCACCACGTAGAGCTCGTTGTACCCGAAGACCCGGTTGGCGGCGTCCACGACGCCTTCGGCGGGGCTCGAGCCCATCGTCGCCCCACCCATCAGGTGCGCCGTCGTCGGCACGTTGAGGAGCACCTCGTTGATGGCGCTCGAGGGGAAGGCGTCGATCCTCGCGGCCAGGGTGCGCGCCGCCTGGTTGGCGACCGGGATGAAGGTGGGCACCGGCGGCTGCCCCGGCTCGGCGCGGCTGGTCAGGCTCTTGCGGAAGGGCCAGAACCAGCGCCGGGCGCGCACCAGGGCCAGCGAGCTGTCGAGAGTCTGCATCACCAGGAGGATGGTCGAGCGCCGCGCCCAGCCGGTGAGTTTGAGCGTGCGCAGGAAGTCGAACGGGTGGCGGGCGCAGGCGGCGAACCAGCGGATGGGGCGGGTGAGGCGGCTGCCGTCGTCCGTCAGCAGGGTACCGAGGAGGCCCATCGCGTCGGAGCCGGCCGGGTAGCGGACGACCTCCATGTAGGTGTCGTCGGCGGGTTGGAAGCCGCTGCTGATCGCCACGCCGCGCGAGTAGTCCACCGTATCGGCGCGCGCCGTCAGGCCGCAGATCACCTCGCTGTTGGTGCGCACGAAGCGGCCGAGCGCGGGGGAGAGGTGGGGGAGCGCCCCGGTGTCGCGGCCGCGCAGCAGGAGATCGACGGTGCCGAGCGCGCCGGCGGCGAGCACCACGCCGCGGGCGGTGACGGTTCGCCGCCCCTTGCGCAGTTTGCGGGTCGACGACTCGAGGCGCAGCCGATAGCCGGGGCCGTGCCCCGCGGGGCCGGCGAGCGGCTCGAGGCCGGCGACCCGGGTCTCGGCCAGCACCTCGGCGCCGAGCCGCTCGGCGAACCAGAGGTAGTTCTTGTCCAGCGTGTTCTTGGCGCCGTGGCGGCAGCCGACCATGCAGCCGCCGCAGTGGGTGCAGGTCGCCCGCGCGGGGCCCTCGCCGCCGAAGTAGGGATCGCCGGCCGGCGCGCCGGGACCCTCGCCGAAGAGCACGCCGACGGTCGTCGGGCGGAAGCTCTCCTCGCGTCCCAGCTCGCGCGCGAAGTCGAGGAGGAGGCGGTCCCCCTCCCACAGGCGCGGGTTCTCGACCACGCCGAGGACCCGCTGCGCCGTCTCGTAGTGGGGGGCCAGCCGCGCGCGCCAGTCGACGCCGCGCGGCCAGCCGCCGCGGCGGAAGGCGTCGTCCGGCGGCACCAACAGGGTGCCGGCGTAGACCAGCGAGCCGCCGCCGACGCCGGCGCCCGAGAGCACCAGCGTGTCGCGCAGCAGGGTGAGGCGCTGGATGCCGTAGCAGAAGAGGGCGGGGAGCCAGAGGAACTTGCGCAGGTTCCAGTTGCTGCGCGGGAAGTCCTCGCTGCGCCAGCGCCGGCCGGCCTCGACGACGAGCACGCGGTACCCCTTCTCCGCCAGCCGCAGCGCCGAGACGCTGCCGCCGAAGCCGGAGCCGACGATGGCGTAGTCGTAGTCCATCCGTCTTTGCCGCTCTGCGACGTAGTTTACGTCAGGATGCGGCAAGGACGGCGCGCACCACCGCCGCGACCAGCTCCGCGTCGCGCGGCGAGCGCGCCTCCGCGGCGGGCTCGGCGCCGAGCCGGCGGAGGGCCGCGGTGGTGACGGGGCCGATCGAGGCGGCGCGGAGGGTCGGGCGCCGGCGCTCCCAACGGTCGCCGAAGAGCCCGGCGAAATGGCGCGCGACGCGCGGGCTGGTGAAGGTCACCCAGCCGAGCGGGTCCGCCGCGACGAACAGTGCGGCGGCGCGGGCGGCGGCGTCCGGCGGCAGGCGCTTGTCGTAGGCGGCGACCGTCACCACCTCCGCCCCGGCCAGGGCGAGCCCTTCGGCGAGGCGCGGGCGCGCGTCGGCGGCCTGCGGCAGGAGCACCCGCCGCTGCCGTCCCACCTGCGGCGCGAGGAGCGCGAGGAGCCCCTCGGCGTCGAGCGTCGCCGTGAGGTCCGGCTCCACCTGCCAGGCGCGCAGGGCCTTCGCGGTGGCCGGCCCGACGGCGGCGGTCCGTACGCGCGCCGGCAGGGGGCCGCCGGCGAGCGGCAGCAGGGCCTCGACGGCGTTGGCCGAGGTGAAGACGACCCAGTCGTAGAGCGGCAGCTCGGAGGCGGCGCGCTCCAGGCGCCGCGGATCGGCGGGCGGCACCACCTCGAGCAGCGGCAGGAGCTCGATGCGGGCGCCGGCGGCGGCGAAGCGCTCGGCGAGCCCGCCCGCCTGGTGCGCGGCGCGGGTGACCACGACGCGCAGACCGGCGAGCGGGGCAGGAGTGGGAGCCGATTCGAGCGAGGTCACGTGCCCGAGACCGTGGCTTTCCGCTTTGCGGACGGCGGCTGGGTCGGGGGAAGCCGCCTCAGCTCCGCGAGCAGCTCCTGGGCGCCGGCAGCGCGCAGCGCCGCGATGCAGGCCGCCGCGGCCTCGTCGGGCGCAGGTCCCGTTCCCTCCCCGCGGACCGAGCGGCGCCCGTCCGGCGAGGCGAGGACCGCGTCGAGCCGCAGGTCCCCACCCAGCTCCTCTCGCGCCCATGCCGCGAGCGGGAGGGTGCAGTCGCCACCGAAGGCGACCACGACCGCCCGCTCGGCGGTGGCGGCACGGGCGGTCGGCGGATGGTCCAGCGCTCGGCACAGCGCCTCCGCCCTGCTGCCCCGCCGCACTTCAACCGCCAGCGTCCCCTGCCCCGGGGCCGGCAGCATCAGCTCGGGGGGGATCGGGTGGACGGGGAAGCCGGTGAGCCCGAGCCGCTCGAGCCCCGCCGCCGCCAGCACCACCGCGGCGGCCCCCGACTCGCGCCAGCGCCGCAGCCGCGTGTCGACGTTGCCGCGCAGCGGACGGACGACGAGGTCGGGCCGGCGGGCGAGGAGCTGCGCCCGGCGCCGCAGCGCGCCGGTGAGCACCGCCGCGCCCTCGGGCAGCGCGTCGAGCGCGTCCGCCACCTCGCTCACCAGGACGTCGCGCGGGTCGGCGCGCTCGGGATACGCCGCCACCGCGAGCCCATCGGGCAGGACCGCCGGCAGGTCCTTGAGGCTGTGGACGGCGAGGTCCAACCCGCCGTCGAGGAGCCCCGCCTCGAGCTCGCGGGTGAAGAGCCCCTTGCCGCCGCGGGCTGATAGGTCGCCGGGGAGGAGATCGCCGCTCGTCAGCAGCGGCACCAGCTCCACCGCGAGCCCCGGATGCGCCGCCTCGAGGGCCCGCGCCACGGTGCGCGACTGCGCGATCGCCAGCGGGCTGCGGCGGGTGCCGAGGCGGAGGGGGGCCGGGGTCAAGGCTCGTCGTCGAGCCGGAAGAGCTCGCGCACGAGGTCGAGGCGGGCCAGCTCCGAGCCCTCGTCGCCGCGCAGCCGGGCGCTCGGGTGGTGGAGGATCCGGCGCACCAGCGAGCGGGTGAGCCGCTCGAGCTCGGCGTGGGTCTCGGCGGGGAAGCGCGCCAGCGCCGCCTCCAGCTCGGCGCGGCGGATCCGCTCCGCCTGCTTCTGCAAGCCGGCGATCACCGGCTCGGCCTCCAGCCCGCGGTACCAGCCGCGGAAGCGTGCCAGCTCCTCGTCGATCACCTCCTCGACGCGACCCACCTCCTCGCGCCGGCGCTTCAGGTTGCGCTGGATGATCTGCTCGAGCGAGTCGACGGTGTGGAGGAAGAGGTTGCCGAGCCGCGCCGCCGCGGGCTCGACGTTGCGCGGCACGCCGAGGTCGACCGTCAGCAGCGGCCGCCCGCGGCGCGAGGCCATCGCCGCCTGGAGCTGACGCGCGGTGAGGACCGGCTCCGCCGCGCCGGTCGAGACGACGACGATGTCGGCGGTGGCCAGCGCCGCCTCCCGCTGCGCGAACGGGAGCGGCTGCGCCAGCGGGAACTCGGCGCGGAAGCGCTCGACCCGCTCGCCGGAGCGGTTGGCCACGTGGAGGCTGGCGACGCCGCGCTCGACCAGGCTGCGTGCCACCAGGCGCGCCGTTTCGCCGGCGCCGATGAGCAGCGTCTCGCACTCCTCGAGCCCGGAGAAGATGTTGCGCGCCAGCTCGACCACGGCGTAGCCGAGCGACACGGCGCCGCCCGCGATCTCGGTCTCGGCCCGCGCCCGGCCGCCGCAGGCGACCGCCGTGCGCAGCAGCCGGCGGAGCACCGGTCCCGCGGCGCCGACCGCCTCGGCCAGCGCCGCGGCCTGCTTGACCTGGCCCAGCACCTCCGGCTCGCCCAGGACCATTGACTCGAGGCCGCTCGCCACCGCCAGCAGGTGCCGGGCCGCCTCGCCGTTGCGCTTGACGTAGAGCCGCCCGGGGCGGTCGAGCTCGGGCGCGCGCCCCAGGAAGACGACCTCGAGCGCGGCGCGGTAGGCGGCCTCCTCGTCGCGCGGCTGGAGAAGCGCCTCGGTGCGGTTGCAGGTCGAGAGCAGGTACGCCTCCCCGACTTCCGGCCGCGCCAGCAGGTGGACCAGCACCTCCTCGACCTCGCGCGCCCCGTAAGCCACCCGCTCGCGCAGCTCCAGGGGGGAGCTGCGGTAGTCCGTCCCCACCAGGAGGAGCGGCGGGTCGGGGCGCGGCGGCGGGACGAGCGGCGTGGCGGCGTCGGACATTGCCTAAAGGAAGCCGTGAAAATCCGTGAAGAACAGGTTCACCGCGACCAGCGAAAAGAGGATCGCGCCCAGCCCGGTGAGGCTGGCGAGCGCGGTCTGCCGCCCCTGCCAGCGGCGCAGGCGCTTGAGGAGCAGAGCGGTGGCGTAGAGCACCCAGGTGGCGAGGGTGAAGGCGATCTTCGGGTCGCGCACCCAGCCGGTCTGGTCCAGCCGCTCGGCCCAGACGGCGCCCACCACGACCGCGGCGGTTAGGGCCAGGAAGCCCGCCCAGAGCGCGGCCGTCATCATTCGCTCCAGCACCTCGAGCGGAGGCAGCTTGCCGTAGAAGGTCGAGAAGCGCCCCCCCTTGAGGTCGCGGTAGAGCATCAGGAAGAGGAAGGCGTAGCCGGCGGCGACGGCGAAGGCGGCATAGCCCAGCAGCGCGAGCGAGACGTGGGTGGCGAAGAAGGGGTCGTGGAAGATGTCGCGCGACGGCGGGTGCGGCCGGACCAGGACCGAGGCCAGGAGCTGGAAGGCGAAGGCCAGCGAGACCAGCCAGAAGCCGGTCGAGCGCTCGCGGCCGTGCCACTCGACGAAGAGGTAGACCGCCGCCACCGCGAAGGCGACGCAGGAGAGCGCCTGGGAGACGGTCGCGGCCGGGAACTGGCGGTGGTGCGCGACGAGCGCCGTCAGGTAGCCGAGGTGGAGGAGGACGGTCCCCGCCAGCAGCGGCGTGGCCGCCGCCGCGAAGCCGCCGCGCGCCGCCGGCGCGTCCCGCGGCGGCGCGCCGAAGAAGAGCGCGGAGTAGGCCGCCGAGGCCGCCAGATAGGCGACCGGCAGGAGGACCTGGGCGGCGGCGAGGAGGGTGTCCACGGGTCCTCCTATGCTACTGTCCAGCGGCTTCCCGCGCACCTCCGCGAGCCCGCTCCCGCCGAGACCATCCCGCCATGGCCAACGTCGTCATCGTCGGCATGCAGTGGGGGGACGAGGGGAAGGGCAAGATCGTCGATCTCCTCTGCCCGGCGTTCGACGCCGTGGTCCGTTACCAGGGGGGACACAACGCCGGCCACACGGTCAAGTTCCGCGACCGCCACTTCTCGCTCAACCTGATCCCCTCCGGCATCCTCCATCCGGAGATGCTCTGCGTCCTGGGCAACGGCATGGTCGTGGCCCCCGACGCGCTCCTCGCCGAGCTCGCCCGCCTCTACGAGGCGGGGGTGCGCTTCGACGGCCGCCTCTTCCTCTCCAATCGCGCCCACGTCCTGCTGCCGCCGCACGCGACGCTCGACCGGGCGCGCGAAGGGGCGCGCGGGCAGACCCGCATCGGCACCACCGCGCGTGGCATCGGACCGGCCTACGAGAGCAAGGCGGCGCGCTACGGGGTGCGCATGGCCGACCTCTCCGCGCCCGACCTCGACGACCGCCTGCGGGCGCAGGTGACGCGCATCCAAGCCGAGCTGGAGGCGCTCGGCGTCGCGGAGTCGGTCGGGCACCCCTCCGCGCTCGCCGACCAGTGCCGCGCCTGGGGCGAGCAGCTCCGCCCGGCGCTGTGCGACACCGAGCGTCTGCTCAACGACTGGGCGGCGGAGGGCAAGAGCCTGCTGCTCGAAGGCGCGCAGGGGACTCTCCTCGACATCGACCACGGCACCTACCCTTTCGTCACCAGCTCGAACACGACGGCTGGCGGCGCCGCCACCGGCACCGGTCTGGCGCCGACCCGGCTCGACGGGGCGCTCGGCGTGCTCAAGGCCTACACCACGCGCGTCGGGGCGGGGCCGTTCGTCAGCGAGCTGCAAGAAGAGGCGGCGGAGTTCCTGCGCCGGCGGGGCAACGAGTACGGCACCGTCACCGGCCGGCCCCGGCGCTGCGGCTGGCTCGACACGGTCGCCGCGCGCTACGCGCGACGGCTCAACGGCGTCGACGCGATCGCCCTCACCAAGCTCGACGTGCTGGACGATTTCGAGGAGCTCCAGGTCTGCGTCGGCTACCGGGTGCGCGGCGAGGTGCTGCGCGACCCGCCGGCGTCGCGCCACGCGCTGGAGAGCGCGGAGCCGGTGCTGCGGGCGGTGCGGGGATGGAAGAAGAGCACCGCCGGTGTGCTCGAGGTCGAGGACCTGCCGGCGGCGGCCCGCGACTACCTGGCGCTCGTCGAGGAAGAGGTGGGGGCGCCCGTGGTGTTCGTTTCGACCGGAGCGCGCCGCGAAGAGACGGCGGTGCGCGACCACCCCGCCCTCGCCCGGCTGACCTCCGGCCGCCTCGCCGCCGTCCTCGAGCAGCGCTAGGCGGGAAGGCTTCCGCGCCGGGCCGTCTTCGGCCCTCAGCCCCTATACTCGTTGCGGGCGGTTAGCTCAGCTGGCAGAGCAACGGGCTTTTAACCCGTGGGTCCAGGGTTCGATCCCCTGACCGCCCACAGGCGCGAAAGCTTTCGCGCCGGGCTCCGATCAGCCCTGGGAGTGCCGTCCGTCGCGCGGCCAGCGCGGCGGGCTCCCAGGGTCATCTCCCCAGCGCCAGCACGGCGGCGTGGACGGCGTCGACGACCTGTGCCATGCGCGGGTAGTCGAGCGTGTCCGGCGTGTCGCGGGCGGTGTGGTAGTGGGGGTTCCGGTAGAACGCGGTGTCGGTGATCATCACCGCGGGGTAACCCTCGACCCAGTAGCTGCGATGGTCGGAGAAGTCGACGCCCGGCAGCCAGGCCGGGGCGACGATCGACTCGACCGGCAGCGGCGTGGCCGCGCGCATCGCTTCGCGGACCCGCCGCACCAGTCGTCCCTGGCCTGGCTTGCCGACCACGGCGATGAAGTTGCCGGTTGAGGGGTAGAGGAGCCGCAGCGGCCGCACCGGCACGTCCTGGCTGCGCGGCGCGTCGCTGAAGTAGCCGATCATCTCGAGACAGAGCATCGCCCGCACCCGCACGCCGCGGCGGCGGAGGGCGCGCGCGTGGACGGCGCTCCCCTGGCCCGGACCGCCGAAGTAGGGGGGCTCCTCGAGGGCGAAGGCGACGAGCTCCACCGGCAGGCGCGGGCGCCGCGTGGCGAGGAGGCGCGCCAGCTCGAGGACGCCGGCGACACCGCTCGCGTTGTCGTCGGCCCCGGGGTGGGACCCGAGGGCGTCGTAGTGCGCGCCGACCACGATCCTCTCCGGCCCTTCCGGCCCGAAGCGGGCGATGAGGTTGCGGTAGGCGGCGCCGTCGGTCTCGAAGCCCTGCTCTGTCACCGCGCCGCCGGTGCGCGTCAGCTCGTCGCGCAGCCAGTCGGCGGCCCGCGCCATGTTTGCGGCGTGCGCGCCGTTGCGGGGCGAGAAGCCGGTGAGGGCCTCCACCCGGGCCGCCAGGCGCGCCGGATCGGCGCCGGCGGGACGCTCCGGCACGGCGGTGGAGGTGAGCGAGAGGGACATCGCCAGGAGCAAGGTCGGCACCCGCGCGGGAGCTGCAAGCGGCGGACCACGGGCGCGCTGCTACGCTCCGCGCGCAGTGGGCGAAAACCCCGCCACCCGGCCCGCCCCCGAGCTGCTGATCATGGCGGCAGGCCTGGGATCCCGCTTCGGCGGTCTGAAGCAGATCGCTCCGGTCGGGCCGAGCGGCGAGTTCGTCATGGACTACTCGGTCTGGGACGCCGCGCGGGCGGGCGTCGAGCGGGTGGTCGTCGTGATCCGCCGCGAGATGGAGACCGACTTCCACGCGCTGCGCGGCCGCCGCTACGCCAGCGTGGTCGAGGTCGCCTACGCCTTCCAGGACCTCGACGACCTGCCGCCCGGTTGGGCGCCGCCGCCGGGGCGGACGAAGCCCTGGGGGACGGCGCACGCGATCCGCGCGGCGCGGGAGCGGCTCGGCGGCCCCTTCATGGTCATCAACGCCGACGACTTCTACGGCGGCGGGAGCTTCGCGCGCATGGCCGAATTCCTGCGGCGGGAGGCGCACGACTACGCCATGGTCGGCTACGAGCTGGGGAAGACGCTCTCGCCGCACGGCACGGTGGCGCGGGGCGTCTGCGCGGTGACGGTCGACGGCCATCTGACCGGCGTCACCGAGCACACCGCCATCGAACCGACCGCGGACGGCGCGCGTGCGCTCGAGCAGGGCGGCGGCGAGCGGCGCTTCACCGGGCGCGAGCCGGTGTCGATGAACTTCTGGGGCCTCCGCCCTGACCTCTTCCCGCACCTCGAGGAGAGCTTCGCCCGCTTCCTGGCCGAGCACGGCAGCGATCCCAAGGCCGAGCTCTACATCCCGAGCGTCGTCGACGAGCTGATCCGCGCAGGGGAGGCACGGGTGCGCCTCCTCCCCACCTCCGACCGCTGGTTCGGCATGACCTATCCGCAGGACCGGACCGACGTCGCGGCACAGATCGGCGAGCTCGTCTCCCGCGGCGTCTACCCCCCAGCGCTCTGGCCGGCCTAGGGCGCCGCGCCGGCCGGGAAGGAGCGGCGCTCAACGGCGGCGCTGCGGCGGCAGGTCCGGCGCGGGAGGCACGCCGGCGGGGACCTGCTCGAGCACGACCTGGAGCTGGCGCACGAGCGCGTGGAATCCGCGCAGCACCTCGCCGACCCCCGCGACCGGCAGGTCGCTCACCGCGCCGGCCTCCGGCGGCGGCAGAGGGTAGGCGCCGCGCGGGGCCGACGGCCGCGGCGCGGCGACCTGGAGAGCGGCATAGCGGCCGCTCACCAGGGCCAGCGCCTCGTGCAATGCGAGCAGGTCGCACCCGAGCGCGAGGAGGAGCTTGTCGAGCGTCTCCAGAGAAGGCCGCTGCTTGCCGGTCTCGTAGGCGCACAGCATCCCCTTCGTGATACCCGCCGACTCCGCGACCTCGTACTGCTTCTTGCCTTGGCGGTCGCGGAGCCACCGCAGGGCCCTGCCGAGGTTCTCGAAGAGGTGCATGCGTCGAGTGCCTTCCTGCCGCTGTGAAGCCGGCTGGCGCCGGAACGGCGACTCTCCGGCACGGTCGATCTTAGGGCGGTAACATAGCGTAAGTCAAGCGTCGTGAGCAGTCCGCGGAGCGGCATCGCTCAGGGTTGTGCGCATAGCGAGTATGAGCGCATGGCCCTTTTCGCAAACTGTCCCGTACCCACGCTTTAGCGACACCCTGGGGTTGGAACGAAAACACCGCAGCCGCCTCCGCATGGGTTCTATGGGGTGGCGCGGTTCATCGACTTGTCCACAGGTCAACGCCGGCCGGGCCGCGCGAGGTCGCGCACCTCGAACGGCCGCGCCGACGGAGGCGGAGCTGCATGGCGCAGGAGGGGACGACGGGTGGCGAGACGCTGGACGCGCCGCGCGGTGTGCAGGATCTCTTCGCCGCCCAGGCGCGGCGGGCTCCGCAAGCCGTCGCCGCGCGCTTCGCGAGTGGCGAGCGGCTCAGGTACGGCATCCTCGACCTGCGCTCGCGCCGACTGGCGGCGCGGCTGCGCGCCGCGGGAGTAGGCCCCGAAGTCTGCGTCGCGATCTGCCTCGAGCGCGGACCGGAGCTGGCGGTGGCGCTCCTCGCGGTGCTCCGCGCCGGCGGCTCCTATCTGCCGCTCGAGCCGACCCAGCCCCCCGCCCGCCTCGCCGCGCTGCTCGCCGACGCGCGGCCCGCGCTGGTCCTCGGACAGCGTCACCTGCGGGATCGCCTGCCGCCGGATTCGCCGCTCGTCTGTCTCGACGACGGCGGCGAGGCCAGCGCGACGGCCGCCGCTTGGGAGGCGCTCGACGAGGACTCCGTGGTCCATCCTGAGCAGGCCGCCTACGTCATCTACACCTCCGGCTCGACCGGTGCTCCGAAGGGTGTCGTCGTGCCGCACGCGTCCCTGTTCGCGCACTGCCGCGCGATCGCGGAGGCGTACGACCTCGGCCCGGAGGACCGCGTTCTGCAGTTCTCGTCGCTGGCCTTCGACGTCGCCGCCGAGGAGCTCTTCCCGGCATGGGCCCGCGGCGCCACGGTCGTCTTCCGCGGCGACGCCGCGCAGGGCTCGATGCGCGAGCTCCACCGCCTGTTGGCCCGGCAGGCGGTGACGGTGGCGAACCTGCCGGCCGCGATCTGGCACCAGTGGGTGTCGGAGATGGAGCGCGACCCGGAGCTGCTTCCGCCCCCTGCGCTGCGCCTGGTGGTGACCGGCAGCGAAGCGGTCCTTCCGGAGCGGCTGGCGGCCTGGCGGGCGCGCGCCCCGCGGTCGGTTCGGTGGCTCAACGCCTACGGTCCGACCGAGGCCACGGTCACCGCCACCTGCTTCGAGCCGCGGCCGGACGAGGAGCTCGACGGCGCGGCGGTGCCGATCGGGCACCCGCTGCCGCACGTTGCGGCGCGGCTCTTCGATGCTTCCCTGCGCGAGGTCGGCGACGGTGCCGACGGCGAGCTCTATCTCGGCGGCCGCTGCCTGGCGCGAGGCTACTTCGGCCGGCCGGACCTCACCGCCGAGCGCTTCGTTCCCGACCACGAGAGCCCGGCGCCCGGCGCCCGCCTCTACCGCACGGGAGACCTCGCGGCCCGTCGCCCCGACGGGCAGCTCCGCTTCCTCGGCCGCGCCGACGCGCAGGTCAAGGTCCGCGGCGTGCGGATCGAGCCGGGCGAGGTCGAGGCCGCGCTGGCCGGGCACCCGGCATTGCGCGAAGTCGCGGTCGCGGCCTGCGAGATCGCTCCTCCGCCGGCCGGTGCGGCGAGCGCTGCCCGGGAGCAGCGGCTGGCTGCCTACCTCGTGCCGCGCGAGCCGGGGGGCGCGCCGGCCGGCGCGGTCCGCGCCTGGCTGCGCGAACGCCTGCCGGAGGCGATGGTGCCGTCGCTCTGGATCGAGCTGGCGGCGCTGCCGCGCACTTCGGGGGGCAAGGTGGACCGGCGGGCGCTGCCGGCGCCGGCCGCCGCCGCAGCGGCCGCTCTCTCCCGAGCCGCGCCGGCGCAGCCCCGGACGGCCACGGAGCGGACGCTCGCGCCGCTCTGGTGCGAGGTGCTCGGGGTCGAGAGCGCCGGCCGCGACGACCACTTCTTCGACCTCGGCGGGCACTCCTTGCTCGCCGGGCAGCTCCTGGCACGCGTGCGTGAGGTCCTCGGCGTCGACCTCAGCCTCGCGGCGCTGTTCGAGGCGCCCACGCTCGCCGGCCTCGCCGCGGCGGTCGAGGAGCGGGCGCGGGAGGCGGCGGCTCCCGAGGCTCCGGCGCTGCGGCGGGTGCGGCGCGACCGGCCGCTGCCGCTCTCCTACCCGCAGGAGAGCGTCTGGCTGCTGCAGAAGCTGACGCCGGGACTGCTCGCCTACAACACCCAGATCACGCTGCGCTTCGAAGGCGCTCTCGATGTCGCGGCGCTGGCGCGCGGTCTCGACGAGCTGGTCCGCCGCCACGAGGTCTTCCGCACCAGCTTCGGCGAGGAGGACGGGAGGCCGCTGCAGCGGGTGCATCCGGTCGAACATCCGGCGGCGGTGGCGCGCCTGCCGCGCGTCGACCTCTCCGCCCTGCCGGAGGCGGCGCGGGGCGGCGAGGCCGAGCGGCTGATCGACGCCGAGTGCGCGCGCCCCTTCGACCTCGCGGCCTTCCCGCTGGTGCGCTGGCTCCTCCTGGCGCGCGCTCCCGAGCTCCATCAGCTCGTCATGGTCGAGCACCACTTCGTCCACGACGGCTGGTCGTTGGCGCTCGTGCTGCGCGAGCTCAAGGCCCTCTACGGCGCCTTCGCCGCCGGCGCGCCCTCGCCCCTCGCGGAGCCGGCCTTCCAGTTCGCCGATTACGCGGCCTGGCAGCGCCGCTGGCTCGACGGCGAGGCCCTGGCGCCGCGGCTCGCCTGGTGGCGCGAGCAGCTCGCCGGCGCACCCCCCGCCCTCGAGCTCCCCGGCGCCAGGGCACGTCCGCCGGTGCCCAGCTATCGCGGGGGGACGCTGACCTCCGAGCTGCCGGCCGGCCTGGCCGCGCGCCTTCGCGCCGTCGGGCAGGAGTGCGAGGCGACCCTCTACATGACCCTCCTCGCCGCCTTCGACGCGCTCCTCGGCCGCCTCACCGGGCGGACCGACGTGGTCGTGGGCTCGGCGGTCGCCAACCGCTGGCCGCGCGAGACCGAGGAGATCGTCGGCATGATGGTCAACCCCGCGGTCTTCCGCACCGACCTCGGCGCCGACCCCACGTTCCGCGAGCTGGTCCGCCGGGTGCGCGAGACGGCGCTCGGCGTCTACGCCCACCAGGAGGTGCCGTTCGAGAAGCTGGTCGAGGAGCTGGCGCCGGAGCGCGACCCGAGTCGCAACCCGATCTTCCAGGTGGCGTTCAGCTTCCACGACTCGGCGGTGCCCGAGCTGGCCTGGCCGGGGCTCGTCGCCGGGATCGAGTACCGGCACAACCGGACGGCCAAGTTCGACCTCAACGTCGTCGTCATGCCGGGGGCGGCGCGGCGCGGCGGGCTGGTCGAAGCGGGAGAGGGGGACGGGCTCGCGATGGAGTGGGAGTTCGCGCGCGACCTCTTCGACGACTCGACGGTCGAGCGGCTGATGGAGCGCTACGCGACCCTCCTGGAAGGGGCGGCCCTGGAACCGGACCGCCGACTGTCCGAGCTGCCCCTCCTCTCTCCGGAGGAGCTCCGGCGGCTCACGGGCTGGAACGACACGGCGGCGGCGGTGGAGCTGGCGCGACCCGTCCACCGGCTCTTCGAGGAGCGGGCGGCGGCCGAGCCCGAGGCGCTGGCGATCTGCGGGCCCTCGCGCCAGCGGCTCACCTACGGCGAGCTGGACGCCCGCGCCAACCGTCTCGCCCGCCACCTCCGCCGCCTCGGCGTCGGCTGCGAAGTCCCGGTGGCCGTCCTGCTCGAACGCTCGCCCGAGACCGTCGTCGCCGCCCTGGCGGTGCTCAAGGCCGGCGGCGCCTACCTGCCGCTCGATCCGGCCTACCCCGCCGAGCGGCTCGCCTGGCTGGTCGCCGATGGGCGGGTGGGCGCGGTGGTGACGGAGGAGTCGCTGGCGCACCGGGTCGCGGCCGCGGGCGCGCCGCTCGTGGTCCTCGACGCGGTCGAGCGACCGTGGGGACAGGAGGAGGCGGCGCCGCTCCCTCTCGCCGATCCGCCGCCGCAAGCGCTCGCCTACGTGATCTACACCTCGGGCTCGACCGGCAAGCCGAAGGGCGTCGAGGTCGCGCACGGAAGCCTGCTCAACCTCGTCGCCTGGCACCGCCGGACCTACCGCGTCGCGGCCGCCGACCGCGCCACCCAGCTCGCCGGGCCCGCCTTCGACGCCTCCGTCTGGGAGGTGTGGCCGTACCTCACCGCGGGCGCGAGCCTCCACCTGCCGGACGAGGAGACGCGCGCTTCGGCCGCGCGACTCGCGCGCTGGCTGGCGGGCGAGCGGGTGACCCTCGCGTTCCTGCCCACGCCGCTCGCCGAGGCGCTGCTGGCCGAGCCGCTCGAGCGGGCGCCGCTCGGCGCGCTCCGGCTCCGTGCCCTGCTGACCGGCGGCGATCGCCTGCATCGCGCCCCGGCGGCGCCGCTCCCGTTCCGCCTGGTCAACCACTACGGACCCACCGAGAACACCGTCGTCGCGACCGCCGGCGAGGTGGCGGCCGGTGGAGAATCCGGCCCGCCGTCGATCGGCCGCCCGATCGCCAACGTGCGCGTCGAGCTGCTCGACCCCCTGCTCCAGCGGGCTCCCCTCGGCGTGGCGGGGGAGCTCTTCGTCGGCGGCGGAGGCCTCGCCCGCGGCTATCGCGGCCGGCCGGACCTCACCGCCGAGCGCTTCGTTCCCGACCCTTTCGCCGCCGAGCGCGGAGAGCCCGGCGCCCGCCTCTACCGCACCGGCGACCTCGCCTGCTGGCTCCCCGACGGAGCCCTCGACTTCGTCGGCCGCGCCGACGAGCAGGTCAAGATTCGCGGCTTCCGCATCGAGCCCGGCGAGATCGAGGCGGCGCTGGTGGAGCACCCGGCGGTGCGCGAGGTGGCGGTCGCGGCAAGGGACGCCGCCGACGGCGAGAAGCGGCTCGTGGCGTACGTCGCCCCGTTCGAGGCGGGGGACGCCGCCGACCTGGAGCCGCTGCGGGCCTGGCTCGCCGAGCGGCTGCCGGCCTACATGGTCCCCGCGGTCTGGGTGGCGGTCGACGCTCTCCCTCTCACCCCCAACGGGAAGGTCGACCGCAACGCGCTGCCGGCCCCGGCGGTGCCTCTCGCCCGCGCCTACGTGCCGCCGCGCCACCCGGTCGAGGTGCTGGTGGCCGGCCTGTGGGCCGAGCTGCTCGGCGTCGAGCAGGTCGGCGCACGCGACCATTTCTTCAAGCTCGGCGGCTACTCGTTGGTCGCGGCGCGCATGCTGGCGCGGCTGCGCGACGTCCTCGACCTCGAGCTGCCCCTGCTCACCCTCTTCGAGGCTCCGATTCTCGAGGACTTCGCGCGGGCGGTGGAAGAGGCGCTCCTCGCCGAGGAGAGCGCCCTCCTCGCGGGCGAGGCTCGGGCGGTCTGATGCCCGAGCCGCAGGCGACGCCGCCGCGAAGCCACGCCGCGGGACGGCGCGTGCGACTGGAGGAGCGGCTGGCAGCCGCGCGCGCCGCGGCGGCCCGCGGCGCCATCCCGCGCCGGCCGGCCGG
>DASUNQ010000394.1:0-5827 GCA_036277075.1 Thermoanaerobaculia bacterium
CGCAACGCCCCGGCGCTCAACAACCTGGGCAACGCCCTGCGCGCCGAGGGGCGGCTGGAGGAGGCCGAGGCCGCCTACCGCCGGGCGCTGGCCGCGGCGCCGCGCTACGGCGAGGCGCTCAACGGCCTGGGCACGCTCGCCGTGGCGCGCGACCGGCCGGCCGACGCCCTCCCCCTCTTCGACCGCGCTCTGGCGCTGGCGCCGGCGCACCACGAGATCCGTCTGAACCGCGGCATCGCGCTCGACCTCCTGGGCCGGCGCGCCGCCGCCGTCGCCGCCTACCGCGATTTCCTGTCCGCGGCCGCGGACGTACCCGAGTTCGCCGAGCAGCGCTCGGCCGCCCGCCGCCTCCTGGCCCGCCTGGCCGGGCCCGCGGCGGGGGCGGCGCCGGGAGGGAGGTGACCGCCGCCCACCGAGCCGCCGCACCCGCGTCGCTTGGCACCCCGTCATTGTCGTTAGGATCTGAGGACAAAAGGAGACGAACGATGCAACGAACCAACTCATCCCTGCTGTCGAAGGCCGGCGCGGCGCTGCTCGCGCTCGCCTGCATGACGGCCCTGCTGCCGGGCGCCGCCGTGGCGCAGTCCAGCGGCGGCTCGATTTCCGGCAACGTCAACGACGGCTCCGGCGGCGCGCTGCCGGGCGCCACGGTGACCGCCACCAACACCGAAACCGGCCTCGAACGCGTCGGTGTCTCGGTCGAGGACGGGACCTTCCGCATCCCGGCGCTGCCGGCCGGCCGGTACAACGTGCGGGTCGAGCTGTCCGGCTTCGCGCCGGTGGTGGTGGAAGACGTGCAGGTCAACGTCGCCACCGACCGCGGGCTGGAGGTCACGCTGCAGAGCTCCGCCATCGAGGAGACGATCACCGTCGTCGACGAGGCGCCGCTGGTCGCCACCGAGCCGTCGATCGGCACCGTGGTGAGCCAGGACGAGCTCGAGAACCTGCCGCTCAACGGCCGCCAGTTCGCGAACCTCGCGGCGCTCGCCCCGGGCACCACGCTCGCCTTCAACTCCGACCCCACCAAGCCGGGGCAATTGACGGTCGCCCTCGGCGGCGGCATCGGCCGCAACATCAACTTCACCATGGACGGCGGCGACAACACCGACGACACGATCGGCGGCGCGCTGCAGAACTTTAACCTCGAGGCCGTCCAGGAGTTCAAGATCCAGACCCAGCAGTACAAGGCCGAGTACGGCCGCTCCTCGGGCGGCGTGCTGACGGTCGTCACCAAGACCGGCACCAACGACTTCGACGGCAGCGTCTACGGCTTCTTCCGCGACGACGGCCTGGCCGAGAAGACCGAGACCGAGAAGCTCGCCGGCATCGAGAAGCAGAAGCTCGAGCGCGAGCAGTGGGGCGGCTCGATCGGCGGCCCGATCGTGCGCGACCGGGCGCACTTTTTCGCCACCTACGAGAAGACCGACCGGACGACCAACTACACGGTCTTCACCGAAGGCCTTTTCCCGACCTTCGACGGCACCGTCGTGGCGCTGCCCTTCGAGGACGAGCTGCTCACCGCCAAGGCCACCTGGGACGTCAATCCCAAGAACTTCCTGCAGGTACGCTACGGCATGCAGGAGAACGCCGACAAGTACGGCGCCAGCCCGCTGGCCGCGCCGAGCGGGCTCGGCACCCTGACCAACGAGTACGAGTCCCTCCTCGCCGGCTACAACGCGCAGATCGGCAGCGAGATGCTCAACGAGTTCGTGTTCCAGTACACCTCGTTCGACAACTCGATCGCCGCCGACTCGAGCGACCCGCTGATCTCCTATCCGTCGGGCTTCTTCACCGGCCAGAACATCAACACGCCGCAGTCCACCCACCAGCGGAAGCGGCAGTTCAAGGACGACTTCAGCTTCACCACCACCATCGCCGGCGACCGCCACGACTGGAAGGTCGGCCTCAACTACATCGACGAGCCCTCGCTGGGCGGCGACTTCACGACCGGCATCGCCGGCGCGTTCACCGCCTCCGAGGACCGCATCGGCTCGCCGATCACGGTGGTCGAGGTCTTCGGCGGCTTCGCCGGCAACGAGACCCCCATCGAACAGACCAGCGGCTACATCCAGGACGACTGGTCCTTCAACGATCGGCTGACCCTGAACCTCGGCCTGCGCTACGACTACTTCACCGGCTTCGACCTCGACCAGCGCTCCAACGCGCTCTACCAGGTGCTGCACAACCAGACGACGTACAACGAGTACTACCTGCAGGACTTCCGCAACTTCGACGGCGTGCTCGACGAGGACGACGACAACCTCGCGCCGCGCCTCGGCTTCACCTTCGACGTCAAGGGCGACGGCCGCCACCTGGTGCGCGGCGGCTACGGCACCTACTTCGACTTCCCGTACACCAACGCCACGATCCTCTTCCCGGCCATCCAGGTGCAGTCGCTCTACGGCACGATCTTCCGCCACGTCAACCCGGCCGGCATCCCCAACTTCCAGCCCGGCCAGCCGCTGTGCCTCGGCTCGGTGACCACCAACTGCCTGCCGAACCAGCTGCCGAGCGCGGAGCTCGGGGCCGGCGCCGACGAGATCGCCTCGCCGACCCTCGCCACCCCGTACTCCGATCAGATCTCGCTCGGCTACTCCTGGCAGGTCAACAACTGGCTGGGGCTCAACCTCGAGCTGATCTCCATCGACTACCACGACATCCCCTACCGCTTCCGCGCCAACGTCATCGACCAGGCCACCGGCGCGCCGCGGTTCCCGCAGTTCGCCAACTTCCGCATCTGGTACGGCGGCGGGCGGGCCACCTACGACGGCATCAACATCGGCGGCCGCATCCGGCGCGACAAGTTCGAGATGCAGGGCTTCTACACCTGGTCCGAGGCCGAGGGGAACGTGCTCGCCGGGGCCGACGAGTTCCGGCTCACCGACGCCGGCGCCCAGGCCGACGTCGGCGTCATCCGCGGCCGGCGCGACCAGTCGATCAACCCGCTCGACCCCCAGTGCGGCCGCTGCTTCGGGCCGCTCTACACCGACGCGCGGCACCGCATCACCCTCGGCGGCCTCTGGCACGGGCCGTGGGGGCTCAACGCCTCCGGCATGCTCCGCTATCGCTCGGCGACGCCCTACCTCGAGCACGCCAACGCCGACCTCAACGGCGACGGCTCGCTCATCGACCTGCGCCCGGGCGTCAGCGGCGTCAACACCGGCCGCGGCGACGCCTTCAGTCAGTTCGACATCCGCGTGTCCAAGGAGTTCAGCTTCACCGACGACTTCAGCCTCGAGCTGATCGGCGAGATCTTCAACCTGCTCAACGACAAGAACCCGGCGCGGCCGGATGCTTTCGGCAATCCGTCGGCCTTCGCCGGCGACCCGCTCCAGGGCGAGCAGCGGCTGGCCCAGCTCGGCTTGCGGGTGCGCTTCTAGACCCCGCCGGCAGGACAGTGAAGGGGGCGCCGCCCGGCGCCCCCTTCCGTTTTTCCCCCGCGCGAGCCCCGCCGGCAGGCGTAGACCTGGGTGAACTCGGCGCCGAAGAAGAGGATCTGGGTCGAGTAGTAGACCCAGAGCAGGACGATCACCAGCGACCCCGCGGCGCCGTAGGTCGAGGCGACGGTGCTCTGGCCGAGGTAGAGGCCGATCAGGAACTTGCCGACCGTGAAGAGGAGCGCGGTGACGGCGGCGCCGACCCAGACGTCGCGCCACTCGATGCGCACGTCCGGCAGGATGCGGTAGATCATCGCGAAGAGCAGGGTGACGAGGGCGAAGGAGAGGAGGAAGCTCAAGCCCTGGAGCAGCGGCTGGAGCGTCGGCCAGAAGCCGCCCACGAGCTCGTCGAGGGCGGCGAGCGCCGCCGAGGCGACGAGCGAGACGAGGAGCAGGAAGCCGATCCCCACCACCATGCCGAAGGAGACGGCGCGCGCCTTGAGCAGCGCCTTGAGCGCCGGCTGGCGGCCGGGCGGCACGTTCCAGATCTTGTTGAGCGAGGCCTGGAGCTGCGCGAAGACGCCGGTCGCCCCGAAGAGGGTGGCGAGCACCGCCACCGCCGCGGCCCAGGGGCCGGACTCCTCGCGGTAGGCGTTGGCGATCATGGTCTGGACCGCCTCCGCCCCCTGGCGCCCGACGAGGCCCTGGATCTGCCCGACGAGCTGACCGGTCACCGCATCGCGCCCGAAGACGGAGCCGGCGATGGCGATGACCACGACCAGCAGCGGCGCGAGCGAGAAGATCGTGTAGTAGGCGAGCGCGGCGCCGAGCGTCAGCGTGTCGTCCCGGCGCCACTCGAGGTAGGTCTCCTTGGTGAGCTCCCAGAGCGTGCGCAGCCTCACCGTCCCGCCTCCGCGCGCAGCGCGGGGAAGTCGAGCCGCACCGCCTTCCAGGCGAAGCGCCACCCGCCCGCGCGCGGGCGGGACAGGAAAGGCCCCTCGAGCGGCGCGTAGCCCGCGGCGTCGATCGGCCGCCCTGCCGCGCTCGCCCGCTCCCCGGGCCGGAAGGCGAGCGCCAAGCCGGCGGCGCTGCGGTAGCGCAGCTCGCCCTCGACCTCCTCGAGGCGGGCCCCCGCGAGCCGCTCGCGGAAGCGCTCGAAGGGGCCGTCCTCCTCACGCCGCCCGGCCTCGAGCGCCACCCGGGCCGGCTGCACGCGCGGCACCGCCACCCAGGCGTCGCGATAGGCCTTGTCGCCGCCGTAGTAGCCGGGGAGGCGCTGCGGCGCCGGCGCCACCTCCCAGCCCCCGGCCGTGGTCAGCGCGGCGTAGGCGTCGCCGCAGCGCGCGACGACGACCGCCCCGTCCGGCCCGGCCATCGTTTCCGGCCGCGACCAGCCGGGGGCGAAGTAGGCGTGCCCGACGGCCCCGTCGCCGCCGAGACGGGCGAGCGCCAGGTTGCGGTGCCCGACCGTGAGGTCCTGCGCGCCCCAGCTCCGCCAGCGGTCGCGGCGCGGGTTCTCGCTGCGGCTCCAGAGGTAGAGCGGCGCGAAGCCGCACTCGGGGTGGAGGGCGGCGAGGATCTCCTGCCCGCCCGAGACGCTGAGGCGCAGCCCGGCGACCGCCTGCGCCGTCCCCAGCACGTAGTCCGGCGTCGCGTAGCTGTAGAGCGCGGCGTCGAGGTCCTGGCGCTCGCCGAGGTCGATGCGCCGCCGCGCCCGCACCTCGTACGGCTTCTGCCGGCGCCGCTCGGCCAGGAGCTCGACGACCGGCGCCGGCAGCTCGTAGCCGCTCGCCGGCAGCTCCGGCCAGTCCATGAAGCTGAGCCCCTCGGGCGACGGCAGCGCCCCGGCCAGCCAGGCCCAGGCGCGCCAGGCGGTGTTGCGGTGGCCGAGCGCCCAGTGGACGTAGGTGCGGCTCTTGGCGCCGGCCGGGAAGCCGCCGGCCTGCTCCTGCGCCCAGCGCGCGAAGAGGAGGTTGAGCTGCCGCGCCGCGAGCTCGCGCACGGCGGGGCGCGGCGCGTGGTCGGCGAGGTGCAGCAGCGAGGTGATCGAGGAGGCGAGGTAGCCGGGGCTCTCGGCCTCGTACCAGCCGTCGCGGTCGTGCGCGGCCAGGAACGCCTCGGCGTAGTCGCCCCAGGCGCGCGCCGCGGGCGAGCCCGGGGTGCCGGCGAGCGCCTGCGCGCCCAGGCTGCGCGCGATCAGCAGCACCCGCTGGTTCTCGGTCTCCTTGAAGCGCCAGGGGTCGCGCACCGCCTCCGGCCCCGGCGGGGCGCCGATCGCGACCGCCTCCGCCCGCACGCGGGCGAGGAGGGGAGGCGGCAGCGCCTGCGGGTACTGCAGGACGAGGCGCTGGAGCGCCGGCTGGGCGTGCTGGCACTGCAGGCGGCGCTGCCACTTGCCGGCGCAGGCGTCGAGCGCCGCGGCCGTCCAGCGAGCGGCGTCGGCTCCCGTC
>DASUNQ010000395.1:0-4365 GCA_036277075.1 Thermoanaerobaculia bacterium
AGAACGTCGCCGAGATCCAGGCCGACCTCGATCGCTACCTGAGCTTCTACAATCTCCAGCGCAGCCACCAGGGCTACCGGCTCCAGGGCCGCACCCCGGCGCAGGCTCTGCGGGAGGCTCTCGGCGTCGCCGAGCTGCCCCCGCTCATCCCTCAGGAGACTCAGATGGAGGAGGAATCCGAAGCCGCGTGACCGCCGCTCCAGGGGCCGACTGTCGGGTAATTACCGAATCTGAACAGCTAGGCGACAAGCGCCAGGACCCCCATGATTGAACTACCTCATCCAGGCAACCGGCGACCTCGGCATCTCGATTTAAGGGCACTGGCACCAATATACATAACTGTAGTACTCCGTATAGCAGCCTTGGTGAGTTTCCGGGCCATCACAGAAGAAGTGTGTCCAACCACAGGCCGGGCCACCCGGATATTCAGTGTAGCGCCACGAGAACCAGGGGCTTGTATTGGTGCAAAGGGAAAGGGAAGTGGGGCCACTCCGCCATTCGGAGTTGTTCGCGGTCTTACATTCAGGCGCAGCAGTGGCAGAATTCCAGGGACCTCCCAGTGCTTCGGCGCCTTCGCCTTCATGTGCGACGGCCCGCTTGCCCGCCGGAGCTGAAAGAAGAACCAGAACCAAAAGACCAACGTGGAACCGGAGACTCCTCATAAGTTTGCTCCTTTCTGGCGCACGCGCCAAAGGAAAGTCGATGGTTGGGTCCAATCTCGCCTACGTCAAATCAACCTACAGGCGCGGAGACTTCGACAGCATCGGGATGAGCCTGCTAGCCAACCTCACCTTCTACGGATTGGACGCTCCTGCTCGGGCAAAGGAAAGGCGTCATCGAAGCATCCGTCCAGGTGAAGTCGCCATGCGTCTCCTGGCTCGTAGCCTGGGCTTTTTCCTCCCTTAGCATTCTACCAGGAGCGAATTGACGGTACCACTGGGGCAGCCACCGACGACCCGCGCCAGGCAGATCGTTGAAGGCTTAGCGCGGCAGGCGGCGCGTCTCCTCCTCACCGTCCACGACGCGCTGGTCTTCGAGGTGCCGGAAGCGGACGTCGAAGCGTCGCCGCCGCCGTGCGCGAGGAGATGGAGAGCGTCGCCTCGCTGGGCGTCCCCCTCGTCGTCGACGCCGGCTGGGGGCAGAGTTGGTACGACGCGAAGGGGTAGAACGAGTATGCAGGATCGCTACGCCGGTGACATCGGAGACTTCGGCAAGTTCGCGCTGCTAAGAGCACTTGCTCCAGGGTGTCGCCTGGGCATCTCCTGGTATCGAACCGACGGCGTCGGAGAGTCCGAGAACGACGGCCGACACCTGGCGTACCTCCAACAGCCCGATCGCTTCCGCCATCTCGATCCCGGAGCCTTCGACGCCCTCGCGTCGTTCGTCGCGGACTTTGAGGCCGGCCGGTGCCGCCGCGCAATCAGGTCCCTCGAAGCGCTGGCACTCCTTCCGCCTGACACGCTCTTCCACCGTGAGCTCTGCCCCAGATCACCGGCAGAGCGGCGACACTGGGCGGCGGGGATGGTGAAGTCAATGGAGGGCGCCGATCTCGTCTTCCTGGATCCCGACAACGGCCTAGAAGGTGCGGCACTCAGCCCTAAGAGCACGGCGATCGCCGAGCTCGTCGCTCTCCGTCGCCCGGGTCGGGCATTGCTCCTCTACCACCAACAGACGCGGTGTGGTGGGGGTGCGGAGGTAGAAGCAGCGCACGTCGCGCGCCGGCTCGCCGCCGCGGGTTTCGAGGGTGGATGCCGTCCGCCTCCGGCCCTACAGCTCACGGTTCTACTTTCTCCTCGACGCGGGACAGGCGCTCCGCGGCAGACTTAAGGAGTTCGCTTGCCGGTGGAGAAAGATGGCTGAGCTCTATCCGCCTCCGGCGTAACCGCTGCTTGCTCGAGTACTCGCGGCGGGCCACCAAAGTGACAGACAGAAAAGGCGACCAGACGGTTGTTGAGCAGGCGCACGCGGTTGTCCTGCTGGTCCCGCCGGCGCGTGGCTTCCCGCAGGCGGGCGGTCGCGGCCTCCTGCTCGTGCTCGAAGACGACGAGCTGCTTGAGCGCCTGATCGAAGTTGGCGTGCTCCTCGCGCAGGTGCGGCGTCTGCTCGAGGAGGCTCGGGATCTGTCGCGGAGCTGCTCCCACTTCTTGAGCCGGTCGGCGAGGGAACGAGAAATCGGGACTCGGGCATGTCTTGCCTCCTTTCTTGGGCTGTTCAGGGGGGACGAAGTCGCTGCGGGCTTCGCGCGGCCGGTGGAGGAACCCGAGGACGGTGGGGGAGGCTTCGTATCGCTCCCGGAAGCTCCGTTACGGTGATGGGCGCTCCGTTACCGTAACCGCAGCTCCGTCTCCATAACGGGTGCTCCGTTACCGTAACGGGCGCTCCATCTCCAGGACGGGCGCCCCGTTTCCGTAACGGGAGCGCCGTTAGCGTGACGGCCGCTCCGTTACGGTACCGGGACGAGCGTCTCCGTAACGGGCGCGCCGTTACCGTAATGGCGCCGCCGTCACGTACCGGAGCGTCCGGGACGCAAAAGCGACCGCCGGCACGGTCCCGGAGGCGCGTGAGTGCGGGACAAGGCGGCTTTCTGAGCACCGCGGACGAGGAAACCGGAAGGTCTTGGGGCCCTGCAGGAGAGGATCCGCGAGTCCGGCAAGACCTACCGCGAGGTCGAGAAGAGCGCCCAGGTCGGGCAGGACTACCTGCGGCAGGCTACGCGGCGCGGTGCAACTCAAGGTGGCGTACGTCCTCGCCGTGCTGCGGGCCATCGAGCTGCGCCCGGCGACTTCTTCCAAGAAGCGCTCGGCCCATCCCCGCCCGCCGTTCCCGAGGAGGCCGGGCAAGACCCCACCGCCTCAGCCGTCGGCGTCCTTCAGCGCGCGACCCTGCGCGTGATGATCTGGAAGTGCAAGGACGACGGGGTCTTCACCCCGGAAGAGGCCCAACGGCTCCTAGAGACGCTGGACCCGGCTCAGTCCGGATAGACGAAGCGCACCTCCCGCTCGAGCTCGGGCGGGAGGCTCCGGTGGACCGGGCAGGTCAGGGCGGCGCGCTCGAGCTTCGCGCGCTGGTCGGCGGTGAGGCCCGCGGGCATCCAGATCGTCACCGGCACCGCGCTCACGCGGCGCGGGTCGCTCGCCATGTGCTTCTCGAGCCGGAAGCGCAGGCCCGCGAGGTCCAGCCCCTCGCGGGTGCCGACGATCGCGATGAGCGTCAGCATGCAGGAGCCGAGCGCCGCGGCGAGGAGGTCGGTAGGGGAGAAGGAGCTGCCGTCCCCCTGGTTGTCCTGCGGCGCGGCGGAGCGCAGCACGGTGCCCGAGGGCCCGTGCGTCAGCTCCACCTTGAGGCCGCCCACGTACTCGCCGCGGATCTCGACCGCCATCGCGCTCTCCTTTGCCCGCGAGCGATTATCGCGCGGTTCGCGGCGCTCCCGCTTGCTAGTCTGCCGCGCGCGTGGAGGTCACCTTCTTCCTCGCCGGCGAGCGGCACCTCGGGCGGCTGGCGCGGCTCGACCCCGACCTCGACTGGCGCGAGTTCCAGCGCGGCGAGCGCATCTGGGTGCTCCAGGCCTACCTGCGGCTGGCGCGCGCCGGTTTCCCGGTGCGGCTCGCCGCCGTCCCGCCGGCCGTCGGGCTCGTCGTCTTCCACGCCAAGCACGAGCGGGCGCTCCTCGCCGCGGGCGGCGGGCGGGGCGGCGCGGTCCTCGTCGGCATCCGCGCCGACAACCGCCAGCCCCTCGCCGCCGACTTCGAGATCCTCCAGAACGGCCGCTTCGCCGACGGCCGGCGCCGCTTCGCGCTGCCGCACTGGCCGCAGCCCGGGTTGGTGCCGCGCGACCCCGCGCGCGGCGCCCGTCTGGTGCGCGCCGCCTACAAGGGGTTCGACGCCAATCTCCATTTGGACCTGCGCGGCGCCGGCTGGCGGGACTTCCTCGCGGCCCGAGGCGTCGAGTGGGTCGTCGACTCGGCGGCGTTCGCCGGCGCGGCCACCGACGAGCTGCCGCTCGACTGGCCCGACTATCGGACGCTCGACCTGGTGGTGGCGGTGCGGCCGCCGGAGCGCAGCCTCTGGCGCTCGAAGCCGGCGAGCAAGCTGGTCAACGCCTGGCTGGCGGGGGTGCCGGCGCTCCTCGGCCCGGAGGTCGCCTACCGCGAGCTCCGCCGCTCGCCGCTCGACTACCTGGAAGTCGCCTCGCGGGCCGAGGCCGAGGCGGCGGTCGACCGCCTGCGCGCGGACCCGGCGCTCTACCGGGCGATGGTCGCGAACGGGCGCGAGCGGGGGGCGGAGCGGACGGCGGAGGCCGTCCTGCCGCTCTGGGCGGAGCTGCTCCTCGAGGAGCTGCCGGCGCGCGCCGCCGCGCGTCGGCTG
>DASUNQ010000396.1:0-2468 GCA_036277075.1 Thermoanaerobaculia bacterium
TGGGTGCCGGTCGCCGGCTCGCGGGTGCAGGTGGACGCCGAGGGACTTCCGCGGAGCGGCTCTGGCTCGGCCACCGCCGACTTCGTGTCCCTCCCCGTCGCCCTGTTCGGACCTCTCGCCGGCACGCGCGAAGGATGGGCCGGCACGCTGTCGGGGCGCCTCGATCTCGCGGGCTCGACCGCCGCCCTGCGCGCCCGCCTGGACGCCGGCGGGAGTCGAGTCGCCATGCCCGTCGCCGCCGGCAAGGCTGCCGCCGCCGAGCGGCTCCGCCTCGTCCTCGACGGTGACCTCGGCTTCGCGCCGCTCTCCTGGACCGGCGCCTACGCGCTCGACGTCGGGGGCCTCGACGCTCCCGGCACGGCCCGCGCCGCCAGCGTGCGCGCCGAGGGGGACGGCCGCTTCGCCGGCTCGCTCGCCACCCTCGCCGGGAGCGCGCGAGTCGCGGCGTCGGCGGTCGAGATCGTCGCCGCCGGGGCCACTCTCGACGCGCTCGCGCTGGACGCCGCGGTCGGCGACGGCGAGCTGCGCTTCGCATCCTTCTCCGCCGCCGCCGGCGAGCGGACGCTCTCTGGCTCCGGCCGCGTCCTCCTCGAGCCCCTCCTCGCCGAAGCCGACCTCGACCTGCGCCTCGGGGGACTGCACGCGGCGCTTCCCGAGGCCGAGCTGACCGCCACGCTGCGCGACGGCACCCTCGCGCTCGCCGCGCCGCGGATCGCGAGCGCCGCCGGGCCGGCGAGCCTGGATGCCACGGTGCCGTTGGGCGCCCTCCGCGCGGTCCCGCAGCTCGCCGCGGCGCTCGACGCGCTACCCTTCGCCCCCGCGCCCGGCCCGGTGTCGCTCCGTCTCGACGCCCCCGCGCTCGACTCGGCACCGCTCCTCGCCGCCCTCGGCCTCGCGCCGCGGCCGGAGCGGCTGCGCGGCGGCCTCGCCGCCGAGCTCACGTTCGAACCTGGCTCTCCCGCCGCCGGTCGCGGCGAGGTTCGCCTCGCCGGGCTCACCGTCGAGACCCCCGACGCGCGGGCGGCGGCCGAAGGACCGGCGGTCGTCCGGCTCGCCGAAGGGCGGCTGGAGCTGCTCCCAGTTCGCCTGCGCTTCGCCGGCGGCGCGGTCGCGGCGGCCGGCGTCGAGCTGCGCGGCGGCGCCGACCTCGATCCCGCCTGGCGTCCCCTGGAGGACCCCCCCGCGGCCCTGGTCTCCCGTCTCGCGCTCGACGCCGCGGGTACCCTGGACGCCGCCGTCCTCAACCCCTACCTCGCCGGCGGTGCCGGCTCCGGCGCGCTCAGGCTGACGGCCGTCGTCTCCGGCCCACCCGACGCGCTCGCGGCGGAGGTGCGGGCCGCGGGGCCCGAGGCGTCGTTCTTCTGGCCGGCGCCCTACGCGACCCGCATCCAGGCGCCGGAGGCGGCGCTGGCGCTGCGCGATGGCCGCTGGAGCCTCGAGCGGCTCCGCGCGCTCTGGAACGGCGGCACGCTCGCGGTCTCCGGCGGCAGCCGGCCGGACGGCGGGGCCGCGCTCGCCTTCGACCTCTCCGGCGTGCGCTATCGCCTTGACTACGGCCTCTCGGCGCTCCTCTCCGGCCGGCTCGGCCTCGAGCTCCCGGCCGCGGGCCGGACGGTCCTTTCCGGCCGGCTGACGCTCGACCGCGGTCTCCTCGACCGCGACGTCGACCTCGACCGCGAGCTGCGCGACCTCCTCTTCGCGCCGGAGATCCTTCCCGGGACCGAGGAGAGCGCGCTCGCGGCGCTCGACCTCGACCTCACGGTGGTCACCGCCGACGGCGTCCGCGTCCGCAACAACGTCGCCGACCTCCGCGCCTGGTGGCAGTCGCTCGCGGTCACCGGCACCCCGGAGCTGCCGGTCGTCGCGGGGCGGATCGAGCTCGACCCCGGCGGGCTCCTCTTCGCCTACGGGCAGACGGTGCGGATCGACAGCGGTGCGCTGGTCTTCACCGGCGACCCGCTGACCGACCCGCGGGTCGAGCTCTCCACGACCAGCTCGCTGCAGGACCCGACGATCGCGCGCCTGCGCGGCGCCGAGAGCCCGCTCGACCTCCTCGACCGGCCGGAGGAGCCTAGCGCCGGCCTGACCGCCGGTCTCGCCGGCTACTACGGCACGCGCGTCCTCTCCCGGCTCGGCGAGTCGGTCGGCCTCCAGCGTGTCGCGTTGCGGCCGGTGCTGGTCTTCCAGGAAGCGGACCCGAGCGCCCGGCTCGACCTCGGGCGCGATCTCTCGCCGCACGCCTCCTTCGCCCTCTCGGTCGACCTGCGCAATGCCGAGCGCCGCACCTACCTGCTCGACCTCCACGGCTTCCGCGAGCTGCCGGGCCTCGCCCTCCAGGGCTTCGTCAACGACGAGGGACGGGAAGGGGCGAGCCTGCAGCAGGTGCTGGAGCTGGGCGGCGGCCGGCCGCCGGCCCAGGCCGGGCCGCGCCTCCGCCGCCTCCGACTCGAGGCGCCCGGCGGGGCGCT
>DASUNQ010000397.1:0-4830 GCA_036277075.1 Thermoanaerobaculia bacterium
AGAGCACCGGCCCCGAGATCACCTGGCCGGCGGCGAGCGCCACCACGGTGCTCTCGCCGCCGCCGCCGCCGTCCAGCAGCTCGCCGGCCACCGCGAGGCCGCCCAGGGCGCGCGACGGCCCCGTGAAGGAGAGGAGGGCGCGGTGACCGGCGGTCGCCTCGAGCCGCCCGCCCCGCGCCGCGGCGGCGTGGGCCAGGCGGCGGAGGTCGCGCGCCAGGCGCTCGAGCGGGCGGCGCGGATCGCCGTCGGCCTTGGCGCCGGCGTGGCGGCGCAGCTCGACCCCCATGAGCAGCACCGACCGCTCCTCGCTGGGCTCGACCGCGGCGCGCGCCGCCGGCGCCGGCTCCGGCAGGTTGCGCGACAGCTCGGTGACGTAGAGCTCCATGTCCCGCTTCTCGCGCAGCTCGGCCAGCAGCTCGTTGAAGGCGCGCGCCAGCCGCCCCACCTCGTCGCCGCGCTCGACCTCGATCCGCTGGTCGTACTGCCCCTGGCGGGCGGCCTCGGCGGCCGCCGCCAGCCGCTCGATGGGGCCCAGGGCGCGGCGGGTGAAGAGCCAGGTGAGGGGGAGGGCGAGGAGGACCGCGGCGAGGCCGGCGCCGAGGAGGGCCGTCTCGATGCGGCGGAACGGGGCGAGGGCGCGGGTCAGCGAAGCCAGGGCGATGGTCGCGCCGACCGCTCCGCCGGCGGCGTCCTCGAGCGGCGAGACCTGCGCCAGCCAGGGCTCCCCCGCCAGGTCCAGCCGCCGCGGCGCCGCCCCGTCGCCGGCGAGCGCCTCCGGCTCTTCGGCGAGCAGCTCCTGGAGCGCCCGGGCGGCCGGGGCCGGGAGAGTCGTGGCGACGATCCGCGACCGCGCGCCGGCGTGGGCGAGGAAGGCCACGTCGGTGCGGCTCACCTCCTCGAGCTCCTCGGCCGCGCGCGGCGTGATCGCGAAGCCGGTCACGAGATAGCCCAGGAGCGTGAAGTCCTGCGCCACCGGCACCGCCACGGCGTAGAAGAGGTCGTGCCCCTCGCGCCAGACGCCGGCGGCCTGGAACTCGGCCACGGTCTTGGCGATGAAGGGCCGCCGGGAGAGGTCCTGCCCCACCGCGTCGGGGCGGTCGGTGCGTGCGATGACGCGCCCCGCGGGGTCGAGGAGGATGGCGAAGTCGAAGCCGAGGTCGCTCTGCCGCTCGGCGAGGAGGTCGAGGATCGAGCCGGTGGCGCGCAGCCCGGCCGCCTCGGAGAGGTACGCGGTCAGGCTGGGGTCGCTCACGAAGAGGCGCGAGATGAGCTCCAGCCGCTGGTAGCGCTGGCGCTCGAAGCTCGCCTGCACCGAGGCGCTGCGCTGGAGGTCCTCGCGCACCGCGCTCCGCGCCACCCGCTGCGAGAGCACGGCGGTGATCGCCACCGCCGCGCCGACGGCGAGCAGGATCAGCACCGCCGCGATCAGCAGGATGCGGGCGGCGAGCGACAGGCCGCGACGCCCTTCGCGCCTAGTCGCGGTATCGGTCACGGCCGCCGTAGGGCTTGCCGAGCTTGTTGAGGTGGGCGGGGAGGCGCGGCCGGGTGACCTCGAGCCGGGCCGCGATCGCTCCCGGGTGCGGGAGGTCGACCTCGACCGTCCAGGGCTCGACCTGCTCGTGCCAGACGGTGAGCCGGCCGGGCCCCGCGGGCAGCCCGGAGAGCGCGAAGTTGCCGAGCGCGTCGGGGTGGACGCGGAACGGCGTGTCGAGCACCACGACGTAGCCGACCATCGCGTGGTGGACGTTGCAGAAGACCCGCACCACGCCCGGCTCGGCGAAGCGCTGCTCCTTGCCCGCGCCCCGCGGGTAGAGGCCGAGGTCGAAGGCCTGCTCGGGGGTGACGGAGAAGACGTTGTGCAGGATCGGGTCCTGGTTGGGGAAGCGGACGCGGCTGCCGGCCGTCACCGCCAGGACGCGCGGCACGAACTCCTTCTTGCGCGTCACCATCTCGAGCGGCGCCGGCGCGGGCGCGGCCGCCGGCGCGGCGGCGGGCCGGAAGGAGACCACGGCCTGCCGCAGGTCGCTCCCTTGAGCGGGCTTGCCCCCTTTGCCGACGAGCTGGACCCGGCCGCGCAGCTCGGCGGCCGCGGCCGCCGGCGGCAGGAGGGCGAGCGCCGCGAGGACCAGCGCCCGCCGCCTCACAGCCGCCACCGCAGAGTGGTCAGCAGCTCGTCGTTGCTCGCCTCGGCCCCCGAGCCGAGGACGAAGGAGTTGTCGGCGTACTCGACGGTCAGCTCGGCGATCCCCTGCACCAGCCCCAGCCGCACCCCGGCGTCGAGCTTCTCCCACTCCCAGGCGAAGCTGGGGGCCGGCGTCAGCGGATGGTTCCGGAAGTCGGGGTCGAGCCGCGACCAGCGGACCGCCGGCGCCACGAACGGGAAGAGCTGCCGGCCGGCGACGGCGCCGACGAGCGGCAGCTCGAAGGCCCAGGCCACCTCGGCCTCGGCGCCGGTGCGCTCGAGCCCGGCGAGCTCCTGGTCGACGAGCTGCACGAAGAGGCTGAAGCCGCCGGCGTAGAGCCAGAGGTTGGCCCCCACCTCGCGCTTCTCGTCACCCGCCAGCGCCGGCGGCGGCGTGCGGCCGAAGGGCCCGTCGAGCAGGTCGAGATCGCCGCCGTAGAAGGTGCCCTCGAGCGCGACCGTCTCGGCGAGCCTGCGGCCGTAGCTCCAGGCCAGGAGATCGAGACCGAGGCGGCCGGCGGAGTCGCCGAGGCGCAGGCCCACGCCGGCGCCCAGCTCGAGGTCGCCGCCGAGGTCCGGGTCCTCGACCTCGGCGTCGTAGGGGATGACGATGCCGCTCGCGAGCTCCGGGTCCGGAGGGGAGCGGAGCAGCGCGGGGGTGCCGTGGTCGCCGGCCAGGGCGTTCGGGTCGCGCAGGAAGACGGGGTTGCCCTGCGTGGCCGCCCCCTTGAGATAGAGGTGGCCGAGGTCCACGCCGACCTCGACCCCGGTGTCCTCGAAACGGTTGAAGGCGGTGGCGGCGAGACCGTAGCTCTCGAGGTGGCGGTCGTCCTGGCGCTCGAACTTGCCGAACTTCCCCAGCTTGACGTAGGCGCCGCGGCGGCCGGAGACCGTCGCCGTCTCCGCCTCGCGCCCGAGGCGCAGCCAGGCCTCGTCGACGTCCCATTCGCGGTCGGTCGAGGTCGGGTTGCGGTCGTAGCGGTCGACGAAATCGAGCTTGGCGTGCGCCGCGAGCCGCTCGCCGCGGGCGGCGTCGAGGCGCAGCGTGACGGTCGAGAGCTCGACGTGAGTCCCCGCCTCGACGGTCTCGAGGACGCGGCTCTCGGCCGGCGGCTGCCCGCCCGGGAGGAGTGGGAAGTTGACCGGGAAGCGGTTGCGCTCGCTGTCGCGGTAATGCGCCTTCAGCTCGAGGCCGAAGTCGAGGCTGAGGCCGCCGGCGGCGTCCGCCGCGGGAGGCTCCCCGCGCGCCGCCCCGGGGGCGGCCGCGAGCAGGACTCCCGCCACCGCGATCCACCTCTTCGCCATCGCGCCCGCGACCCCCTCCTCGGAGCGTAGAAAGGCGGCGCCAGCTTAGAGCAAGGGAGGCGCTCGAACAAGCTAAACCGGCATCGGCGTTGAGCTTGCGGGCGCGTAGACTACCGCGCGATGCGGCCCGCCGGCGAGCTGGAGGAGGAGCTTCGGGCGCTGCTCCGCCGGCGCGCGCCGCGCGGCGCCGAAGGTCTCGAGCTGCTCCCCGACCTGCGGCTCGGCGCCGGCGGCCTGGAGCTCGACTCGATCGCCCTCGCCGAGCTGCTGCTCGAGTGCGAGCGCCGGTTCGGCCTGCCGGCGGCGGCGCCGCTCGACGGTCCGCCGCTCACCGTCGGCCGGCTGCTCGCCAGCTCCCCCTCGACGAGCGCCCGGCGCAGCGCCTGGTGGCGCAGCTTGCCGTTCGGCGTTCGCGGCAGCGTGCGCGGCGCCAGCACCACGACGGCGTCGGGCGCGAAGCCGACCGCGGCCGCGACCGCGTCGGAGGTCGCGGCCGCGAGCTCGGCCGGCGCCGGCCCCACCGGGTCCCCCTCGATCGCGACGACGATCGACTCGGTCGCTCCCTCGGGCTCCGGCGGGACGCCCACGGCCGCGGCGACCCGCACCCCCGGCACACCTTCCGCCGCCTCCTCCAGCTCGCGCGGCGCGAGCGGCACGCCGCCGCGCTTGAGCAGCGCCCGCCGCCGGCCGAGGACGGAGAGGTGGCCGCCGGCGTCGAGCCGCCCGACGTCGCCGGTGTGGAGCCAGCCGCCGCGCAGCGCCTCGCGCGTCGCCGCGGGGGCGTCGAAGTAGCCGGCGAAGACGTTCGCGCCGCGCACCAAGATCTCCCCGGTGCCGTCGGACTCGGCGGCGATCCGCACCTCGACCCCCGGCAGCGCCGCGCCGCAGGAGACGTTGCCGTGCGCGTCGCAGCGCAGCGGCTCGCCGGGGACGAGGCAGGTCACGCCGAGGGTGGCCTCGGCCAGGCCGTAGCCGGGGCGGACGACGCCGGGGACGCCGAAGCGCTTCTCGAAGGCCGCGATCGTGCTCCGCCGCACCGGCTCGCCGCCGTCGGTGGCGTAGCGCAGGGCCGAGAGGTCGAGCCCCGCCGCGTCCACCAGGCGGGTGGCCAAGCGGTAGGCGAAGTCGGGCGCGCCGAGGACGGTCGCGCGCACCCGCGCCGCGGTCGCCAGCCAGAGCGGCAGCGTGCGGATCGCCGGCGGCACCAGGTGGCAGGGGGCGCCGAACCAGACCGGGCCCAGGACGAAGCGGAGGAGCCCGAGGTCGTGCCATGGCGGCACCCAGCCGACGAGCACGTCGCGCGGGCCGAGGTCCAGCATCTCGCGCGCGGCGCGCAGCGAGGC